>JBFFTH010000010.1:0-25099 GCA_041571855.1 Porticoccaceae bacterium
AGGCCATTGGGTTCTACCCAGCCAAGCAGGCTCGGGCCAATGATAATGCCTGCCAGCAGTTCTCCGATGACCGTGGGCACTCCCACCGCGGCAACTAGCTCACCCGTCGCCCGGGCGGCAGCGAGTATTATCAAGAGCTGCAGTAGCAGGTTATGGGTTTCCATTGTGATTCACGCAGCATGTTTACTAGATCATAGCAAAGATGATTCTGGCAGCAATTTTCGAGTGACCGGGATAACCATGCTTTGAAAACAGGCAGCGCCAAGGGCCTACCCGATCACATGAATCAAGTTGTGATCAGCAGCCTGATCAGGAGACTACTGATTCGGCTTATCTGGAACATGTCCCAACCGCCAGGATAAACCAACTTATTGGCGACTATGACTGACACCCATAATCTATAGCTTAAGCTTAAAGAGACTTGTTCAGGGGGCCATTGTTTCAGCTCCAGAAATTCAGAGATCTTACTGAAAGGCAGCCCCTTTGATTACTGATCTGGAAAGGTGATGCAGCATAGAGAAGCTGAACTATTAGATGCGCTACCGCAACCCCCCCTTGCGAAACTGGGTTAGAACTTTCTTCACCAGGGGATCACTCAATTCCGTCAGGTAGAGCCCGGACTAAAAAGAACGTTTCTGTCGACAACATTATCCAGATCAGCAGCACTTAGATGGGCTCACCCCATGCTCCAGTTCACGAACTTCCGCGCCGTAACCTGGCGCTGAATGATCTTTTTGACGGAATTGTGCCTGGGATCCCGGGATATTTTTATCAACAGCCTGGCAATGCTTTCCGCCTGGCGCTCCAGCACCTGTAAAAACGAACCGTTGACATAGAGCAAGATTGCTATACTGGTTTGCGGTATTGTTGAGTACAGACTCGCCCAGCACATGCTTCAGGAAGTCTTGATCCATAGGCGGATTGAGTGCACTGATGTATCCAATTTATTCCGCCATAAGGCTTACGCTGCCGATAAGTCTGCAGGCTGACACGGGCAAGCATGGAAATTATGAGCTATGTTTTAGGAAAAGATCAGCCCCAACTCGCCCGTGACCACTGAGGCCAGAGGCAGAAAAGTTCCCGCAGGAAGGGGGTTGCTGCTACACACTTCTGCCTATCCGATCTTTGCAATGACAACTTTGATGCCCATTCACTGCCAATCGACTTAGCGTCACCGTCTTCAACCGTGAGACACGCCAGCTTTAAAGTATAGTCTCCGCGCCGAGGAGAGCCGCTGCCAGCGCAAAAACCGAAAAATCATCAGCTCTGATCAGCCATGTTATTCATTAATTCTGCGCGACGGGCCAGGCACAGGCACTTGTTATCGAGATGGTCATCGACTCGGCTTCCGAACACTGCTTCAGAAAGCCGGATAGTGGCATCTGTATTATTTCCCGGGATTAGAACCAGAATTGATGTACTTCGCCAAAGTCTGCAGCATCTGGTCAACATCGATCGGCTTGGTGAGGCAATCGTTCATACCAACGGCAAGCACCTTGTCTTTTTCCTCGACCATTGCGTTCGCTGTCAGGGCAATCACAAGCAGATCTTTGCCGCATTCCCTCTTTCGGATCTGGAGGGTCGTTTCGTAGCCGTCCATCACCGGCATCTGGCAATCCATCAATACGCCATCAAACTTTGTTTTTTCAAGCAGCTCAAGCGCCTCTTTGCCGTTCTCGGCAGTTTCGGCGCTCATGCCATACATATTGAGCAGTTCGACAGCGAGTATCTGGTTCACCGGGTTGTCATCAACCACCAGGATATGAGCACCCCTAAGCTGCTGAACATATTCATCACGGTTTTTCCCCTCTTGATGAGTAAAGGCCGAGCCCCCGTCTGCCAATGATTTCTTGACCCAAATCGTAAAGTGGAACGAACTGCCTTGCCCCTCGAAACTCTCGACCCAGATCTTGCCGCCCATTAAATCAACCAGTTTTTTGGAGATTGTCAAGCCGAGGCCAGTTCCCCCGAACTGCCTTGTGGTGGAAGCATCCGCCTGGCTAAAAGCGCGGAACAGCTTCTGCTGATTTTCTGGCGAGATCCCAATCCCCGTATCCGTTACGGTAAAATGAAGCAGCAACCCCTCGCTGTTTTCCTCACTGAGACTGGCTGATACAGAGACAGAACCTCCGTCAGGCGTGAACTTGATAGCATTGCTGACCAGGTTAATCAGGATCTGACCTATGCGGAGCGGATCTCCTGCCATCACCTCGGGAATACGGGGGCTGACTTCGGTAGTGAAATGAATATTCTTTTCATCAGCTTTCACTTTTACCAGGCTAGTCATATCCCCAATAACTTCACTGATACTGAAATCTACGATTTCAAGGTCGACCTTCCCAGCTTCAACCTTGGAGAAATCGAGAATGTCATTGAGGATAACCAGTAAGTTTTTTGCTGACTTGTGTGCTTCCCTAATGTAGCGTTGCCGTTTTTCTTTTTGATCAGTTTCCAGAGCCAGGTGGGTCATGCCAATGATGGCTCCCATGGGTGTGCGGATTTCATGGGACATGTTAGCCAGAAACTGGCCTTTTGCTTTAGTGGCCTCTTGTGCTCTGGCAAGGGCTTCCTTGAGTTGTGCAGTACGCTTTTCTACTTTTGACTCAAGCGTCTGGTTTGCAATCAATAAATTCTGCTTCTTCTCGTCCAGCTCAATTTCAATAAGCTTTCGGTCAGTAATATCCTGAACTGTCCCAATGGAACGAACCGGAGCCCCCCTGTTGTTATAGGTTGTGTATCCCTTCTCAACAACGTACTTGATTCTTCCGTCCCGCATCAGCAGGCGATGTTCGATCTCGAAATCCGTTTTGTTTTTAACGGAATCTTCATAATCCCTGTTCACCCGTTCACGGTCTTCAGGATGTACGGTTTCTTCAAAGTTTTCATACGAGGCTGTGAAATCTTCCGGATCAATTTCAAAAATACGAAACACCTCATCAGACCAGGTGAGCGAGCTCTTTTTAATATCAAGCTCCCAATTTCCCAGCTTCGCGATCTCCTGGGCTTCTGCCAGGGCAGCCTTGCTCTTTTCTTTCTCCAACTCCACTTTCTTGCGATCGGAGATGTCCTTGGCAACGATAACGAAATGTGCCGACCTCAATGCCGTGGCGGGGCGGAAACCTATGGCAAGGTCTACCGGCATCTGGGTTCCTCCCTTACGAAGGTAGGTCATTTCAATATTGATATGCCCCGCCCTAGCAATTCTCTCGCGCAAGCGTTGGAAGTGCTCCGCCGTAAAGGTATGGACAATATCCCAGATCTGCTTCTTCAATAGTGCCCGCTGGCTGAAACCGAGCAATTTCTCCATGCAGGAATTTACATGCAAAATGTCCCCGGTCTCGTAATCAACCCAGTGCATCATCACCTCAGCATTGTTGACACCTTCCATGGTATTTTGCATCTCTTCCATGGTGCCAAAAAACTTTTTGTTGTACTGCCTGCGCTCTGCCAGCAGAAAGCTGATCAATGCGAGCGTGAGCAGATAGCCCCCGAACCAAAGAACGCGTTGGGGACCAAATAACAGTGATGTCTTATTAAAATTTTCATTCGTTAGTAAGCGTACTGCATACCATTGCCGCACAGAATTTCCCATGATATAGACAGCCGTTCCGTAATAAGCCCCGCCCGAAATGTTCAGACTCTTGGCCAGAAAAACACCATCGCTAGTCCTGATGACCCGCTCTCCCTTCTCCAGTGCCCGCCAGACCGAGGGATAGTCTCTGCCAAAACGCTCCTCTTCACGACCAGAAAGAAAGCCGAACTCCCGCTGAGGAGACTTCTCAGATTTCAGGTAATAGCCCTGCTCGTTGAGCAGGAAGTTATAGGTATCAGCCTTGCCAGAATCTCCATAAGACAACTGAGGATAGAGTTGATCCAACAGGTTGGCAGCGAGGTAGTTCATCACCAGTAACCCCTTAACTTCGCCACTTTTACCCGTTACAGGTGAAGCAAAAAGTATGGTGGGCATATGGGGTTTCTTGATATCGCCATTCTCAGCATTAAAGTCAAATGGTGATATATATAAGCCGCCTGGGTACAGCTTCATGGCCTCTCTGAAGTAATTATGATGAGCTCTGTTCTGAAGCTCTTCATGGGGAGCAGAAAGGCACTCACCTTCCGCATAGTTGACGCGGTATAACTCCTGTCCATCGGACTGAATCAGGCGTATCTGGTCATACTGCCCATAGGCTCGGCAGAAGGCTTCGAAAACCTGGACGATCCCGGCGCGCTCTGGCTCAGCCTCGCTGCTCAAATATCGACGAATACTTTGCGAAGTGGTTAGCACCTTGATGTCGCCCAGGCGCTCACGAAAAACTGAACGAATAACATCCTCAGTCGCTGCGAGCTGTACCCCTTCTCGTTCAAGAATGAGCTCTTCACGGGCGTTTTCAAACTTCAACAGTACCGGCAAAATAACAGCAGAGACGCCCAACAGAAGAATTGCGAATAGCAATGCCCAAGAACGCAGCAAGGAATTGGAGGCTTGCATCAAAAGATTTATTTCCCTCTCAGCCGGTTAATAAAAGCAAAATTACCACCTTCTCAAATGCTGTCGCATACTCAACCTCGCATACTCCCAAGCCTTAGCAGGGCAAGTCAGGTTATTCGTACTCTAGTTTATACCCCCCACCCAAGTCTACCGAGGAGAGAGCTGGAATTGGTCGGCTTGGGCGAGTTCACAGATAGTATCCGAAGTACTTTTCCACACAATCTGTGGATAACCTCGTGCACAAGCTGGAGTAAAACTGCCGTGAACCAAGTGGGCACTTCGATTAAGAAAATATGATCAATTTTTGCTCATCACAGGTTGCCTGATTGAGAACCCGGCGCCCTTACCCTCATCGCCTTTTAAAGCAATCCTGCTCATTCACCATCCAAAGAACTCAGTGTCCCTTTATCCTTTTCGTAGCGTGTGAATAGAAACAGCGATAACAGCCCCGACAGGATGCCAGGCAGTCCCTCGTAGACCATTACATGCAGGCCCAACTGACGCCAGACCATCGCCACCAGGAATCCGGCAAGCATGGATACAATACTGGCGGTCTGGGATGGTTTCATACCCAGACACAACACCAGTAACAACGGCGCGAAGGCACTGGCCAGGGCCGACCATGACATGATGACCATACTGAAAACGCTCTGGTTATTTGACAATGCCAGCAACAGGGCAATCCCGGTTATAAAGATGGTTGCCAGTTTAAGCAGCCCGGTTTTCTCAATTCGGTGGGGCAACAAATCGTGGGTAATCGCTGCGGAACAACTCAACACCAGAGAATCCGCGGTGGACATGGTGGCGGCAAAAATTCCGGCTAAAATAAGTCCGACGAGGACAGGCGGCAGCAACTCTAGTGCCATTGTTGGCAGCGCCAGCTCAGAATCAAAAGACCCGGTGTCCGCAAGATAAATTCGCGACAGCATGCCAACACCGGTGGCCATGGCATAGAACAGGGTGAACCAGACGTAATACCAGGCTTTTGCGTTACGCATATTGCCGCCCTCCTCGAGGGTCATGAACCTGACCATGATATGCGGCTGACCTATGACCGAAAAACCGGCAAATAACCAGCTGATCACAAAAAGGCCACCGCCGATAAATCCGGGGAAGACCAGCTCTTTCGGCAACCAGTCCATAAAGCCGTCAACCTGCTCCATCCTGTCAACTGCCGCGCTGATACCACCAATGTTCTGCACGGCGATAATGAGCAATAACCCCATCGATAAGATCATCACAAAAGACTGTGCCGCGTCCGTCCAGATCGAGGCGCGAATGCCGCCGGCAAAACAATAAAGGCTGACCATTACCGCTCCGGCAACGGCCCCTGACCACAGCGGCCAACCCAGAAGCACATGTAGCGCCTTGCCACCCGCCATCAGCTGGGCCGCTGCATAGCTCATCAGAAACAAAAGGGAAATCAGCCCGATCAGGCGCTGCAGCTTGCGATGCGGCTCATTGTGCCAGCCACTGATGACGCCGGCATAGCTGACTTCATGACTGTTCTGTGTGGCCTCGCGCAAACGCCGATGGACATAAAGGGAAGAGAGAAAATCGCCAACAATCCAGCCCAGCATCAGCCAGATTGCCGACAGCCCGGCAAAATACGTGTAGCCGATAACACCGATAAACATATAGCCGCTGTTGTTGGTAGCTACTGCAGACAGGCCGACAAGCCAGGGCCTGACATTACCGCTGGCCAGGTAGTAATCTGCTTTTGTACCGCGACTCTTGCCGACCGAGGAGAGCCCGATAAGAGTAAAGCCCACTAAAAATAAAACAAAGGATAAAACCATTCCCTCCCCTTCTTCTTGACCGGTAAAGAGTTCGCACCCTACATGGCCCCGGACCTCATCTCAAGTCTGCAGCCATCGGCCAGACCAAGAGCACACAGCAGAAAACGGGGAAGGGTCAGGGTATGTAAAAGGACTTTTTCAAGGCAGCAGACATTGCCATGTTGCTGGCAAAAAGCTCAAACACAGAATCAGGCAGCGATGCGGTAGCCGCCAACGACAATAGCCCCCGCAATGGTGAGGACACAACCGATGCCGATACGTTCGTGCCAACGGTTGAAAACATCATAGCCGGCCATATCTCCGCGGTTGAGACATTGCAGGCGCCGGTGGACGGTATAGGCAGCAATGGCGTTCAGTATCACAGCGGCCAGGCCCAGGCTCACCTTGGTGATCAGCAGCTGATCCCAGAGGGCGAGGTGTAACAGAGAAGCGCCGGTCAAGAGGGCAATAAAAATTGCCGGAAGCTCGACGAACCGATCGATTTTTGCATGCAGCGCGGCAAGACCACTTCGCTCGGGCGGGACCTTCCCGAGCGCAAGCTCAAGCACTGCCTCGGTGGCGACGCAGCCGGCCCAGATACCAATGGCCATCAGATGAATGAACAATATGGGGTTCATTGTTTGTCTCTCTGTTTTTTGTGGCGAACTCTCGACAACGATGGGTACCCTATTCGGAGCGTCTGTGGTTTTGACAGATTAACACTTCCCGTCGCGCACTTTTGAAAGCATTAGTTGCTCTTTAGCGGCACCCTTAGCTGTCCAATAATGCCGAAGGTTAATTAGGATCCCAATTGTCACCTCATTTCTTAATCGCCTGCCTTTCGCGCGGCGATAAGCTCATCTTTGCGAGCGACCAGACCCAGCCCTACCTGACTGATAGCGTAAGAAAACAATGATTGTTCTTTCCGCCCGCCATCCTTTCCACTCCTCAACCTAGCTGTTAAAGCGAAGTGTAATCCCGCCTGTGAGTAGCAGAGTTATTGACGCTTTTCTGGTCTTTTAGGTGCTCCCGGAAAAGACTATGAGACAACATTTAATAAAGACCAAGAAAATCCTGATTTGTCTCTTGCCAGAGCCCAGACAGCTTTCTCTGGAAACCGTCATCGACAGCAGTAATAACATTGTAAGCAATTTTACATTGTGCGCTTGAATTTATGTGCTACTGTTGTTTTGTAGGGTTAGTGGAGAGGCAAGTATGATGAAAAAGACAGTTTTTGCACTGCTGGCGGCAGTGGTCTTTCAGTTCTCCTGGGCAGAAGGCGATGTAGGAGCCGGCAAGGACGTTTTTGACAACAATTGCGTTGATTGCCATTACGAAGACGACTTCAGTGGCTACACTGCAGCAGAGATACTGGAAAGCATGGAGGAAATGTCGGCTCCCGACGCCATGCACGAATTCGACCTGACGCAGCTGAGCGAGGAGGAAAAAGCCAATATCGCAGCCTACTACGCCAGCGTCGAATAAAAAGCCCGGACCCCGCTACCAGTTGCGGACGGCGCAACCAGAACAACTGCCGCACTGACAACGACAGATGCGGGAAAGGATGTAAAAAATAAGGGGGGGGGGTTATGCATCCAAATCAACTACCGGAACTGTCCCGGCGAACTTTTCTCTGCCGCACCCTGCAGGTGCTGGGTGCCGCGGCTGCGATGCCTCTGGCCTCGGTTAGCCTTGCTTCCAGCCACGCACCGCAGGCGGAAAGCTTTCTGAACGGAGGCGAACTGGCAACACTGGACGCCTTGGCAGACAGCTTGATTCCCAGTGGTGGAGCCTTTGGTCCCGGTGCTCGAGACGTCAAACTATTGGTTCATATCGACGACTATCTGCACCGGATCGATCCCCGGGTAGCAACAGGCTTTCGCGGTGCACTAGTCTATATCGAAACCGAGGCGCCGGCGCTGGCTGGCAAGTCTTCCCCATTCTCGGCACTCGATGCCGAGAGTCGCGCTGCAGTTCTGCAGGCAATGCTGGACACACCCGGCTTGTCCCGCGGCGTATTTCTCGCCAGCAAGAACGTCTGCATGGTTAACTTTTATACGCTGGATCAAGTCTGGCAATTCACCGGCTATGACGGCCCAATGCTTTGAGGATTTGACATGATTGTACAGGGCCACGAAATCAACGAAACACTCAACCTGCAAACACACACGCTGGTAGTAGGTTCTGGCTCGGGTGGCGGCGTCGCGGCTTTCCACCTGGCTGAAGCAGGAGTAGATACCCTGGTGATCGAGGAAGGCGGTTACCATGTCGCCAGCGAGTTCAACCAGCGGGAAGAAGATATGTTCCCCATGCTATATCGCAATGGTGGCCAGCAGACCACCAGCGATGGCATGGTCAGTGTCTTGCAGGGTTCCTGCTACGGCGGTGGAACTGTAATCAACACCTCGGACTGCGTGCCCATCCCTCCGGAGGTGCTGCAGCACTGGCAGAAACTTTCCGGCACCACCGACTGGACCGAAAAAAGTCTTGAGGAGTCCTATGCGAGGGTCGGGAAAAATATCAACCAAAGGCGCGTCAACAAATCACTGATCAACCAGAACAACAGCATGCTGGCCTCTGCGGCGAAGAAGCTAGGCTGGCATTCGCACGTTATGGAATCGAACCGCAAGGGCTGTATCGGCAGCGGCTACTGCGTTGTCGGCTGTTCCTACGATGCACGACTGGGCACCAACCTGAGCTACCTGCCGTGGGCTATCGAAAAGGGCGCCCGGGTCTATACCGATGTTCGCTGCGATCGCATCGAACGTCTGCAGGGCGGAACCTATCGTGTTCACTGCACTGTTGTGCAGCGGGGCTTGCGTACGCCGCGCCTGCCGCTCACCATTGACTGTGAACGCGTGATTCTGGCCGCCAGTTCAATTCACTCGCCGGCCATCCTCGCACGTTCGGGCCTGCTGCCGGACCTGCCCCAACTGGGGAGGAATCTCACCCTGCAACCACAGCTCGGCGTTATCAGTTTCTTCGACGAAGACATTATCCAGTGGCGAGGCGCACCGCAATCCATCGCCGTGGATCAATTTGACGACAACACCGCAGAGAAGGGTCTGCGCGGCTTCCGTATGGAAGGCTGGGGTGGTGTTGTCGGCCTGCCCTCGGTGCTGTTACCCGGCTTTGGTAAAGATCACAAGGAACTAACAGGGCGCATGCGCCAGACAGCAGTTACCGCGCTGCTGGTGCCGGATCAACCCTCGGGTAGCATCAGCTATCAGTGGAACGAACAGGGCCGCGTCATCCCAAAAATCGACTACACGATGACCGCCGAGTGGAAGCAGCGCCTGGTTGAAGGCATGAAACGCTGCGGGGAACTGCTGTTTGCCGCCGGTGCAAAACAGATCAGCTTCACCAACCAGGCCTTTCCGCTGTTGACCAGCCCCGATGAGTTGCACAAGGTTGAGAGCTTTCCCATCGAGCCAGGCTTGTCGGTTTTTACCTCTGCCCACAACCAGGGCACCTGCCGCATGGGCAGTTCCAAGGAGAACAGCGTTGTCGACCAGAACCTGCGCCTGCACACCGGTGACAATATCTATGTTATGGACGCCTCGGTGATGCCAAGCAGTGCTTCGACCCACGTGATGTTGCCGATCATGGTGGTGGCAGATCGCGCAATACACCGAATGCTTGATGCCTGATTAGGGTTGCAAGGCGCATATTTGCAAAGCCGCTTCAGAGCGGCTTTGTCACTTTCACCATGACACAAAAAGCCGTTTCCCTGCCCTGTGCTTAATTTCTCCAGAAAGAAATCGAGTTGTTATAAAAGCAATGGAGAACAGAGTTTACATGGGGAAAAGCCACTGTAGCCTTACTTCGAGACTATTGTTTTCCGGGCACCAGTGAAACATCGTAGACATTGGCTGCCCGGGATGCATCTGCGACTGCCACAAAAGTCTTTGCTGAAGCTTTTGGGCTTGCCACCACGATCACCGGCGCTTGCGGCGATTCGGCATGCAGGCGCTCTATGTTGGCCCGCACCGAGCGCAAATCGATACGGCGCCCCTCAATCCAGATTTCGTTATTGGCATTTATGTCTACCAGGATGGGGGCAGCCTCTTCACTTGGCGGCTGTTGCTCCTGATCCGGCGGCTGAACCACCTCGACCCCCACCTCTTTGACAAAGGATGCGGTAACAATAAAAAAGATAAGCATGATAAACACCACATCCAGCATGGGTGTCAGGTCTATCTCATTGCTTTCTTCTTCAAGCCGCCTTCTCTTTTTGTGACTCACTGTTAACCTCTGTTCCGCTGCGCTGGGTCAGCCTATATATTCAGTTTTTCCTGCCGCTCTTTTTCCGCTTTGACGTAGGCAATCCACTGGTCGGCAAATCGCTTGCTGCGCTCGTCTGTGGCCGCTTTGCTAAAGTGCTCAATGGCAGGGACATATTGCTTATTCTTCATCAACGAAATGCCCATCACTATATGGAGCTGATCAACCCGCTTGATGCCACCTTTCGCAAACGCTTTTTCGCCTGCGACCAGGGCTTCACTGATCTTGTCATTCTCCAGGTAGATGCCGGCAAGACGCGCATAGAGATCGCCCTTGTCTGACTTTGACGCCGCTTTTTCCATTTGCGGCAAGGCCTTTTTGGCCTCCCGCGACATGCTCCAGGCCATGGCCAGGGTTTCCAGGTTTTCTGAGGTCTCCTCTATCTGCCCGGCCTTTATACCCCTATCGATGACCTTTGCCGCCAAATACGGCGCATCCTGGCCGAGAAACAGGTAGGCCAGGTTTAACAGTTCTTTCTCAGTGTTGAGGGCACCCATCATGTAGGCGACTTCAAGGCTATGCAGCTGTTCTTTTTCCCTGCCAACCTGACCGAACATGCCGGACAACTGCTTCCAGTAAATTGCTTTCGGGTAGTGCTTAACCAGTTTTTCAAGCACCTTGAGCGTATTTTTACTGTCATCGAGTTCGAAATAGACCGCGCGTTGCAGCACAAGCCAGTTTTCTCTGGGTATCTTGCCTTTTTCCTCGTAAAGCGTAATCGCCTTGTTGATATTCACCAGTGCCTGTTTCATCTCATTGAGCTGGTAATAGCTCTGCGCCAGAAGCGCATAGGGTTCAGCACCGACGACGGGTTGCAGGGTCATCCACTCTTTCAGCAGGGCGATCGCGCCTTTGTAATCTTCCTGTACAAACTTCAACTGTGCCAGTGTATACAGCGTGCCAAGCTGCAGTGCATCGCTCAGCTGCTCTTCTGCCAGCACCTTTTCGTAGTAAGCAATTGCCGCATGGTAGTCCTCGAGTGAGTAATAAACCCAGCCAAAATAATTCCAGAGGTTGGCTTTTTCAAAACTCGAGTAGGTGCTCGATCTCGACTTCTCCAGGCCTTTCAGAATTGACAGGGCTCCCGGCCAGTCAGACGCCTCGGTTTTTTCCTGGACCCTGGCAAAATCCTTGAAAACCCTCTCGCTCAAGGCATAGGTTTTTTTGGTCCTGTACTGGGTTTTTTGCTTCTCCTCGGCGGCAACATGGGCTACAGGCGATAGCACGCATATCAACAATGCCAGGATAGCTGCGATCGACGCCCTGATCCTGCTTCTGTCTGTTGTCGCCCACTTACCCATAAATAAGCCTATTCGCGCTAGTCAGCAATCTTAAAGGTGATCTTGTTGCGTACGCCGCTAACCTCCACCGGTTCACCATCAATCACCCGCGGCTTGTACTTGAATTTCAACACAGCCTTTATCGCCGCGTTGTTAAAGACGTTTTCAGGCTCCTGTTCCACGATTACCGGGTCGCGAACAGAACCATTGGCTGTGACGGTAAATTCGACAATCACGTAGCCTTCAATCCCGCGTGAAAGGGCCCAGTTCGGATAGCGCGGCTGGATTTTGACAATGGGTAAATATTCGCCATCGGACCCGAAGCCACCCACGCCCTTCACGTCCAGGTTTGGTCTCGCCAGAGGAGCCGACATATTGAGCGGATCCGGGTTCAGATCCGGCCGATCAAACTCCAACTGTGGCATCTCAGGGGGTGTAGCAGCCACCTCGATCTTCTCCGGTTTCACTTCTTCAAACCGGGTTTCAATCTTGCGCTCCGGCATAAAAATACTTGCCAGCTTTCGCTCATCGGTTTCCTGTGCTGGCCTGGCATCAAATGCTATCAATGCGTACATCAAAGCAAACAGCCCAAAGGTTGTTGCCAGCGCAAGCACCACTGCCACGCCATTTCTCAATACACTCATGGCCATTAATTCTTCAGTGTTGAGATGGAGACATCCGGTATGCCTGCTTCCGTGGCCGCTTTCGCCACCACACTGAGCATTTCAATACTGGCTTCACCATCGGCCTGAATCACCATCGTTCCCCTGGGGTTTTCAGCATGCATCCGCTCGATATGCGTTTTAATCGTGCGTGCATCTACCTGCTTTTTATCCACCCAGACCTCGTTGTTGCTCGTGATGGCAACAAGAATACTGGCTCTGCTCTTTGCCTCTGCCGTCACTGCGAGCGGCTTGTTGACCTCGATACCGGGCTCTTTGATAAAAGAGGCAGTGACAATAAAAAAAATCAGCATGATAAACACCACGTCCAGCATCGGTGTCAGGTCAATCGCACTCTCTTCGGTAACAGCGGGTTTCGATCTTCTGGCCATCTAAGGTCTCTTCTGTACCGGGTCAGTCGTGTTCGAGGGTCAGGTGATCAGCAAAGAGATGGTTTTCCTTATCCGCTTTGCGACTGACATAAGTGTTGCCAAAAATACCGGACAATGCCGCCACCATCCCTGCCATGGTTGGAATCGTCGCCTTGGAAACACCACCTGCCATTGACCGGGCATCACCTCCACCGCTGACTGCCAGGACATTGAATACCTCGATCATGCCCGTTACCGTGCCCAGCAGGCCCAGCAGGGGCGCCAGTGCCACCAGCGTTTTGATCATGTCCCGGTTTCTGTTGACCTTTTCCTCCACCCGCGAAATCATCGCGTAGCGGATCTGGTGGGCATTCCAGGAAGATCTCTCATCCCGCCCCTGCCAGCGTTGCAGGGCCGTATCAATATCCCTTTTCATCCCGCCTGCGTGGTAGTACCAGATACGCTCAAAAATCAGCGTCCACATGACCAGGGTGAGAGCCGCAATCAGCCACAATACATCCCCACCCTGAGCCATGAAGGCGCGGATATTGGCGAGGGTATCTATCACTGCCAGCACCTTTTCCTCCCCGGATCTCTAGGCGGATTGGCCGGTACGGGCTGTTTCCGCATTCTCGGCGACGATACCCGCACTTTGCTCTTCGAGGATATGCAACACCGTCTTGGCGCGACCGTTGACCAGGGTGTGCATCAACACTGTCGGGATTGCCACGCAAAGGCCGAGCACTGTGGTTACCAGGGCGCCCGAGATGCCGCCCGCCATGGCCTTCGGATCCCCGGCCCCGAAAATGGTGATCGCCTGGAAGGTAACGATCATCCCGGTAACCGTTCCCAGCAGGCCCATCAGCGGTGCCACCATGGAGATAATCTTCAAGAGGTTGAGTCCCGATTCAATTGCCGGCCTCTCCTTTATAATCGCTTCTTCCAGTTTCAACTCCATTGCCTCATAACCCGACCCGCGATTCTCTTCGGCAACGGCCAGCACCCTGCCGAGCGGATTGTCGTTTTTTGGCATGTCAGACTTAAGCTGTGACTTAACCTTCGCGCTGACACCCGTCAATACGACCAGGCGCCAACTGGCCAGCAGCAGGGCAAAGGCACCAACCCCTGAGATAATGTAGCCAACCAGACCACCCTGGTGCCAGCGCTCTTCGAGTGAAGGACTGTCAATCAATGCCGAGAGGAATGAGCCGCCCGAGGGACCCGTCGGATCAATACCGACCCGGGTGAAGCCGGAAGTCGCGGCCGCCAGATTTTCTGCGGCAGACAGGTAGGCGCTGTCGGGCTGACGCGTCAGCTCGGCAATCTTCTCTCCGCTGGGCAGGAACTCAAGATAACGCCCCTCGGATACCAGGTTGAAGTTACCAATACGCACGACATCCTGCACCGCCTGCTCACCATCCGGCTTGATCACCGTGGCGCTGAATTTGACCACCCTGCCACCTTCAATGGTTTCGCGCTGTTGCTCATACCAGAGGCGCTCGATTTCCTCGATGGTTGGCAACTGCGTGGCGCTGTTCATTTTTTCGATCAGGCCATCGAGAAAAGCTGCACGACCGGGAAACTGCGCGCTGACCAGGGATGAACTCAGGTTGGCGCGCAAGTCCCCCGCGGTAGCCGTCAAATGTCCGAACATTTCTTTCAGTGAACCCAGTCGCTCCTGTAATTGTTCACGCTTTGCTGCTACCTCCAGTTCCCGCTGCTCATAGGTCTGCTCCAGCTGGCGGGATCTCGCCTCCTCTTTCGCCAGGTCCTGCTCGGCCTGCTTCAGCAGTTGCTGCTGGGCGGCCTTTTCTTTCAGAAATCGGGCCTCTCTCTCCCTGTGCTCTTTTGATTCGGCAATCTTGCCCTGCTTCACCATATCCAGCAGTTGATCCAGCGACTGCGCCTTCTCTTCCGCTACCACGCTGACACTGAACAGCGCTGCCGTGGTAACTACCAGAATACCTTTTACCATCTTCTTCATTGTGCAGCTTCCCCTGGCGCCGCAATTGGCAGATTCATAATGTCAATTGATGCCTGCTTGTTGGCAATTCGAAGCCCCTTCTGTATGGCACTGCGATAGTCACCGGAATCGAGCGCCACCCACTGGCGCCGTGCCTGGTCCCAGGCACCGGACAATTCGGTGTCTTTTGTCTGGTATACCAGGGCAATACGACCCACTCGCAGCACATTGACTTCACGCTGCTTTCCATCGACCTCCAGGGTGTCTTCGTAGGCGTCGATTTTGCGTCCGTACTCGGCTTCAATCCTGTAGGCTTCCAGCAGCTGCCGGAATTTCTCGGCCAGGCTGATATCCGCGCGATCCATATTGCGCTGCAGCATCTCAATGCGCTCAGCACGCTCCTTGACATGAAACGGCACATCCAGCGCCACAAACTGTGCAAGCGAGTCCAGCATCTTCAGAAGTAAGGGCTGTACCTGACGTTCAATCACCGTCACATCCCTGATCGATTGCTCCAGCTGGTCGATCACTTGCAACTGGCTGGCAACCTGCTTCTCGAGCTGTGAATTGTAGACGCGCAGTCCTTCGATCTCCTTGTTCACTGCCCTGAACGTCGATAACAGCTCATCGGTGTCGTCGGCCACCGAATCAATGCGCTTTTGTGAAGCCACCGCCTGTTCGGTTTTTGCCTCTCCTGCGTCAAGCACGGTTTCAACACTCGCAGCCAGCGCTGGCCCCGAAAAACTCATGCCGGCAGCAATCGCCAACAAGCACGAATGGAATGGTCTTCGTTTCTTCATAACTTTCTCTGATAAAACTGGTGTTTTAATTGACTCGTCAAATAGCTAAATGATTTTTACCGGTATTTTTACTCAACTGGCAACGCACCCTGACCCAGTGAATAACCCGGCAATTGGGGCAAGCCCCCGATCAACTCGAAGAACCCGGCCCCACCTCTGTCTCCGGCCTGGCCGCTGTCATTGGACCCATAGGCAAACAGAGTGTAATGAATGGGCTGCTAAGTACAAATATTTTCACAAACCTGCGCCGGCACGACAATGGCAACGGCGGCCCAACCGACGGGTGAACATCAGAAGCCAGCAGCCAATCACCGGAAGCCAAGCCAGCCAGAATTTTGGGGCGACCAGTTAAGCGTTGCGGTAATTTTAGGGATGGCCTGTAGCCGTCACCTGTTTCCGGTTTAAAGCATGGTGTATGGTCGGGTTATGCTAGTGCGATATATCGCCACCTTGCAAAGGTGGCGGCTTAAAGGGGCCCCTGATGCCCCTTTACTTTCAAACAATATACCTAGACAAAAAGATAAAAAAGCGCGCCTGCCAGATAGCCAATAAATGCCAGCGGTGATATTACCCTCAGGTACCAGAAGAAGTTAATCCGTTCCATACCCATGGCTGCAACGCCGGCCGCTGATCCGATAATGAGGCAGCTGCCACCGGTACCGGCTGCAAAGGCGAGAAACTCCCACATTGGGGAATCAATCGGATAGGTTCCGAGGTCATACATACCCATGGCCGCCGCCACCAGGGGGACGTTATCGACAATAGATGATAACAGACCGATCAGAAACACGATCAGGTTGATATTGCCGAGAGAGTTGTCGAGAAATTCCGCCAACCCACTCAATAACCCGGTTGCCGCAAGGGAGCCCACGGCCAAAAGGATACCAAGGAAGAAAAACACGCTGGCCGAATCGATGCGCTTCAACACGGTAACAATATGGAGGCCGGCATCAATCACTTCATCCTTCTGATGCTTATGCATCAATTCGGTGACAATCCAGAGTACCGACAGACTCAGCAGCATGCCCATAAACGGCGGCAGGTGAGTCACTGTCTTAAAAACCGGCACAAACAGCAGGCCAGCGATCCCCAGGGAAAAGACCAGGTTGCGCTGCTTTTCAGTAATGATAAACACCCTGCTTTCATCGCTCCCGGATGCGGGCACAATCGTTTTGCCACGCAGGGTGAAAGTCAGAATCAACAGCGGTACCAGCAGACAGATCAGGCTCGGTAGAATCAATGCGTGAATAATATTGACAGTCGATATCTGGCCGCCGATCCAGAGCATAGTGGTGGTAACGTCACCGATCGGGGACCAGGCCCCGCCGGCATTGGCAGCGACAACCACGATGCCTGCAAAAAACAGCCGGTCATTGTGATCCCGCACCAGCTTTCGCAACAGGGAAATCATCACGATCGTAGTGGTCAGGTTATCGAGGGCCGCAGACAGGAAGAAGGCAATCAGGCCCACCAACCACAGCAGCCTGACCACGCTGGTGGATTTGATATGGTCAGTAATGACAGCAAAGCCACCGTAGGCATCCACCAGCTCTACAATGGTCATGGCACCGAGCAGAAAAAAAAGAATGCTGGCGGTTTCGCCGAGCAATTCCAGTAGCTGGTGCTCACCGATCCAGGCCCTGGCGAGTTCCAGGCTCTCCTTGCCCTGATGATCGGCAGTGAACCACTCGGGCAGGGAACTGACGTCGACGAAACTCCCGGAAGCCAGGATATAAACTGTCCAGCAAAGCACGCCGGTCAGAATGGCCGACGCTGTCTTATCGATATGAATGGCATGCTCAAATACGATGGCGGCATAGCCAAGACAAAAAATAACAACAATAAAAACCAGCGAAAGGGTCATATCGCTGTCCTCCTCAAACTAGAAGAAACTTTTTTAAATACGTTAAATAGGGATTGGTTTAGTTGTCAGCTGGCCGGAGAGGCCCTGGCGGGAGGCAAAACAGAAACAGGCGTCGCCTGTTGATAGGGGAAATAGTGCGGCAGCAAGTATCCAAAAATGAGGTGGGCTGCAATCGAATCATTGGCAGCCAGAAACACGCCGCTATCTGAGCCATCCTCTTTTTCCAGCGTGTGATCCTGGAATAGCTGGTAGTCATCTGGCACGGGGCTCGCCGAATCAGCCTGGACAGAAATTCCAGCCAGCACAACAACCAGTGCCAGCAGTGTACCGGCAACGGTGAGATGACGTGATTTTGGCGACAACATGTTTAGCCGCAAGATTGGCACCTGCATGAAAGCTTTCCGGCAGATCCAGAAAGCAAGAACGGCGTGGATTATAGAGCGTCATGCTGAAAAAAATAGTCTCGAGATCAATTTTTCAATACATATTTGATAGTGCCCCGATCATGCGGCAACTAATGAAAACTGCAGGCAAAAACAAACCTCGAGAAATCACTTGTGTGCGGATTTTCCAGCCGGTATCTTAATCCGATAGCCAATGCCCTATCGCTCACACCCTATGCCTGATCACTCTTCACTGGCCGATGAAAATTTGCTGCGCAATCAGCTTTTGCGCACATCTGTCGAACTGGTTGAGAAGGGGCTGAATCGCGGTGCATCCGGCAACTGTTCGGTGCGACTTGGGTCGGGGAAATATCTGATCACTCCCTCCGGCACTTCGGCGGAAAAAATGTCTAGCGGCTCAATGGTTAAAATGGCGCTTACCGGTGAGGTTGTGGCGGATGGCAAACCATCCAGCGAATGGCGTTTTCACCGGGATATTTTCCGTCATCGTCCCGATGTAGCGGCGATCGTTCATACCCACTCCACCGCTGCCACCGCGCTCGCCTGCCTGCGCCGCGATCTCCCGCCCTTCCACTATATGATTGCCAGCGCCGGCGGTGACTCCATCCGCTGCGCCCCCTACGCCCTGTTCGGAAGCCAGGCCCTCTCCAATGCGGCGCTTGTGGCATTGCAGGATCGCAAGGCCTGCCTGCTGGCCAATCACGGCGTGATTGCCCTCGGCAGCAGCCTCGACTCGGCGCTGGCGCTGGCGGTTGAGGTTGAAAACCTCTGCGAGCAATATCTTCGTGCGCTCGCTGTCGGCGAACCCGCCATCCTGAGCAGCGATGAAATGGCAGCAGTCATTGAGCAATTCAAAGATTACGGACCACAAGCCCTTGCCCGAGAGGCAGACCAGTGACCCATCCAGAGACAAACGTCGAAACTTTTCGCTGGGGCGACGGCAAACTGGAAATGATTGATCAGCGCCTTTTGCCCGCTGATTTTTGCTATGTTGCCTGCACCTCGGCGGCAGAGACAGCCGAGGCCATCAGGAAGATGGTGGTGCGTGGCGCTCCCGCGATCGGTGTCGCCGCCGCCTTCGGGGTGGCGCTTGAAGCCTTGCGCTGCAAGAGCCAGTCACAAGAGGAATTCAGCAGCTCCCTGCACTCGGGCATAGCACTGCTGGCAGCCAGCCGACCTACCGCCGTCAACCTGTTCTGGGCACTGGAGAGAATGCAACAGCTGTGGCACGAGCAGCGCGGGCAGGCCAACGCAATTATTGCCGAGCGCCTGCAGGAAGAAGCACTGGCTATTTACCGAGAAGATATCCGAATCAACCGGGAAATTGGACGCCGTGGCGCTGAACTGCTGCCGCAGAATGGTCGCATCCTGACCCACTGCAATGCTGGCGCGCTGGCCACAGCCGGTTATGGCACCGCACTGGGTGTGATCAGGGCAGCGGTCAACAGCGGCAAAAATATCTCGGTAATTGCCGGAGAAACCCGGCCTTTTTTACAGGGCGCCCGTCTTACAGCCTGGGAACTGCAACGTGACAATATTCCCGTCAACCTGATTACCGATAACATGGCCGGCTTTCTGATGAAGCGGGGCGAAATTGATGGCGTCATTGTCGGCGCCGACCGGGTCACGGCCAACGGCGACGTGGTCAATAAAATTGGCACTTATATTCTGGCCGTATTGGCAAAACAGCATCACCTTCCATTCTACGTAGCCTGCCCGATTTCCACGCTGGACCCCGCTACGGCGACGGGCAACGAGGTGCAGATCGAGGAGCGAAGCCCTGCAGAGGTGACAGGTTTTGGCAACAGCCAATGGGCACCGGCGGGCACTAAAGTCAGAAATCCGGCCTTTGATATCACTCCGGCCGGACTGGTATCCGCCTTGATCACGGAAAAAGGCATTGTCGAAAAACCCGATCACGAAAAAATAGCGGCACTGCTCTGCGCCTGATCACCCCGCAATTTCAATCTGCCGGGCTAACGCTTCGCTTTATAGTCCTTGCGGTACTCATCCTCGGGCATCAACCAGAGCACCTCGTAGGGCTTTAGCTGCAACCTGAGGCAGCCATTATCCGCTTCAGCCAGGCGCCGTCGATTCAACAGGCTCACCCATCGCCTCTCGGTCGATTGCAACTGGTTAAGAGCCACCTCAACCTGAATATCCCGGCTCGTGATATTGGTCACTGCCAGCACGTGCTGGTCACCCGCGGGCGAGGTCCTGTAGACCGCAAATATCTGCGGACAAAGCATTAAAACCTGGAGCTCACCCTGAGGGTGAAACGCCCTGTAGCGGGTTCTGATGCCGGTGAACAAACTGATCCCTTTCAGCACCAATGCCCGCTTTGAGCCCGGCCTGCCCAGGTCCTCTTCAAACAATTCAGTGCTGATAACCGTACGGTTTATATCCCTTTTAACACCGGTCTCTTCAACCAGGGCATGATCGTTCGACAGTCCAAGAACACCGTGAGTGTAGAGGGACGGAACCCCTTTCATCACCAATTGGATACTGCGGGAAGCAATGTAACGCCGCACTTGCGTGACCATGTCGTCCTCAGAGTTCGCGGGGTTAATGGCACTCCACCAGGTGCTATTGACCTCGTAGGGCTCCTCGCCCTCCGGGCCCGACTTGGTGGAAATCAGTGCACCGTTGGCTACCGCACGCTCGATGATGTTATCGATTTGAAGGTCAGAGAGAATCCCCCTCGCCCCCAGCAGCCCGATGCCATCGTGGGTGTCCAGGATATTGAAAAATGTCACGGAGTCGGAAGGCATCTCGAGGCCAGCGGCCCAGTGTGAAATTTCGGTGGCATCCCCGGTGTACATGGTATGCAGCACCAGTGGCGGCAGGGCAAAATTGTAAACCATATGGGCCTGGTCATGACCGTTGCCGAAATATGAGATGTTCTCTTTATGGGGGACATTGGTCTCAGTGACAATGGCTACCCCGGGGGCCACCAGGTCGAGCATCTCGCGCAACAACTTGATGATGGTGTGAGTCTGCGGCAGGTGGATACACTCGGTTCCGGGTTCACTCCACAGATAGGTGACTGCATCCAGGCGAATAATATTCGCGCCACGCCGCACATACATGAGGATACCGTCCAGCACCTGCATCAGCACCCCCGGGTAGCGGAAGTTGAAGTCGATCTGGTCTTCGGAAAATGTTGTCCAGATGTACTTCGGGCCAGAAATTGTTTCAAACCGGGTCAGGATATCTGAGGTTCGCGGACGGAATATCTTGCTGCGCTGGTCAGCGCTTAGTTCGTCCGGGGAATCATAGGCAATAAAGAAGTCCCGGTAGATGGGATTGCCCCTGATATATTCACGAAATACTTCCGCGCGGGATGAACAATGGTTCATCACCACATCAAACATCAGGTCGTAATCACGCGCGAGACTGCGAATTGAATCCCAGTTGCCCATTTTGGGGTCCACCGTATCGTAGTCCACCACGGCAAACCCTCGATCCGATGTATAGGGAAAAAAGGGCAACAGGTGAATGGTATTAATGCCGCCCCTGCTGTGTTTATTGACCACCTGGTGAAGCTTTTCCAGGGTTGACCCATAATCACCGGCAAATGCATCGGCATAGGAAATCAGGATAAAATCCTGTTCGGTAAACCGGTCGCTGACCTCGTTGTTTTTCTCGCTGTCGATAAGGGCCTGGGGTTTGTGCGCATAGTGCACTTTGAGCACCCGCTCCAGTTCGGGCAACCATTTATTGGCCTTTTCAGTGCCGTAAAGGAAGGTCAGGTAGTAGTGCATACGCTGCCTTTCTTCAGCCGGTACTTCAAAAGTCGGGCGAGAAAAATCCGGGTCTATCAGGTATGGAATACGCTGCTGTTTCACGGTGGTTATCCTGCTTGTTTTCGCACGACAAAATATTCAATCCCATGGCAGATGCCGAGGCCTGCATCGTGGCCTTTTTATATCCAGCTCTTTACATACAGACAATGCAAGGCAGAGGCCACGTTGCTGTTTCAGAGACTTCCGGCTGCCACTATTTGTACATTTTTCTTGATGCAGTCACAAATTGGTATAGCCACCTCACTGGCTGCAAGCCTTCACCCAGATTGAGGGGTACCGCTTGACAACCAATCAAGGCTGACCTGAAAAAATGATAATAAAAGATTACACTTGTTTTCTGAGCATGCACAGGAGCAGGAGATTTGATGGACCAGAACGTCCTGGAAGCCTGGCTGGAGCGCCAGGATTTGCCGCACAGTTATCTGGAAACGACAAGACGCTGGTTTGCTCCGCTGGCTGATGAAATTGCCGAACAGCAGAAAAGGCTGTCCCGGCCACTGATCATCGGCATTAACGGCTGCCAGGGATCCGGTAAGACAACCCTGGGCGAATACCTGAAGTTTCAGCTTGGCGAAGACTTCGGGCTCTCGGTCATCTGCATATCCATTGATGATTTTTACCTGACCCGGGCGCAACGCCAAAAACTGGCCGAAACCGTTCACCCTCTGCTGGCAACGCGGGGTGTTCCAGGCAGCCATGACATCCCACTCGCGATGAAAACCCTGCAGCAGCTCGTGGCAACAGATTCCCGCCAAGAGGTGGCAATTCCCCGTTTTGATAAGGCAACAGATGATCGGGCTGATATTTCGACATGGGGAAAGGTTGCCTCACCTGTCGATGTGGTCATTTTCGAGGGCTGGTGTATGGGTATCACCCCACAGGAGGAGCATCAGCTCGGGACAGCGGTCAACGAGCTGGAACTGAGCGAGGATCCCGACGCTGTCTGGCGGCACTACGTCAACAGGGCGCTGGCCGGTGACTATCAGTCTCTGTTCGACCACGTCGACTACTGGGTGATGCTAAAGGCCCCCTCTTTCGGCTGTGTTTACCAGTGGCGGCTGGAACAGGAAAAAAAATTGGCTAAATCCCGCGCCTTGACTGACGGCAGCAAAATCATGGATGAACAGCAGATCGCCCGCTTCATACAGCACTACCAGCGGCTCACCGAACACGCCCTTGAAGTTATGCCCTCTAAAGTAAACTGCCTGCTGGAGATGTCCAAGGATCGCCGCATCATTTCCAGCACGCGACCCAACGGGGGCTTAGCGTGAACAATGTTCCAGAAAAGAGACCGCTGCTTGTCACCGACCTGGATGGTTCGCTACTGGATCATTACAGTTATGACTTCAGCCCGGCGCAGCCGCTGCTTGAACAACTCGAAACACTGAATATTCCGGTTATCCCTGCCACCAGCAAGACCGCCGCAGAAGTTCTCTCACTGCGTACCCGGATCAACAACCGTCATCCTTTTATCGCCGAAAACGGCGCTGCGATCTATATTCCGGAAGGCTACTTCAACCAGTTACCCGGCGATACGCGGGCACGTGACGGCTGGCAGATACTGGAATTCAGCAGTTCCAGGCACCACTGGCTGGAAATACTGGATTCAATAGCACCCGAATTCGGCCGGGAGTTCCGGGGGTTCAGGGCAGCCGGCGTGGACGGGATCATTGCCCTTACCGGGCTTGACCGCAAATCGGCGCAGCTGGCAAACCAGCGCGATTACAGCGAACCCGTTGCCTGGCTGGGAGATGAAGCTCGCAAATCACGCTTTGTCGCAGCATTGCGAGAGCGCGGTGCCAACGTTCTCCAGGGTGGCCGCTTTCTCAGCATCTCAGGCGACTGCGACAAGGGGCGAGCACTGCGCTCACTGGCAAACCTCTACCGTCTCAACAACCCCGGTACCGAATTTGTCACTCTTGCAATTGGCGACAGCAACAACGATATCGCCATGCTGGAAAGTGCTGATTATGCGCTTGTCATAAAGTCTGACAACCACCCCGCCCCGGTGCTGAAACGTCAGACCGGCATCAGTTACAGCGCCACATGCGGTCCTGGCGGCTGGCGTGAGGGGGTGATGGCATGGTTGAAAGCAAACAATCCGGACCTGAAATTAGAATTAGTATGAGGTAAACCCTATGGGCGATTTTCATCAGAACGGCACCATCACCACCCTTCACAACCTGACCGACCGCTCACTGGAAGCGATGGAAAGCGACTTGCTCCGGTTTTCCCAGGCCCGACCCATGGCGCTGATACTACCGTCACTCTACTCTGAGCTGGAAGCCCCTGCCCTCGCCAACATCGTCAACGAACTAAAACAGGTGCCCTACCTGGAGGAAATCGTCATCGGGCTCGACCGTGCCAGTGAAGACCAGTACCGGCATGCGCTGAAATTCTTTGGTGAACTACCCCAGCCCCATCGCATTTTGTGGAATGATGGGCCCCGTCTCCAGGCGATCAACAAGCAGCTGGAGCAACTTGACCTGGCGCCACCGGAAAGGGGCAAAGGCAGCAATGTCTGGTACTGCATGGGCTATATTCTGGCCGCCAGCAAGGCCGAGTCCATCGCCCTGCACGATTGTGATATCACCACCTACGACCGAAGCCTGCTGGCGCGACTTATCTACCCCGTTGCCAACCCCGGGTTCAACTACGAATTCTGCAAAGGCTACTACGCACGCGTGTCTGACGACCGCATCAATGGTCGTGTCTGCCGCTTACTTGTGACGCCACTTATTCGCGCCCTGAAGGGGACTTTGGGAAGTATGGACTATCTGGATTACCTGGACAGTTTCCGCTACCCGCTTGCGGGTGAATTCTCTTTCCGCCGCGATGTGCTGAACGATTTGCGCATACCCAGTGACTGGGGCCTGGAAATCGGCGTCTTGTCGGAACTGCAGCGAAACTATGCCAATAATCGCATCTGCCAGGTAGATATTGCCGACAGCTACGATCACAAGCACCAGAACCTCTCGGCAGATGATGCCAGCGCAGGGCTGTCACGCATGTCGATCGATATCGCCAAGGCCATGTTCAGGAAACTGGCGTCCCGCGGCGTAACGCTGGACCAAAGTACTTTCCGCTCGATCAAGGCCACTTACTATCGTATTGCACTGGATTTCGTAGAATCCTACAACAACGATGCCATCATGAACGGTCTCAATGTGTACGTTCACGAGGAAGAAAAAGCGGTGGAGCTTTTTGCCAACAATATCGTATTGGCAGGAGAGATATTTATGGCTCACCCCAAAGAGCGACCCTTTATTTCCTGCTGGAACCGAATCAGCAGCGCGATTCCGGACATCATGCAGCAGCTGACAAAAGCAGTGGAGGAGGATCACCGGGATTATGCCTGACTTAGCTCGTTGCCAAAGCAACGCTGACAGGAGCCTGGG
>JBFFTH010000011.1:0-23990 GCA_041571855.1 Porticoccaceae bacterium
GACCGCTGTGCTGCTATCGCCCCGGCGATCAAACTCATCATCAGCATCAGAGAGCCTGATGTGCAGGGAGCTATGTTCTGATTCAACCATCAACATTAAGTATAAAGCCCGTACTTTACGCTTTTCTAAAAACGCTCCCATTTTACTCCCAAACCGCCCTCACCGCAGGGATTTTTCAACTTGACAAGCTTGACTCACAGGCAATTTCGCTATAGAAACATCGTTGTTATTTGCTTTACCAACCTGCGAATGGAGCAAGCCAAGCTGCCTGCTCCCGGATAAATGGATGCTTTGTTAAGTTTATACAGGGGGAACCAATGCCAACAGGCACAGTTAAATGGTTCAACAACGCCAAGGGGTACGGTTTTATTTTACCCACTGATAGCCAGGAAGACGTGTTTGCACACTACTCCGCCATCAACATGGAGGGTTATCGCACCCTCAAAGCCGGCCAGCAGGTAATTTTTGAGCTGGAAGATGGTGCAAAAGGCAAGCATGCCTCCAATATCCAACTGACCCAAACGGATTCGCCTGGTAACGAGTAATCCGGATCAAAAAAACCCCTCACCGTCAAAAAGTGAGAGGCTTTCTAGCACCCGTCAATTACATTTTCGCAATCATCGCATCACCGAATTCCGAGCAGGAAAGCAGTGTTGCCCCTTCCATCAGACGTTCAAAATCGTAAGTGACGGTACCGTCTGAAATTGCCGCTTCCATGCCGCTGACAATCAGGTCTGCAGCCTCATTCCAACCGAGATGGCGCAACATCATCTCCGCCGAGAGAATCAGTGATCCGGGGTTCACCTTATCCTGTCCGGCATACTTGGGTGCCGTGCCATGAGTGGCCTCAAAGATAGCAACACTGTCGGACAGGTTGGCGCCGGGCGCAATACCGATACCACCTACCTGGGCAGCCAGCGCATCTGACAGATAATCGCCATTCAGGTTAAGCGTGGCGATAACATCGTACTCTGCAGGACGCGACAGAACCTGCTGCAACATGGCATCGGCAATCACATCCTTAATCACAATATCCGCGCCGGTGTCAGGGTTTTTCAGCACGTGCCAGGGTCCGCCATCGAGCGGCTGTGCACCAAACTGCTCACAGGCGACCTCATAGCCCCAGTCGCGGAAGGCACCCTCGGTGAATTTCATAATATTGCCTTTGTGCACCAGGGTTACAGAATCCTTGTTCTGATCGATGGCGTACTGGATGGCTCTTGCCACCAGGCGCTTGGTGCCGGCTTCGGACACCGGCTTGATGCCAATACCACAGTTTTCAGGAAAACGGATCTTGGTGACGCCCATCTCCTCCTGCAGGAACCTGATGACCTTATTGGCCTCATCAGTGCCCGCGCGCCATTCGATGCCGGCGTAAATATCTTCGGAATTTTCCCGAAAGATACACATGTCGACTTTACCGGGCTCCTTGACGGGGGATGGGACACCGGTGAACCAACGCACCGGGCGCTGGCATACGTACAGGTCCAGTTCCTGGCGCAGGGCCACGTTCAGCGAACGAAAGCCTCCGCCGACCGGGGTGGTCAGCGGACCCTTGATGGAGACAGCGTAGTCTTTTATCGCGCTCAGGGTTTCCGCAGGAAACCAGTCTCCGCCATAAAGCTCGGCCGCTTTTTCACCACAGTAAACTTCCATCCAGGAAATCTTTTTGCTGCCTCCATAAGCCTTTTCAACGGCAGCGTCGACGGTCTTGATCATTACTGGCGTAATGTCAACGCCAATACCATCGCCTTCGATAAACGGAATAACAGGATTGTCGGGTACATTCAGGGAAAAGTCTTCGTTAACTGTTATTTTTTCACCAGAATCAGGTACTTGGATATGTTGGTATCCCATTTATCGGCTCCGTAAGATATTCAAAAAACAAGTCGGGGTGTTGCGAATTTTCAGGACCGCAAGCTTACCATACGAGGCCCAAATGCTGTAGCCTAAACATTGATTCCATCAGGCCAGCGACAGTAAATGCCCCAGGTTGTTCTGTTCAATAAACCCTTCGGCGTCTTGAGCCAGTTTACACCGGCTCAGGGCCACCCCGGACTCAAAGACTACCTCCCGGTCACAGGCTTTTACCCCGCCGGTCGCCTTGACCATGACTCGGAGGGACTATTGCTGCTGACCGATGACGGGAGACTCCAGGCCCGGATCAGCCAGCCGAGGCACAAAATGAAGAAAACCTACTGGGTGCAGTTGGAAGGAGTGATCACGGACGAGGCAATTGCCATGCTGTGCAGGGGCATCGATTTGAACGATGGCTTGACGCTGCCGGCAAAAGCCAGGCGGATACCTGAACCGGCGGTCTGGCCCCGCACCCCACCAATCCGCAGGCGCGAAAATATTCCTACCTGCTGGCTGGAACTGACCCTGTCAGAGGGACGCAATCGCCAGGTGCGGCGGATGACGGCTGCTGTAGGTTTTCCCACCCTGCGCCTGATTCGCTGCCGAATTGGCCCCTGGTCTGTTGATGGCCTCAAGCCGGGAGAGTACCGCACCGAGAGCGTCCATCTGCCCGCGGAGGATAAACCCGTCACCAAGAAGCGACGCCATGCCCGATAGAATCCACCTCACCGTTGCCACCGTGATCGCGCAGAATGGGCGTTTTCTGATGGTCAGGGAAACAGAGAAAACCACCGGCCGCAGGGTGATAAACCAGCCCGCAGGCCACGTCGACCCGGGGGAGTCGCTGGCGGCAGCCGCGCTGCGCGAAACCCTGGAGGAAACCGGATGGGAGGTCGAACTGAAAGGCATTATCGGCATAAGCATCTACACCTCGCCGTCTAACGGTATTACCTATTACCGCATCTCTTTTGCCGCAGATCCGATCAGAAAAACCGACCAGCCACTGGACAGTGATATTGAAGAGGCTGTCTGGTTGAGCCTCGCAGAACTGGAGCATGCAAAGAGCCAATTGCGAAGCCCGATCGTTTTGCAGGTGATCGAAGATTTTTTAGCAGGGGTTCACTATCCATTGGATATGATTCGCGAGCACCGCTAAAATCGCGCCCCATGAATGCAAAACCCCACGCCAGGAAATCGAAAAAGGTCATCGTCGGCATGTCCGGTGGTGTCGATTCTTCCGTGGCAGCACTGCTCCTGCTGGAACAGGGCTACCACGTGGAAGGACTTTTCATGAAAAACTGGGACGAGGACGATGGCACTGAATACTGCACGGCAAAAGAGGATCTGGCTGATGCCCAGGCCGTGGCGGACAAGCTGGGTTTAAAGCTCCACACCGCCAACTTTGCTGCAGAGTATTGGGATAATGTTTTCGAGCACTTCCTGGCCGAATACAAGGCGGGCCGCACACCCAACCCGGACATTCTCTGTAACCGGGAAATCAAGTTCAAGGTTTTCCTGGAATACGCACAGATCCTGGGCGCAGACCTTATCGCTACCGGGCACTATGTCAGAAGGATGGACATGGACGGTGAGTCACAGCTCCACAAGGGCCTCGACAACAACAAGGACCAGAGCTATTTTCTCTATGCAGTTGGCGGTGCGGCCATTGCCAAATCCCTGTTCCCGGTCGGCGAACTGAAAAAGCCCGAGGTGCGCCGAATTGCCGAACTGCACGGCCTGGCGACTGCCAGGAAAAAGGACTCCACCGGCATATGCTTTATCGGAGAACGCCGCTTCAAGGATTTTCTCGAGCAGTATCTGCCCGCAATGCCCGGTGATATCGAAACACCTGAAGGCCGGGTGATAGGCCAGCACACTGGCCTGATGTACCACACCCTCGGGCAACGCCAGGGACTGGGTATTGGCGGCACCCGTAATGGCTCTGATGCTCCCTGGTATGTGGTCGGGAAGGACCTTGAGCGCAACGTACTGATCGCCGCCCAGGGCAGCGATCACCCCCTGCTGTTCACGGATTCTTTATCGGCAGAGCAATTACACTGGATCAATGGCGAACCGTCAGAGGGTGAATTCAGCTGCGCCGCGAAGACCCGCTATCGCCAGCCGGACCAGGAGTGCACAATTAAAATCCTCGGTGACACCTGCCGGGTCGAATTCAAACAGCCGCAGCGCGCCGTCACACCCGGGCAATCCGTGGTATTTTATTGCGGAGAGCGATGCCTCGGCGGTGGCATCATCCAGCACAGTTGGAATCGCTGAGGAGGTCGGCATGTTTTTTAAACCGGTGACAGAAGACCAGGTCCTTGCCCTTGCGGGGATGTTTCAGTGCTGCCAGCTTGTGGATGAACTCGCGCGCACGGGCCGCATCGACAGCCGCCAGCTGGAGGTGTTTTTACGCGCCCTCCTCAACCAGACGCCTGCAACCACCCTCGCTGTCTATGGCGACAGCCCTGAATCTGCCCGGGCAAACCTGCAACCCGGGCTGGAATGTATGCAGCAACTGCTGGCCCCCAACGCCAAAACCAGCAACCCCAACATATTGCGCTACCTGATCAGCGTCGCCTTTCTGGCAAAAAAAATCGAGCGCCAGCCGCCCATGCTGGAAAAAATAGGTATGGGCATAAAACGGGCCAACCAGCAGGTCGAGGTCTTTTCTGTCAGCCACGAAAATGTCGTTGCCAACATAGCCCAGTTGTACAAGGACACCGTCGGCACCTTCAAACAGCGAATCCAGGTCAATGGTTATGCGGAGCATCTGCAGCAACAGGCGGTGGCAGACAAGATTCGATGCCTGCTGTTTGCCGCCATTCGCAGTGCCGTCCTCTGGCGGCAACTCGGGGGACGTCGATACCAGCTGTTTTTCCAGCGCAAGCAGATCAGCAACCTGCTCAACCGACTCCTGAGCCACTAAAAATAGCCTGAAACAGCCGCTTATTTCCGGTAGAATCGCACCCCTTTTCAATCTCAACCTGCAGCGAATACGTTACCCAATGAACCTTTCCAGTCTTTCCGCTATTTCCCCAATCGATGGCCGCTACGGCAGCAAAACCGCCGAACTCCGTTCAGCCTTCAGTGAGTTCGGGCTGATTAAGAACCGCGTCCTGGTGGAGATTCGCTGGTTGCAAAAACTGGCAGGGCATGCGGGTATCCCCGAGCTACCCGCTTTTTCGGCCGCAGCCAACGAACAGCTCAACGCGCTGGTTGATACCTTCTCAGAGGCGGACGCGCAGCGCATCAAGGACATAGAAAAAACCACCAACCACGATGTCAAAGCGGTGGAGTACTTCATCAAGGAGTCTTTTGCCGACAACCCCGAGCTCAATGCCGTCAGCGAGTTTGTCCACTTTGCCTGCACTTCGGAAGACATCAACAACCTGTCCCACGCCCTGATGCTGCGAGAAGGCCGCGATGAGATACTGCTGCCGCAAATGCAGTTAATAGCCGATGCCATTGCCCAGATGGGCAGAGAATACGCCTCGGTTTCCATGCTCTCCCGCACTCACGGCCAGACCGCTTCCCCGACCACCGTAGGCAAGGAAATGGCCAATGTTGCCGCGCGTCTGCGTCGACAAATCGAACAGGTTCGAAGTGTGCAGTTGCTGGGCAAAATCAATGGCGCAGTCGGCAACTACAACGCACACCTCTCGGCTTACCCGCAGCTGGACTGGGCCGAGAATGCCCGTGAATTTGTCGAGTCCCTCGAACTGGCCTGGAATCCCTACACCACCCAGATTGAGCCCCACGACTATATCGCTGAGCTGTTTGATGCCATCGCGCGATTCAATACCATCCTGATCGACTTCGACCGGGATCTGTGGGGTTATATCTCGCTCGGCTACTTCAAGCAGAAAACTATTGCCGGCGAAGTCGGTTCATCGACCATGCCCCACAAGGTCAACCCGATCGATTTTGAAAACTCCGAGGGAAATCTGGGTCTGGCTAACGCGATATTTGGCCACCTGGCCCAGAAGCTGCCGATATCGCGCTGGCAGCGGGACCTCACCGACTCCACAGTGCTGCGCAACATGGGGGTTGGCTTTGGTTACAGCCTGATTGCCTACCAGTCAACACTGAAGGGAATCGGCAAACTGGAACTTAACCAGGCCCGCCTGACGGAAGATCTGGATAACGCCTGGGAAGTGCTGGCAGAGCCTATCCAGACAGTCATGCGCCGCTACAACATTCCCGAGCCCTACGAGAAGCTCAAATCCCTGACTCGCGGCCAGCAGATGAATCGCGAAACGATCCAGGCATTTGTTGAAAAGCTCGACATTCCAGATCAGGCCAAGGCAGAGTTGCTGGCCCTGACACCGGCCTCCTACATTGGCAACGCTGAACAACAGGCAAAGGCTGTCTAGTGACCCCCGGATCATTTCCGGTACTTGGAGAGATCGGTGCAGAACAGTTCCTGGCAGAATACTGGCAGCGCAAACCGCTGCTGATTCGCAATGCCCTGCCCGACTTCCGGTCTCCTCTTGACCCGGACGAACTGGCGGGGCTTTCCCTGGAAGAAGACGTCGAATCACGCATTGTCATCGAGAACGGTAAAAACAGCTGCTGGGAGTTGCTCTGCGGCCCGTTCAGCGAAGAGACCTTCCGCCAGCTGCCCGCCGAAAAATGGACGCTGCTGGTGCAGGCTGTCGACCTATGGCTACCGGAAATTAAGCAACTGCTCGAGCACTTTGCTTTCCTGCCCCCCTGGCGACTGGACGACATCATGGCAAGCTATGCGGTGGAAGGCGGCAGCGTCGGCCCTCACTTCGACTACTACGACGTCTTCCTGCTGCAGGGACTGGGCAGACGACACTGGAAAATTGGCGGCACGGGGCAGCTGTGCACAGAGGAGTCGCCGCGGCAAGAGGATACGCCCCTGCGCATTTTGCGCGATTTTCAGTTCGAGCAGGACTGGGTGCTGGAGCCGGGCGATATGCTTTACCTGCCGCCACAGGTTGCCCATCACGGCGTAGCCCTCGGCGATTGCATCACCTACTCCGTTGGCTTTCGCGCCCCCAATGCCGCAGAAATGTTGAGCGACCTGGCCAACGAGTTGCTCTCGCATCCCCACACCCCCCACTACCGCGATCCGGCACTGACGCCGGAGATGGCAACAGAACAGATTTCCAGCCGTCATATCGAGCAGGTACGAAAGCTGCTTAACGAGGTTCTGAATGACAACCAGTTGCTGGGCGACTGGTTTGCCCGCTATATGACATCGCCAAAGTACCCCGAGATCACTGATATAACCGGCGAAAGCCGACAAGCAACCCTCAACGGGGTGGCCTACGAAAACGGCTTCAGCGAGTGACTCTTTTTTCCCATCCGACGTAAAATATCCTGTTCAGCCTTGAGAGGAATTGAAATTGAAAGCAACCGAGACGATTTCCGAGCACACACCGGCCTGCGATACCGATCCGGCATTTGAATTTATCCGCAGCGAGCAGATCAATTCGCTGAATGTCGTTGTACAGGAGTTCAGGCACCGCAAAACCGGTGCACAGCATGTCCACATCGCGGCAGACAACCCGGAAAATGTCTTTCTGGTCGCACTGAGGACAGTGCCGCAGGACTCAACCGGCGTCGCCCATATCCTCGAGCACACGGCCCTCTGCGGCAGCGAGAAATACCCGGTTCGCGATCCGTTCTTTATGATGATCCGGCGCTCACTGAATACCTTTATGAACGCCTTTACCAGTTCAGACTGGACCGCTTACCCGTTCGCCAGCCAGAACAGAAAGGACTACTACAACCTGCTGGACGTTTATCTGGATGCGGTCTTCTTCTCTCGCCTGGACGAACTGGACTTTGCCCAGGAAGGTCACCGGGTAGAATTTGCCGAGGCCACCGACCCGGAATCACCCCTGGTGTTCAAGGGCGTGGTTTTTAACGAGATGAAGGGTGCCATGAGCTCGGTACCCTCAACGCTGTGGCACACCATGTGCGAGCACCTCTACCCCACCACCACCTACCACTACAACAGCGGTGGCGATCCGGAAGCCATTCCGGATCTGACTTACCAACAACTGAAAGCGTTTTATGAAACCCACTACCACCCATCCAACGCTACTTTTATTACCTACGGCGATATTCCAGCGGCAGAATTGCAGGCCCGGTTTGAGCGGCAGGCCCTCGGTCGTTTTGAAAAACTTGAGCAGCAGATTTCTGTAGCGGACGAGCAACGCCTCCCTGCACCGATTCGCGTCAGCGACAGTTATGCCTGCAGCGAGGAAGGCGGTACAGAAAGCAAAACCCACATTCTGCTGGGCTGGCTGCTGGGCAAGGCCACTGACCTGAAAGGAAGTCTGGAGGCCCATCTGCTCTGCAGCGTGCTGCTGGAGAACAGTGCCTCGCCACTGCAAAAGCTGCTTGAGACCACCAAACTGGGGCAATCCCCCTCCCCCATTTGCGGACTGGACGATTCCCAGCGGGAGATGTGCTTTATCTGCGGCATTGAGGGCAGCGAAAGCGAGCACGCCGACGCGCTGGAACAACAGGTTATGGATGTCATCCGAGAGGTGGCAGAAAACGGCCTCCCCTATTCACAGCTGGCGGCCTCGCTGCACCAGCTGGAGCTGAGCCAGCGGGAAATTGGCGGCGACGGCTACCCGTACGGCCTGCAATTGATTTTGAATGCATTGACCAGCGCCACCCACCGCGGTGACGTGATCGCCCAGCTAAACCTGGACCCGGTGCTGGCTGAAATGCAGGAAGCGATCAAGGATCCCGCCTATATCAAGCGGCTCTGTCGCGAACTGCTGCTGGAAAACGGTCACCGGGTGCGACTGACCATGACACCCGACACCCGACTGGCAGCCAGGAGAGAACAGGCAGAGGCAGACAGGTTGGAACAGATCAAGCAGCGCCTCAGTGATGATGAACGCCGCCAGGTCATCGAGAGGGCCGAGGCACTCTCCGCCCGCCAGCAACAGCAGGACGACGCTTCGATTCTGCCAAAAGTCGGCCTGGAAGATATTCCCGCCGAAATGAATTACGTTGAGGTGACAGCGAAGCAGCAGGCGCCGAAGCTCCTGACCAGCTATGGCGCGGGAACCAACGGCCTGGTTTACGAGCAGATCATTGTGCCGCTGCCCGAGCTCAGTGAGAAAAAAATCGATTTGCTGCCAATCTACGCATCCTGCCTGACCGAGCTTGGCATAGGCAAGCAGGACTACCTGGCAACCCAGCAGCGGCAATCGGCCGTCTGCGGGGGCATCAACGCCTACGCCAGTGTTCGCAGCGCTCCGGATAATCCCCAGAATTTACAGGGCTACCTGGTTGTCTCCGCCAAGGGGCTTGCGCGCAACCAGGCGGCTCTGGCCGAACTTTTGCAGGAAACCCTGGAGCAGGTACATTTTGATGAGCTGGACAGAATCCAGGATATTGTCGCCCAGGCCAGTGCCCGCAGGGAAATGGGCGTGGTCGGCAACGGCCATTCCCTGGCCATGGCCGCGGCATCCGGCTGTCTCAGCCCGGCAGCCGAGCTGTCTCACCGCTGGAGTGGCCTGGCTGGTATCCGCACCCTCAAGCTGCTGGATCGCACCATTAAGGACAACAACCAGCTGGAAAAGCTCTCCAGCCAGCTGGGCAAAATTCACCGCCGTATGCTGCGCGGCTCCCGGCAGTGGCTGCTGGTCGGGGAAGATGAGCGCCTGAGCGACTATCAGGCCAGCATTAACAGCCTGGCCGAGGGGCCTGCTGACAAGACCTTTCAACCGTTTACGCGGCCCGAACGCTGTCATCCAACGCAGCAGATGTGGTTTATCAATACCAGTGTCAATTTCTGTGCCCGCGCTTACGCAACCGTGCCAATGGCGCACCCGGACGCTGCTGCGCTGAACGTACTTGGCACCTTTCTGCGCAATGGCTACCTGCACCGGGCAATACGAGAACAGGGCGGCGCCTACGGCGGTGGCGGCGCACAGGATAACCATACGGCTTCCTTCCGCTTTTTCTCTTACCGCGACCCGCGCCTCGAAGAGACCCTGCAGGACTTCAGTAACTCGCTGGACTGGCTGCACTCCTCTGATCACAGCGATGCCCAGCTCGAGGAGGCCATACTTGGCGTGATCGGCAGCATGGATAAACCGGGATCGCCCGCGGGTGAGGCCAAGCACACTTTTCACCTGGAGCTGTTTGGATACAACCGTGAACTGCGCCAACAGCATCGCAACCGGGTACTGGCGGTCACTGTTGCGGATCTGCAGCGGGTTGCCGCCCGGTACCTTATCAATGAGAACATCAGTACCGCCATTGTCTCCAGCCAGGAAAAAGCGCCTGTTGCGGAGCGACTGGGCATGGACCAAATCTACCTATAACAGGCAGGAAGATTGGCGGGAATGGAGCGAAAAGATACCCTTTATGCAACGGCACAGATTGATATCGCCGGGTTTCGCTTTGACAAAAGCGTGGTCGATGTCTTTCCCGACATGATCCAGCGATCTGTGCCCGGCTATGCCACCATTATCAGCATGACGGGCACCATGGCTGAACGCTACGCGCAGCCCAACAGTCGCTGCTATGACCTCGGTTGTTCCCTCGGTGCTTCGACCATCGCCATCAGGGATGGCATCAATGTACCGGGATGCGAAATTATCGCTGTTGATAACAGCCCCGATATGATCCGGCACTGCCGACAGGTACTGCGCACGGAAAAGTCTGCAACACCGGTTACCCTGCTGTGCGAAGATATTCAAAAGCTGGAATTCAGGAATGCATCGCTGGTAGTCCTCAATTTCACCCTGCAGTTTGTCCCGCTGCCGCAACGCGACGGGCTGATGCAGAAAATAAGCCGAGATCTGCGGCCCGGTGGCGCGCTGGTGCTGTCGGAGAAGATCCGCTTTGACCACCCCCAACACGATCGACTGATGCTCGAGCTGCACCACGACTTCAAGCGTGCCAACGGTTACAGTGATCTGGAAATCAGCCAGAAACGCAGCGCGCTGGAAGAAGTCCTTGTACCGGAAACCCCACAGGCCCACAGGGAGCGAATAAAAACCGCCGGTTTCAGCAGCGTCGACCTGTGGTTCCAGTGCTTCAATTTTGCCTCGTTTGTTGCGATCAAGTAACGCATACCCGCAATGGCCGAAATCAATTACCAACCTCTGCTTCAGGCCCTTGCCAGTGGTCCCCTGGCCAAATGGGCCGGGCAATTGCCGCAACAGATTGCCAAAAGAATCAGCATTGAACGCTGGGGGGATTTACCTGCGTGGCAGCAGGCCATGGATGCTCTCCCCGATCTCGCTCCCTCCTCCCTGGAGTTGAAAGAGCGGGTAATGATTGGCTGCGTATCAGATTGCCAGCAGCCGGACCGGGATCAGCTGAGACAGGCACTGATGGGGCTACACCCCTGGAGGAAGGGACCTTTCGAGCTGTTTGGTCTCACTATCGATACCGAATGGCGCTCCGACTGGAAGTGGGAGCGCATTCGCCCTCACCTGGCCCCGCTGAAGGATCGAATGATTCTGGATGTCGGCTGTGGCAGCGGCTACCACTGCTGGCGCATGCGCGGCGAGGGCGCAGAGCGGGTGATTGGTATCGATCCGTCGGTCAAGTTCATCTGCCAGTTCTATGCCATAAAACACTATATCGACCGCTATCTGGGCAAACCTGCACCGGTAGATGTATTACCGCTGGGTATTGAGCACCTGCCACCGGCACTGAACGCCTTTGACACGGTATTTTCCATGGGCGTGCTCTACCACCGGAAAGATCCGCTGGAGCATATCAGGGAACTCAAAGCCTGCCTCAGGCCGGGTGGCCAACTGGTAATGGAAACCCTCATCATCGAGGGCGATGAGACAAAAGCGCTGGTGCCCGAGGGGCGCTATGCAAAAATGCGAAATGTCTGGGCAATCCCGACCGTTAGCCAGACCCTGGAGTGGATGCAACACTGTGGGCTGGAAAACCCCAGGGTGGTAGACATTAACCGAACGTCCACCGACGAACAGCGCGCAACCGAGTGGATGACGTTTGAGTCGCTGGCCGATTTCCTCGACCCCAATGACGCCCGCAAAACCATCGAGGGCCACCCGGCGCCGATCAGGGCCTTTTTTGTCGCCGAGAAGGCTTAATCCTGGATCAGCTGCAGCGGTGTTTTCAGACCGAATTCCGCATGGACTTGCCGACACCACTGGTTGAGCCTGTTGCAGGTTAGCTGCGGTTGCTGATCCTGGTCCAAAGCCAGGCCGACAAACATGTTCTCCCCGGCTATTTTGGCCCTGGAGGCGTCAAATTCATATCCCGCTGTCGGCCAGTAACCTATAATCCGGGCAGCTGTTTTAGCCACCTCATCGTGCAGTTGACCCATGGCATCAAGGAAAAAGTCACTGTAGCCGAATTGATCTCCAAGACCGACAAAAGCCATTGTCTTGCCGCCGAAGTCGATTTGTTCAAGTTCCGGCCAGAAGTCATCCCAGTCCGTTTGAGCCTGCCCAAAATCCCAGGTAGGGATAGCCATGATGAGTTTCTCGTAGCGAGCAAAATCGAGCTGGGTGATTTCTGCGACATCGTGGAGATCGACATTTTCCTCGCCGAGACGTTTGGCTATCCGCGCGACGATGGACTGGGTATTGCCATCGTCACTGCCGAAGAATAAACCGATTTCTGACACCTCTGCCTCTCAGTAGGTCTGTTGGGCGCGCAATTCTCCCAAGCTGCCGACAATTTGGCAAATGGAAACCCAAGCAACGTGGGTCGGTTACTGGGCAGTGGTTATTTCTTATGAGAGGAAAGAATAAAGGTTTCCAGTTCCTTGTCGATTCCAAGGACGTGCAACTTGAGCCACTGGTAGAGGAAGGTTGAAAGCGCCTGGCGCTCCAGCTCGCCGCTGGGACTGTTACTCCTCAGCTTGGAAATTTCTTCGCGAAATTTGTTGTGCGCCTCGAGATGGGCTTGATATCCGGGGTAATCGAGAAGACGCATATACTCCTCTTCGAGGGAAAAGTGACTCTCGATATAGATCTGCAGTTGCTGTACCACCTCATCGCCGGCCTCGGTTTTGAGATCATCAATGATTTCAAACAGCTTCTGGTGCTGGGTATCCTGCCATATCAGGTCACTGGTTTTCTGCATGATGTTATCTCCCTTTTCAGGTGCAATGGGCAGTTCGCCAGACAACAACGTCAAATCGTTATTTAAACACGACAAGATTTCATTTAAAGCGACTGTAAAGTTACTCCGGCACGGTTTTGCCTTTAGCTGCTCTATAATGATCCGGGAGGCCGGCAGTCATAAACGAAATGGTGCTCACTGGCAGAGGCAAGTTTGAGCGTATCAGCCCGACAGAAAAATGCCAAACAAAAGGCTTTACCTTCAGCTACTGAGAATGGTTTATTCAGGATCTGTTACCAGGCTGCGCAGGTATCGGGCTTGAATCCATCATCAGGAAAAATATGCCATACGAAAAGAGAGCCATGTATTCCTTGTAATATGCAGATTTATCCAGTTACCGATATTCAAGCAGGCGCCAGATATGACAAACCCGGCAGACAAATACAGGTTCAGGCTGGCCAACAGGCTGAAGCAGTTACTCCTGGTCGCTCTGGCCTGGTTATTGACAGCCTGCATGGGAGCATACCCGCCTCAGCCAGCCGTCGGCAGTGCGGATTACTGCCAGGCGTATTTTGAAAAGCTCGATCACCTGCTGCTGGAAACCGGTCACAGGGATCAAGGCGAAGCGCCGATAGCTGGGTTTCCCTATCTGCGTGTGAACCGCTTTCTGGCCTCTTTCGCAGCGGAAAAACTGACCGATCAGCAGCTGTATGAATTGGTCGAGCGAATGGCGTTGCTGGATGCAAGTGCAAGAGAGGACGAGCTCAAAAACCTGGGAGAAAAAGGGAAACAATTTGACCAGCCAACACTCAACAACTGCCGAAAAACGCTTTTAACCAGGGATCGATCCAGTCCCAAGCGCCTTAATACACTGACCGGTAACATTGAGGTACCCGATGAATACCGCATCGACTGGCGAATCCTTGGCTTGTACCCACTGGCTTCGGTGTTTGTCCGCATGGGCGTCGATAATTGGCACCGGCAAGCCAGGGAGCAATTCTCCCTGCCAAGGGAAAGGCACCAACCACTGGGAAAATTTATCCGCTGGTCATCAACAGCAGACAGGGTTAAAGATGATCGTGATAGCAAGCCTGTATTGTTAAAAAGTCCCCTTGGTATTCCCGAACTCAGCCCGGGTGATTTACAACGTCTGTTTAACGCCCACGCTCCCGTCTGGGAGGTCGATGTCGTATCCAGAGACGATCGCATCGGCAGGCCCTACAAAGCGGCTGAAGCGGATGTTGATATTGACGACCCGGTTGAATATCGACTGGCTTCCTATACCCGCTTCAATAACGACGTGCTGTTGCAGCTCAACTATGTTATCTGGTTTGCATCGCGACCCGGGCGTGACATGTACTCAGGTCGGCTCGATGGCCTGACATGGCGGGTCACTCTCGATGCAAAAGGAGAGCCTCTTGTTTATGACAGCATTCACAATTGCGGATGCTACCATCAGTTTTTTCCGGCACAGCAGCTCAGCGTGCGCAAGGGTTTGGACAAACTGCCGGAACCTCCCCTGATCCCGGCCAAAGCACCTGAAGGACAACCCGTGGTCATCCGCCTGAAAAGCAAAACGCACTATATCAGCCAGGTCTATGCCGACCCGGCTGCAGACATAGACCAACCCCTGCGATCCGCTAATTACCGTGTACTGAGAAGCGGCAACATCGACGGAAGCCTGTTTGACAACCACGGCATAATCACTGGCACGGAGAGAAATGAACGCTTTTTATTCTGGCCCACCGGCGTTCGCTCGCCGGGTGCCATGCGACAGTGGGGGCGCCATGCCACTGCCTTTATCGGCAGGCGGCATTTTGATGACCCCTTTCTTTTTGAACACCTTTTCAGGAGGAACCCTGAATGAAAGCCCCTCTTCTCTGGGCAACTGCCTGTCTCTTTGCCCTCTGCGCCCACGCCGAAGAGACTGTAGTCCATGTTGCCAACTTCTCATCCAGCGATCTCTCAGGCTGGCAATCCAGGGTTTTCAGCGGAGAAACCGATTACCAGCTGAAAGATGGAGCACTGTGTGCATCAAGCGAGGGGACGGCAAGTGGAAGATACAGGGAGTTACGGCTGAATTTACAGCACACCCCCTGGCTCAACTGGCGCTGGCGGGTAGACAGCGGCATCGAGCCAGAGCGGCAGGAACAGACCAAAAAGGGAGATGACTACCCTGCCCGTGTTTATGTGGTGTTTTCCGCTGGAATACAGTTCTGGAAAACCCGGGCGCTCAATTATGTCTGGTCATCCAGCCAGCCGGTCGGCTCGAACTGGCCCAACGCCTTTACTGGCAATGCCCGGATGATCGCCGTGCAAAGCGGCAGCAATAATTCAGGCCGCTGGCAACAGGAGCGGCGCAACGTCGCGGAAGATTACTATCGCCTGTTTGGAGAAGCGCCGCCCCGGGTTTCCGCGGTAGCCATCATGACCGACACCGACAACAGCGGCGCCAGGGCTTCTGCCTGCTATGGCGACATCTGGTTTTCCAGCCACTAGATCAACTGGAAGTCATGCCATCCATCTCAGCGAGGCGGCCAATCAGTTCCTCCATGCGGGTTGAGTATCCCCACTCATTGTCATACCAGCTGATCACTTTCACCATGCGGTTATCAATGACCTGGGTAAGCTGTGCATCGAAAATACTGGAATGGGAATTTCCGATGATATCAGTGGAGACAATCGGATCTTCACAATAGGCCAGGATGCCTTTGAGGGGACCGTCAGCGGCGGCCTTCATCGCCGAATTGACCGAGTCAACAGTGACATCCTGCTCCAATTCTACCACCAGATCGCATAAACTCCCGTCCATCACAGGCACCCGCATGGCCAGGCCATCGAGCCTGCCTGCCAGCTCAGGCAAGACGATACCAATCGCCTTGGCTGCGCCGGTTGAGGTGGGCACGATATTGACTGCCGCGCTGCGGGAGCGGCGAGCATCCGCATGGGGTGCGTCGATCAAACGCTGGTCAGAGGTGTAGGCATGAACTGTAGTTAACAGTCCACGTTTGATACCAAAGCTCTCATGCAGCACTTTTGCCACAGGGGCGGAACAGTTGGTGGTACAGCTGGCATTACTGATTATTGTCGACTCGGGAGTGACCACGTGGTCATTGACGCCACTGACCAGGATGGCGTCAAGCTTGCCTTTAGGGGGCACCGTCAACAGCACGCGTTTGGCGCCTGCATCCAGGTGTTTCTGCAGGTCTTCCGGACGACGAAATTTTCCCGAACTCTCGATCACGTAATCAACCCCCAAATCAGCCCAGGGCAAAAGGGCCGGGTCAGCCTGGTTCAATACCATGAACGGATCGCCGTCAATTTCAATGGTGTCACCACTGACCCTGATTTCTCCGGGATAGGTACCGTGGATACTGTCGTACTTGAAGGCATAGGCCAACTGCTCCGCTGACGCCAGGTCATTGACGGCGACAACGTCATAATGCTTGCGGAGCTTGGCGATACGGGTGATTGTTCTGCCAATGCGGCCAAAGCCATTGATTGCAATTCTTGGGATAGACAAAAGGTTCCTCCTGCTGTTGCCATGCTTTTCTGGGGGGATGAAATTATTCTTTATCGTTAAATCAGGTTAGAGACAAAAAAGTCATAATGAAAGTGTATGGCCTGATAAACTTCGCTAAAATTTCGATTTCTATACCGCTACTTTTTTAGTAGTAGAAGTTTAGTAGCAGAAGTCACCATCATTTGCTGTCGGTCGATTGTACAGGCAGCCGATAAAAACGAAAATCCACATCGCACCGGGTGACGCCTGCACCCTGAACGGTTGTGCTATTTAACCCAACCGGGTGAAAAAAACAGGCGAGCTTAGGAATTGACATGACATTGAACGAACACCTGGCCAGACACCGGCAGTGGTTTAATTCAACTTCGCTGCTGGAATTATTTGACAGTGACCCACAGCGGGCAACACGTTTCACTTTTGAAACCTGCGGGCTGAGAGCGGACCTGTCAAAAAACCACGTCACCGATGAAACCCTGCAGCTGCTTGCGAAGTGGGCAGAGGAAAAAAGACTCCCCGCGGCAATCGAGCGCCTGTTCGCTGGCGAGATTGTCAATCCGAGCGAAAACAGGCCCGCATGGCACCCCAGATTGCGCAATCTATCGCTGGATGAGACACGGCGCACCCTTGCCCAGATGGAAAATTTTATCTCGGCTATTCGGGCCGGCCAGTGGCTGGGAGGATCCGGTCAGCGGATCACTGACATTGTTACCATCGGCATTGGCGGCTCTGACCTCGGCCCCAGGCTGGTGGTGGATGCCCTGGCTCCCTACCGCCTCCCCGGGCTGGATCTGCACTTTGTGGCTAACCTGGATTCCGTGGAATGCGAAGGCGTACTCAGGGATCTCAACCCGGAATCGACCCTGATAATTGTTTCATCAAAATCCTTCAGCACCCGTGAAACCATGGCCAACGCGGAGCGGGCCGCAAGGTGGTTGTCAGCCAATGGCATCAGCGAGCTTAAACAGCATTTTGTTGCAGTCACGGCCAACCCCGCCAAGGCGGCGGATGCAAATATTCCCTTTGGCGAAATATTCAACTTTCACGAGGGCGTCGGTGGCCGCTTCTCCCTCTGGTCCAGCATCGGCCTGCCCATCGCACTGGCGCTGGGCATCGATGCTTTTCGTGAACTGCTCTCGGGCGCTGCCTCGATGGATGTTCATTTCCGACAAGCCCCTCTGCAAACAAACCTGCCCGTGCTACTGGCATTAATCGGCGCCTGGTACACCAACTTCTGGGATACCCGATCGCGCGCCGTGATCCCCTATGTTCACGGACTTCGCTACCTTCCGGATTACCTGCGTCAGCTGGAGATGGAGAGTAATGGCAAATCCATCACCGTCGACAACAGGCCCGTAGAGCACCAGACCTGCGGCGTCGTCTGGGGCTCCTCCGGCACCATGGGCCAGCATTCCTTCTTCCAGCTTCTGCACCAGGGCACCAGCCTGATCCCGGTGGAGTTTATCAGCGTGCTGGGAGGCGTCGCGCGAGATTGCGAGGGGTACCTGGAAATGATAGCCAATTGCATCAGCCAGAGCCGAATACTGATGAGCGGCAAGGACCTGGCAGAGGTGGAAGCCGAAATGCGCCATCAGGGATTCAGCGCAGATGAGATCAAATTGCTGGCGCCGCAAAAAGTGATGCCGGGCAATCGACCCAGCACCACCATTATCCTCGACGAACTCTCTCCACGGCATCTCGGTGCCCTGTTGGCACTCTGTGAGCACCGGGTTTATGTGCTGAGCATTTTGTGGGAGATCAATGCGTTCGACCAGTGGGGGGTGGAATACGGCAAAAAACTGAGTGCAAAAGTTTTCGACATACTCGAAGGCAGGAGTGCGTTGCAGGAACTGGACAGTTCCACGCTGAACCTGATCAGGCTCTACCAGCAGCAAACCTGAACGGTCCGCGCAAGTGAAAATATACGGCGTAAAAATTTTTTGCGCCGGGTTTTATGTTAGATTCAGACTCAAACTATCAGGGAGAAATTGATGAACGCAGAAGTTCGCAAGGCTGTACTGCCGGTCGCCGGGCTGGGGACACGTATGTTGCCCGCCACCAAGGCAATCCCCAAAGAAATGCTGCCGGTTGTCGACAAGCCGTTGATACAGTATGTCGTCAATGAGGCTGTGTCGGCGGGAATCAAGGAAATTGTGCTGGTCACCCATGCCAGCAAGAACTCCATCGAGAACCACTTTGACTCCAGCTTTGAACTGGAGGCCCACCTTGAAAACAGGGTCAAGCGCCAGCTTTTGGAAGAGGTGCGCTCAATCGTGCCGCAAGATGTCACCATCATCTCGGTCAGACAGCCCCAGGCAAAGGGTCTCGGTCATGCAATTTCCTGCGCCAGGCCGGTCGTTGGCGAACAACCGTTTGCCGTCCTGTTACCCGATGTGATCGTTGACCAGTACGACTGCGACCTGAGTACCGAAAACCTCGCGGCGATGATGAAAAACTTCACCAACACAGGCGCCTCACAGATTCTGGTCGAGCCGGTTCCAGTGGAAGATGTCCATAAATACGGTGTCGTCGACTGCCAGGGAGCCGAGCTATCCCCCGGTGAAACCAGCGTAATTTCCAATATCGTCGAAAAACCTGCAGCCGACCAGGCGCCCTCCAACCTCACCGTCGTCGGCCGCTATGTTTTATCCTCAGCCATATGGGATATTCTCGAAAAAACCCTGCCGGGCGCCGGTGGCGAAGTCCAGTTAACCGATGCCATTGGCCAGCTGATCGAGATGGAAACTGTCGAGGCCTTTCATATAACCGGCCAGAGCCATGACTGTGGCAGCAAACTGGGTTTTCTGCGCGCCAATATTGCCCATGCCCTGCGCCATGAAGAAGTGGGCGCAGATATAAGACAGGTAATGAAAGGGGAAATAAAGCGCGCCGAGAACTGCGAATTCGCCAAGCGATTTAACTGACAGGGTCAGCGCTGCTTTAAACATAATCAGATGCACTATGGGAGGGGGTAAGCCCCTTCCATTGTTTTTCGCCCTGAAACAACGTCTTTGATACCGACACTGTCTCAAAACAGTTGCTCCTGTCACCCCAAGGCGCCTATCGCCCAGAGTCTCCTGGCGGCCAGAGGATCAAGGCGGTATCACGCTTCACTTTGCAGATCGCAACTTAATCATGGTGTCACAATGGCGGCCTTCATGCGGCCTCTGTGACACCTCATCTTGTAATACTGCCCTGCTCCCGAATCGTATTTGCCAATTGAGGTGATCGCTTCCATTGATGCGTGCGTATTATTTGAGGACAAGCAAAGTGAATAAAGCAGTGACAAAAGACCTTTTTGCCGCCTCCTTGGGCAGTAACAGCAATAATCCTCTGGACGACGCACATCTCCTACAACGTGAGGTAAAACCGCCTCTTCCTGTATTTCCCCTGCCCCTGTTTATCCTACCGGGAGGTGTGCAACGCCTTCGCATCTTCGAGCCGCGCTATCTGACCATGGTATCCGAGGCAAGCAGAAATGGCGGATTCATTATCGCCCGCTACGACAAGAGTCTGCAGCTGAATGTGCCGGACTGGGGCGCCAAGGTGGACATTATCGATTTTCACAGAGATGAGGATAATTTGCTGGTTATTGACGTTAAAGCCAGCCATTTGGTAACACTGGAAAAACCCTGGAAGCGTGAAGACAACCTGTTGATGGCCCAGGCTGAATTGCGTCAGCACTGGTCCGATCAGTCATCTGCCGAGGAGACGAGCGAGCTGGGGAAAGCCCTGGGCGAGCTTTTTGCCAGACACCCTCAGCTGGCAGGCCTCTATCCGGAGCCGGCCTTTGGGCAGATCGAATGGGTCTGCGCTCGCTTTCTGGAGATATTGCCGTTGTCTTTGCATGAAAAAGAGCGGTTTATTGTGCCTGACAGTTTCGAACAGCTAAAAAGCTTTCTTCACACATTAATTTTGGGTGATGATAAAATTTGTTGAACCATTCCGCGCGTGCTTACGTATAGTCTCTAGGATTTGGCAAACGTAGAAGAACATGCAGCAATTCGTGAGCACATGCGCCCCGGATATACGGAGTGCCAATATCAACAAACATACTGAAACCCAGGCCCCATCAGAGCTTACGCAACTACTAGATCGCGTGGCAAAACAGCGAGACAAGCAGGCTTTCACCCAGCTGTTTTGTTTTTTTGCCCCCAAGATTGAGCGTTTTGGAATAAAACAATTGGGAAGCGAAGCTCAGGCCAGCGAGTTGGTGCAGGAAACAATGACCAACGTATGGCTCAAAGCCCATCTGTTTGACAGCGATAAGGGCGCGGCAACAACCTGGGTTTACACGGTGATGCGTAACGCTTCTTTTGACATGCTCAGGCGTGTCAAGGCAAAAGCAGAAGTAAACCTGGGTGATGACATTTGGCCTCTTGACCAGTTTCAAATCACCCACGAAGAAGATGCGGATGAGTTTGGCGACCATCTGATGGAAAAACAGATGCTTGAGTACGTCAACACTCTTCCGGAAACGCAGCGGGCCGTAGTTAAAGGCTATTACTACCAGGAGCTCACCCAAACACAACTCGCCGAGCAATTTGGCGTACCGGTGGGCACGATAAAGTCGAGGCTAAGACTGGCACTGGCCAAACTCAAACAGCAGATGGAAGACAAGCAACATGATTAAACACCACCCTAGCCCCTCTCTGTTAGAGCAGTTTGCTGCGGGCAGATTACCTGCTTCTCTATCCGTGGTCGTCGCTAGTCACATAGAGGCCTGCGGTGAATGTCGCAAAAACAGCTTGGCCATGACCGAACAGGCAGCGCTGGAAGCATTTTGTGATGACGAAATGCTCTCGGATACCGCTTTCGTAGACAGACAGGCTGACACGGCACCACCCCATTACGCCGGCGATCTCAAAGATGGCGCGCTGGCAACCATAGAGGCAATCACCGAGCTTGCGCCCGGCGACAGCACCTCTGTTCCGGAAAAGGTCAGGGAGATCGATGTCTCTGGAGATCGCCTACCACTGCCAAGAGCGTTAAATTCCATCAACCTAAACAAGTGGCAGGCACTGGGAGGAAAACTCTCCCGCTCACGCCTGGCTCTTGATGACGACAACCTGAAAAGCAGCCTTTTGCATATCGACGAGGGTGGAAGCGTGCCCAGCCATACCCATAAAGGATTTGAAGTCACGCTCTTGCTGCAAGGCAGTTATGAAGATGAAATGGGCGAATACCACCAGGGTGATTTTATCTGGCTGGATGGTAAACACACCCATCAGCCCGTCAGCAAGGAGGGCTGTGTCTGCCTGATCGTGTCCAGTGATGCCATGCATTTTACCGGGGGTTTGAGCCAGTTGCTTAATCCCATCGGGCGTTTTATTTACTAAGCTTCAACACTGAAACAGGATCTAAAATGAAGACACAGTCCCTGTGGTTAAAGAATTTTATCGACATCTACAGCGAATTGGGCACGGACACCCTAGCCGACCTGGAGCGGGTCTATCACCCCGAGGTCGAATTCACCGATCCCATGCATAGCCTTAGAGGGTTCGACCGCTTACTGACCTATTTTGAGGACCTCTATCAGCAGATCATCAGCTGCGATTTTGTCATTGAGCATGCAATTGAAAGCGGCACAGAGGCTGCCGTTTACTGGACCATGACGCTGAGGCACAAGCAGCTAAATGCCGGACAACCCATTCGCCTTGAGGGTCACTCTCATCTGCGTGCCAGTGAAGACAGGGTTATCTATCACCGGGATTATTTCGATCTCGGTGCCATGCTCTACGAGCACCTGCCGCTGCTGGGCCGGGTGATCAGGGCGATTAAAAACCGTGCGGCAAAGTAGAGGTTGTTGAGATGAATATTCTAATCACCGGCGCCACGTCGGGTATAGGACGGGAACTGGCCCTGGCCTATGCTAAATTGGGTCACAGAGTACTGGCCTGTGGTCGCAGCCGGGAAAAGCTCGATGAACTGATCTCGCAGAATTCCAATATCGAGCCGCTGTGTTTCGACCTTACCGACTATGACAACTACCCTGTCCCCGATAAAGCCCACTGCCCACTGGATCTGGTGATACTGAATGCCGGTGACTGCGAATATATCGACGATCCGGTCAATTTTGATGCGAAGCGCTTTGACAAAATTATTAACATCAACCTGATTTCAATAGGATACGCCCTCCAGGCCTGGCTGCCCCTTATTCGCAAGGGGGGCCGCCTGGTGCTGGTGAGTTCCAGTGCAGAAATGCTCCCCTTGCCCAGGGCAGAAGCCTACGGCGCGTCAAAGGCGGGGTTGAGCTATCTGGCCCAGGTGCTGGCTATTGATCTTGCAAAATCTGGCATTGAGGTAACCAGTGTGCATCCCGGCTTTGTTGAAACGCCGCTGACGGATCGCAATACTTTTGCCATGCCGATGAAAATTAGTGCAGAATCAGCGGCTGAAAAAATTATCGCGGGAATCGCCAAGGGTAAATCCGATATTCGCTTCCCCGCAGTATTTATCTCCCTGATGCGTTGCCTGGGCCTTTTGCCATTTTCCATGTGGCGGCGCCTGGCGACAAGAATGGATTCAGAATGAAGAAAGTTGCCATTGTCGGCTCGGGAATTTCTGGTTTAACCTGTGCCTACCTGCTTGACAAGCATCATGATGTCACCGTGTTTGAAAAAAATGACTATGTCGGTGGACACACCGCAACCGTTGATATTCATCATCGGGGAAGAGACTATGCCATCGACACAGGTTTCATCGTATTCAACGACAGAACTTACCCCAATTTTAATCGTCTGCTGGAACTGTTAGGGATTGGCAGGCAGGCGACAGAGATGAGCTTCAGCGTTCACAATCGCCAGAGCGGCCTTGAATACAACGGCCACGATCTGAACTCACTGTTTGCCCAACGCAGCAATATCCTAAGCCCCGCCTTCTGGAAGCTGATAAGCCAGATATTGAAGTTTAATTCCCTCTGCAAACAGTTGTACGCAGACGACCAGATCCCGTCGGGCATCACATTGGGGGAATTCCTGCGCCAGCACCATTTTTCCGGTTTTTTCTGTGAACACTATATCTTGCCCATGGGCGCGGCGATCTGGTCAACGAGCCTCAAGGAAATGGAAAAGTTTGAACTGAAATTCTTTCTCCAGTTCTTTTACAACCATGGTCTGCTAAATATCAGCGACAGGCCACAGTGGTATGTGATCCCCGGAGGTTCGCGCAAATATGTCGAGGCAATATTGTCCCAGCTGTCAAAGCCGATCCTAATCAATTCAGATATCGACCGTGTGCGCCGCACGGAATACGGCGTTGAGATAGCGTTAGCGAGCGGAGAGCTGAGATCATTCGACGAGGTTATTTTTGCCTGCCACTCAGACCAGGCTCTGGCATTACTCGGCGACCCTACGGACGATGAAAGCCAGGTGCTCGGAGATATCCCCTACAGCCGAAACGAGGTGGTACTGCACACCGACACCCGTTTATTACCCAAGCGCCCCCTGGCCTGGGCCAGCTGGAACTATATGCTTGATGATAATCTGAGCCGGCCCGCCTGCGTGACCTACAACATGAATATCCTGCAGGGAATACAGAGTGATACCAC
>JBFFTH010000012.1:0-23941 GCA_041571855.1 Porticoccaceae bacterium
GGCTTTTCAGCCAGTTCAACAGACCACGACTGCCAGCTGTCGAGGTGGACTTCAGGCATTTGCTGTCTCCTCGGCTACAGCTTGCTGCCGGTAGAGTTTTACCCACTGGAAATAGCCGACAAAGGCAATCACGATGTAGATAACAAACAGGCCAACCGTGCTGTAAAGCTCGCGTTCAAGGTAGATAAAAATGGCCACGCAATCCACCACCAGCCAGTAGAGCCAGTTCTCCAGAACCTTGCGGGCCACCATCCAGGTACAGAGCACGCTGCCCCAGGTAGTTAACGAGCTGATATAGGGCCAGAAGGTTTCCGTGTTTGCGCTCAGGTACCAGCCCGATGCCAGGCTGATCAATACCACTGTGCCAATGGCAACCGCATGCCGGGCAGAGCTCCAGCGATGTATGGCAATACCCTCGTGTTCCGCGCCACCTTTTTTCCACTGCCACCAGCCGTAGACGGCCATCGCCATGTAATAAAGGTTGAGCAGCGACTGCATCGGCAGACTGACATTCCAGAACAGAACGGTAAATATGAGGGTGCTGATAAAGGCTGCATACCAGCACCAGATGTTCTCGCGCATTGCCAGCAACAGATAGGTGACAGCCAATGCCACCGCCAGGTTTTCCCAGCTAAGCAGCCAGTTAATCAAGTGCCTGGTATCCCGGTATGTACTTGACCACATAAACTGCCAGGCCATAGTCGGCGTGACAGGCAGCAATCGTATCCTGCACCGCCTGCATGGCGTATTCATATTCACCCTGCACAATGGTACTGGTTGGGGTGCGCGTAATTTTCAGCTCCGGGTACTGATGTATTCTTTCAATAAATGCATCAATGGGGGGGATGAAATCCTCCCTCAGGGGGTACATGCTGATATCTGCCGTTAATTGCACATCTGTCTCCTCAGTGAATGTGGATAGTCGTGTCCCTGCAAAGCTGGCGCTGCAATGGTGCGCCCTGTTTACGGTCGTGACAAGCGGGCAGCAGAAAAACCGGCATGGACAGGTTGGCGGCGCGCTTTAACTAGAAGTTGTATCTGGCCGTAACGCCAAATACCCTCGGTTCGCCCCACTGCAGGTAGCGTTCGTTAATCCACCCCTTGAGCGGATCGTTGCCAAAATAGAGCCCGTGGACAGCATAGTCCTCATCCAGCAGATTTCGACCCCACAACTGCACAGAGAAGGAATCAAATTGATAAGCCAGGCTGGCGTTTATTGCGCTGTAACTGTCAATTTTACGGTCATGATAATAGCCGAAATAACTCTCGCCGCGCCCTTCCATTTCAATATTGAGGTTAAGCCCCTGGTTTAATTGCCAGTTAACCCCCAGGTGGTACTGGTATCCTGGAGCCCTGGCCTGATCGCGATCTTCCAACGCCCTGAACGCCCAGGCATCCAGGTCATAGACCTGCAAACTGTCCACGCTGGTTTCCAGCAAACCGAGACTGGCGCTCAAAACCACTGCGTCTGTGAGCAGGTAGCTACCCTCCACTTCCAGGCCATAGTTATCCGCATCGCTGTTGCTGTCCAGGAATCCTATCCAGAGGAAGTTTTCCGCATCGTACATCCAGGACTCAAGCTGGGCATTGCTCCTGTCCATGTAAAACAGGGCGATTCGTAGGTCCAGGCGGTTATCCAGATACCCGCCTTTCAGTCCCATTTCGGCATTTACCAGGGTTTCGGCATCGAACTTCAACCGCGGCGTTATGAAGTCCTGGAACTGGGAACCCATCAGGGGAAAACTGGAACTGGCCTCGGTATTCACTCCACCCGGCTTTGCCCCCCTGGACAATGTGGCGTAAAGCAGCGTGTTATCTGAAGGCATATATTCCAGCGTCAGCTCACCGCTCCAAAAACTGTCGTCGGAGTCAGTCAGCAACCCGTTATTGTCATCGTAATCATCGCTGAACCACTCGTAGCGATAACCCGCCACCAGCGTAAACCTGTCGGAGAACGGCTTTCTGAACTGACCGTACAGCGCAGAGCGATCAGACTCGTAATCACTAAAGAAATCATAGCCCCACCAGGTTCTGTGCAGTGATTCGCTGCGCCTTTGCAGATACAGGCCGACCACATACTGAGACTCCCCGGCAAGCTCGTTTCGATCCGGGGAAAGCAGCCGTATATCGAGGGTGGCATTGTCACGATCACGACGATAGTTGTCTGTATTGACGTAATAATTCCAACTTTCCGGACCGCAGCCGCAGTAGCCGGCAAAGGTCCAGTCCTCGTCGTAACCATAGTCTGAATCGTTGTCACTCCAGCTGGCGACAGATTCCAGCAACCAGTCCTCGCTCAAGGTCCATTCACCCGACAGCGACAATGCCTTGGTGCGCTGGCGATCATGGCCGGGCTGGTCGGAAATGGTGTGGCGGGTATTTTGCAGGGACCAGGCATCGTAGCCGTTGTCAGAATCGAAATACAGCGCCGTCAGCTCATAACTTGTTCCGGGACTGGTCTGCCAGTGCAGTTTCCCCCGCGCGGAGAACTCGTCATAACCATTGGTATCGTCCCGGTTGAGAAAGTCGTTTTCGATATAACCGTCGCCGTAATTTTTCTGCACGGCGATGCGGCCACTGAGGTTGTCGGCCAGTGGCCCACTGACAACAGTTCCGGCATGCCAGCTGCCATAATTGCCAACTCCGGCTTCAATATTGCCTTGCAACTGATCGGCAGGAGCATTGCTTGAAATATTGACCATCCCGGCCAGGGCACTGCTGCCAAAGCGCGTTCCCTGGGGCCCGCGAAGTATCTCCACCTGGTCAACATCCATCAGCATGGCGGCATTGGCGGTTCCGGCCAGTTCGATACCATCGAGTGTGATGCCGACCGAGGGAAAGTGCTTGGGATCGACAAATTGTTCCAGCTCACCTACACCCCGCACCTGGATAAAACGACCGCGGGAAGCGCCGCTGGCGTAGCTAACATTGGGCGCCAATTGCAATACCTGCTCCAGGTGTCTGGCACTGCGGTTGTCGATCGCCGGCGCACCAACGGCTGTGATGCTGCCGGTGCTCTTCATCAGCTCGGCTTGACGAAAATTGGCGGTGACCACCACCTCTTCGATAATGGCTTCGGTCCAGCCCGACGCCGAAGCAATAGTTAGCAAAAGGGATAAAGAAAGCTTCTTAACTGCTTGATTTTTCATTAGAGCCTCATTAACTGCTGTTAAAGAGACCCGGACTGTTTGCGAGAAGATATGGAATTGCCCTATCCCTACGCCGGTACGATCCGGATCAGGTTCAAAGGGTTCGCGCTTTTTGCAACAGCGCATCTCAGGCCGGAGCCACCCCTTGGGTAGTGGTTACTGATGCAACCGGTGGTATTTTAACGACACCTTTAAAGCTTGCAAGCTTGAACTGGTGACGCGGTATTTTTTTCCAACAAGAACGCTAAATAATCTTCGAAAAACGCACCTCGGCATTGCTGTTGAGGTAGGCATCAAATGTCATGCAGATACGGCGGATCAGTATCCGCCCGGCGGGCGTCACGGTGATACCTCCGGCATCCAGTTCAATTAACCGGTCCGCCGCCATCGGCTTCAGGGCATCCAGCTCGCCAGCAAAGTAGCGCTGAAAATCGATATTGAATTGCTGCCCGATGGAAGCGAAGTCCAGCTGGAAGTGGCAGATCAGCTGTTTGATCACCTCCTGGCGCAGCAGGTCATCCGCACTGAGCGTAAAGCCGCGAGCTACGGCCAGTTCACCGCGCTCCTGTGAGCTCATGTAGTCGTCGATATGCTTGTGGTTCTGGGCAAAAACATTGTCGATGGCACTGATGGATGAAACACCAAAGGCAACCAGGTCGCAGTTACCATGAGTCGAATAGCCCTGAAAGTTGCGCTGCAGGTGCCCCTCGCGCTGCGCAATGGCCAATTCGTCGTCGGGCTTGGCAAAATGATCCATACCGATAAACACATAGCCGCTGTGCAACAGTTTCTCGGTCATCCTTTCCATCATGACCAGCTTTTCTTCCGCTGCCGGCAGTGCTGCCTCGTCAATCTGCTTTTGCACCTTGAACATGTGAGGCAAGTGAGCGTAGTTGAATACCGAGAGCCGATCCGGGTTAATTGCCAGTATCTCATCCAGCGTGCGCTCAAAGGTCTGCCAGCTCTGATGAGGCAAGCCGTAAATCAGATCCATACTGATAGAGTGAAAACCCTGCTCCCGACCGGCATCAACCAGTTCCTTCACTTCCGCCGGGCTGTTGAAACGATTCACCGCCCGCTGCACGTTCGGATCAAAATCCTGCACCCCCATGCTAAGGCGGTTGAAGCCCAGCTCACGCAGGCAGGCAATGGTCGAGACCGCCATATCGCCGGGATGGATTTCGATTGAGTACTCACCGCTGTCATCGTCGAGAAGCGTAAACCGCTCCCGGATTGCCGACATCAACAGGCGCTTTTCGTCATCGCTGATATAGGTGGGTGTCCCGCCGCCCCAGTGCAGCTGGTTCACCGGCCGGGAGCGATCAAACAGCTCGCCCATCAGCGCCAGTTCATTGATCATTTTCTCCAGGTAAGGCATCGCCCTTTTTCGGTTGGCAGTGACGATCTTGTTACAGCCACAGTAGTAGCAGACGGTGCTGCAAAAGGGGATATGGAAATAAAGCGACAGCGGACGAGCCGCCTGGTTGCTGCGGACGATGGCCGCCTTCAAGTCATCTTCACCGAAGCCATCATGAAACTGTGGCGCGGTAGGATAGGACGTGTAGCGAGGCCCCGACAAATCGTAACGATCAATCAGGCTGCGATCCCATACAGGGTGACCCTGTTGGTGGAGTGTAATCTGATGCATATCTGGCCCTTGGAGGCATATCTGGCCCTTGAGAGAAGGCCGTATTCTAGGAAGAGCACTCTGCTGGCGCGTTGACTTTCATCAACTTGGAAAAATTAAATTTGTGCCAATAAAAAGCGGGGGATATTCCCCCGCCTTTTACAGGGTTACCATCACAGCAGTGGTGCAATCACCAGGCTGACAATGGCCATCACATTGATGAGGATGTTCATTGAGGGACCGGAAGTATCCTTGAACGGATCACCCACCGTATCACCGACAACGGTCGCGGCATGCACGTCTGAACCCTTGCCGCCCAGGTTGCCCTTCTCGACGAACTTCTTGGCGTTATCCCAGGCACCGCCGGCATTGGCCATCATCAACGCCAGAACCACGCAGCCCAGCAACGCGCCAGCCAGCAAGCCACCCAGAGCGGCTGCACCCATTGAGAAGCCGATCAGGGGCGGTACGGCAACGGCTATACAGCCCGGCAACATCATCCTCCTTAGCGCGGCTGTGGTGGCAATATCGACACAGCGAGCGGTATCGGGCTCGGCCTTTCCCTCCAGCAGCCCGGGGATTTCGCGGAATTGACGGCGTATTTCAGTGATCATATCGAATGCGGCATCACCTACCGAGGTCATGGTAATGGCAGCTATCAGGTAGGGAATAACTGCACCGATAAACATACCGACCAGTACCTTCGGGTTGGATATCTCCAGCGAGAACCCGGGGTGATGTATTTCGACCGCTTCAATAAAGGCGGCGATGATTGCCAGCGCTGCCAGTGCCGCGGCGCCAATGGCAAAACCTTTACCAATCGCCGCGGTGGTATTGCCCAGCTCATCCAGGGAATCGGTAATCTCGCGCGTCTCCTTACCCATACCGCCCATCTCGGCAATACCACCGGCATTGTCAGCAACCGGCCCGTAAGCATCGATGGCCATGGTGATACCAACCGTAGAGAGCATACCCACTGCGGCAATACCGACGCCGTAAACACCCGCCAGGCTGGTCGAGACAAAGATTATGGCGCCAATACAGAGTACCGGCGCTACCACAGATTCCATGCCAACCGCGAGGCCGGTTATCATCACCGTGGCGGAACCGGTATTGCCTGATTTGGCGATTTTATGGACCGGGGATCCACCGGTGTAAAACTCGGTTACCAGGCCAATGGCAATACCCCCGAGTGCGCCACTGAGGACCGCATACCACACATTAGTGTCGATACCCAGCGCATCCACGACAAACCAGGATGCTGCAATAAACAGCACCGGTGCCAGTATGGTGCCGGAACGCAAAGCCATATCTGGCTCGGAGGATGCCCGGGAGCGCACGATGATAATACCGAGGATCGAGGCAATCAGCCCGGCGCTGGCAAGCAGCAATGGCAGCGACATCAACGCGCCCTGGTTCGGGTCGCCCATCATGGTTGAAGCAATGGCAATCGAGGCGATCATTGAGCCGCAGTAGGATTCGAAAATATCCGACCCCATGCCGGCCACATCTCCGACATTGTCACCGACGTTATCGGCAATAACACCTGGATTGCGGGGATCATCTTCCGGGATACCGGCTTCAATCTTGCCCACCAGATCTGCACCGACATCGGCACTTTTTGTGAATATGCCACCGCCGACACGGGAAAACAGGGCGACAACAGATGCACCCATACCAAAACCATGAATTGCGTGCGCTTTTTGCGGGTCACCACCGAAAAAATAATACAGCGTGCCAAGGCCGATCAATCCCAGCGAGGCAACACAGAGCCCCATAATGGAACCGCCGAAAAAAGCGACTGAGAGGGCCGCCTCGGCCCCCTGGGTATTCGCAGCCGTTGCTGTTCTGACGTTGGCCTTGGTAGCCGCAAACATACCAATCCAGCCGGCGCAGGCAGAGCTGAGGGCACCGACCGCAAACGCCAATGCCGTATTTTTTCCGAGAGGCGAAAAGAAAATGGCAGCGCCAATAACAGCCGCGAAAACAGTCAGTATGGAGTACTCACGGCGCATAAATACCATGGCACCGAGATGGATCTGGTCTGCAATCTTTTTGATTTTATCCTCGCCGTCCGGATAGCTGACAACGACTCGATAAATTATGAACGCAACAAGCAGGCCAAATAACCCGAGAATGGGTGGCAACAACATATAGTCAGACATTTATATTTCCCCCTTAGGCAGTGCTAAAGGCGCTTTCTACCTGGAGAGATGAAAACGCTTTCTTTTTTTCCATAGCATGGTCATTGCTATTATTTGCCATTCAGCCAGCCGCCAAACAGCAGGCCCGTATAGTAACGGAAACAGTGATTTACTCAAGCAAGGAATGCAGTGTGAACTAAAGGCTGGTAATATTTCCGGGCACTTGTTTAATCATGGCAAGCATTGCGGGCTTTGACTTGCCAATCAACAGAGGAAATAGCAGATGAGTCTGAACGCAGTTCCAGCCGGCAACAATCTTCCTGATGAGGTCAATGTGATTGTCGAAATACAGGCCCATGCCGACCCGGTTAAATACGAGGTCGACAAGGAGAGTGGTGCGGTGTTCGTAGATCGCTTTATGTCAACGCCGATGTTTTACCCCTGCAACTACGGGTATATTCCCAACACCCTCGCCGACGATGGCGATCCTATAGATGTACTGGTGGATACACCACACCGGGTAAACAGTGGCACGGTTATCACCTGCCGCCCTATCGGGGTTCTCAAAATGGTTGACGAATCCGGGGAAGACTACAAGCTTATCGCCGTTCCGACTGACGACCTCACCCCGATCTACCACGATGTAAACTGCGTTGACGATCTGCCCCCTCTGCTCACCCAGCAGATAGAACACTTCTTCACCCACTATAAAGACCTTGAAAAAGGCAAGTGGGTGCGGATTGAGGGCTGGGGCAAAGCAGATGAAGCCAAGCAGGCGGTCAAGGATGCGGTCAGGGCATTCAACAAAGATGCCGGCATTGACGATTTGATCGAGGCTGTTAAAGCCTTCAAAGAGGGAAAAAACGTCAAACAGGTCATGTCTGCCATCAAGGCCCTCAACAGGGGCGAAGAAGTCGAAGAAATACTGGCTTCGATCAGCAACTACAGCGACAAGGAAAATCTCGAAGAGGTAATTGCCGCGATCAAGCAATCGAAAAAATAACCGGCTCCCGGTTTTAGCCACATATTTCAAGCCCGGCAATGGCCGGGCTTTTTATTGCACCGCCTCGCTTGCCAGCAGCAGTTGTTTTCTCGCCCGCCCCCAGCGATAACCGCCCGGCGCTCCATCGCCCCGAATGACCCGGTGACAGGGAATAAGATAGGCAACGGGGTTGGCCCCGACTGCGCCACCGACAGCACGGGCTGCACCCGGGCTACCGAGGGCCTGGGCCAATCGGCCGTAGCTGACAACAGCTCCCTGCGGAATTGCCAGCAGCGCCTGCCACACCCTGATCTGAAAACTACTGCCCTGCACCAGCAGGGTTAATGGCGCCCTGCTTTGCTGCCGGAAAATTTCGGCAGCCAGCGTGCGCACTCGATCGGGGTTTGGCAGCACAGGGACAGACCCCCATTGCGTCTGGAGTTCTGTTACCAGAGCAGCGACAGTTTCGTCATCGACAAAGCGCAGGCAGCAGATGCCTCGACTGGTGGCAGCCAGGAATACGTTTCCAAAGCGGGTAGCGGCAACACCGTACTCAAGCGTCAGTGGCTTACCCCCACTGCGATACTCCCCCGGCGTAACCGCTTCAAGCGAAACCAAGCGGTCATGCAAACGCGAAGAACTTGAAGAGCCCGTTTCCAGCGATGCTTCCGGAGCAAAAGACGTATCGCGCAATAATGTCCTGGCATGATTCGCCGTCAGGTACTGCAGAAAGCGCCTGGACGAAACACCGCTGTAGCGTCGGAAAAGCCGCTGGCAACGGACGGGGCTGAGCCCTATCGCAGCCGCCACCTCATTCAACCCGGTGTGTCCGGTGGCATGCTCTTCCAGAAAGGCAATGACTTGCGTCATTCGACGGTAATCAGCCAGTTTGGCGGGTTCAATGTTCATCAGTGCCGAGCCTGTCGCCCCGGCTTCAAAAAGCCACGCGATTTATGCCATCGACGAATAAATGCCGCTATTGCTAGTAAACCCCGATTTCGAGATAGGAACTGGCAATCTTCTGCAGCGCGCAGACATAGGCTGCTGTGCGCAGATCATGCACGGAATCATTGGTAAGCTTGATGTTCCTGATCTGCTGATAGGCGATTCGCATGGTGTCATCCAGCCCCGAGCGGACCAGGTCGATTTCGTCCGCGCCCTTGAGCAATTTGTCAATATAGCTCTGGTCAAACTTGGTGCTCAACACATTCTCCAGGGCCTTGGCTATGCCCTGAAATGTCAGTTCCTGGTGCCTGCGCTGCATGCGGCCAAAACGCATATGGGTAATATTGCGGATCCACTCGAAATAGGAAACTGTTACGCCGCCGGCATTCACATAGGCATCCGGCAAAATAATAATGCCGCGCTTGTTGAGAAGTTCATCGGCACCATAGGTAACAGGGCCATTTGCCGCTTCAACGATCAGCTTGGTTTTTATCCGGTCTACATTCTGAAGGTTTATCTGGGACTCCAGTGCGGCCGGAAGCAGGATGTCACACTCTTTCTCGAGCACAGCGCAACCATCCTGCTCGAAACGACCTCCGGGGAAGGCCGACAAACCACCATGCTCAAGAATGTGCCTGTACAAGTCCTCAATATTGATACCGTCGTCATTGATAATCGCACCGTCAATATTGATCACAGCGGTAATAACTGCACCGTCTTCTTCCGATAAAAATTTGGCTGCATGGTAACCCACGTTGCCAAACCCCTGCACCACGATACGTTTTCCTTCGAGGCCACCGGTCATGCCGGTGCTTTTTACGTCATCGGGATGGCGAAAAAACTCCTGCATGGCGTACTGCACGCCTCTTCCGGTCGCCTCGGTTCGACCGGCAATCCCTCCGTGGGCCAAGGGCTTTCCCGTAACACAGGCATGGTAGTTGATGTCTTCGGGGTGCAGGTGCTTGTAGGTGTCAGCCATCCAGGCCATTTCACGCTCGCCGGTGCCAATATCCGGCGCCGGCACATTGGTAGCCGGATTGAGAAACCCTTTTCGCACCAGTTCCATGGTAAAACGGCGAGTGATTTTTTCCAGTTCTTCGCGATCGTACTGCTCCGGATCGATCATCAAGGCTCCCTTGGATCCGCCGAAGGGAACATCGACAATGGCGCATTTGTAGGTCATCAGCGCGGCCAGCGCCTGGACCTCATCCTGGTTGGCATAACTGGCGAAACGGATACCTCCCTTGACCGGCAGCTTGTGGGTGCTGTGCACTGCGCGCCAGCCCCGGAAAACTTCAATTCTGCCGCGTATATCAACGGGAAAGTTAACCTCGAGCACCTCATTACAGGCCTTGATTGCCTTCGCCGTACCGTCATCCAGCGCCATTGCAGAAATGGCGCGATCGACCATCAGGTTTACGCTCTGCCTGAACGTCGGTTCTACAGTTGCCTGGTCCATGTTTTTAATCCCCTAAAAAAAGATGAAATCCTACTCGGGCATATTCGGTTCATCATCATCCAGAAGCGGACAGCTGCCGTTCTCGGGCAGGTCCGCGAGCATTTTCTCCAGCGCAGCAGTATGCTCGACCTCTTCATCGGCAAACTCGGTCGCTATTGTTATTGTCTCCTGGTCAGAACTGGTAGCCGCCATCGCCCGGTAGTAGCGCTCTGCAGTGCGTTCATTCTTTATTGCAATTTCAATGGCCTGTCGCAACGTCATCAGGTAATGGAGCTCCTCGTAACTGGCGGTCTCCGGTGGTTCTTCACCGGGCCAGTCAAACTCCCAGGCCCTGATTTTAGGTAGTTCAAGGCCTTTTGCCAGTTGTCTCACTTCCTTCAGGTGCCGTTTTGCCTCCCTGGCCATGCGGGCAAAGAATTGGGCCACCTCGTCATTGTGATGGGTCGCCATTGTCTCGGACAACTCCTGGTAACGATTTTTTGCCTCGGATTCCAGTTCGATCGAGTGCGCCAGGAATAAGGCCAGCGATTCATTACTCATAAGCTACACCCTGAATTTTGCTGCCAGTTGATCGAGAGCATCTTCCCTCGGAACGGACCCCTGCTGCGGCGGCCAGACGGCTCGCTGCTGCGTGTAGAGGACGCCGGTATCAAACCCCTCCTCGTTGAAAAAAACCGCAGCGGCCTGGTCATGATCAGTACATGCAGGTTCAGCCCGCTCTTTCACGATTGACTTCCAGTCGGTTTGCTCGGGACAAAAAGTAATACACTGGGACAATGCGTGGAGAAAACTAAAACCGGGGTGCTCTATTGCCTCGGCAATCAGGCCCGCCATCTGGTTTGGATTGCCGGAATAGGCTCTGCCTATCCAGGTAGCCCCTGAAGCCAGCGCCACCGCTGCGGGCTTGAACGGCCTGACCCCGGGGCCATGTGGCGTCAGCTTGCTGCTGAGCCAGTCCTCCGGGCTGGTCGGCGACGCCTGCCCTTTTGTCATGCCATACACCTCATTGTCCATGGCGATATACACCATGTTGATATTGCGCCGACAGGCGTGCATGAAGTGATTGCCCCCGATGGAGAAACCGTCGCCATCGCCGCCCAGCGCGATGACGGTCAACTCGGGCCTCGCCACTTTCAGCCCCTGGGCAACGGCCAGGCCACGCCCGTGAACGCCGTGGAAGCCATAACTGTCGACATAGGCTGGTAGCCGCGAGGAGCAGCCAATACCCGACACCAGCGCGAGGTTGTCCTTGTCGAGCCCGAGACCCGCCATCGCCTTGGTGATGGCATTGAGAACCGAATAATGTCCACAGCCTGGACACCAGATCGGCTTGATATCGGATTTGTAATCCTTCGCTTTCAGCGCTTTGTTCATTGGCCGACCTCCCCGGCAACCCTTTCGGCAATCTGCACGGGACTCAGTGGCACCGGGCCGGGCACTGCATAGCTGTGCAGGGTTTGCTCAAAATCCATCTGGCCTTTTAAGTAGTGGTAGAGCTGTTTGCCATGATTCTGCTCCACCACGACCACTTGCTCACAGCCCGATAAGGCCTTTTGCAAGGCATTAACCGGCAGCGGTGACAACAGCCGTAACGCCACGACCCTGACCGCAATGCCCTGCTCTGCCAGGCGTTCAGCCGCCTCTTCCATCGCCGCCGATGAAGATCCAAAGCCAACCATGGCTACCTGGCCATCACCGGACACCCTGCCCCAGCTGTCGCCATAGTCGAAAGCGGTTAGCTTGTGCAATCGTTTCTGCAATTGTTGCTGGTGATCCGAGTTATTCGCCGACGGCGTCCCCTTTTCATTGTGCTCCAGGCCGTCGGCGGTAAAACGACAACCGGGATCGCCGGGAGTCGCGAGGGCAGAAACTCCCGACTCCGTCAGCCGGTAGCGAAGATAGTCGCCACTGGCAGCACTGGCCGCAGGAAATTCAAAATTGCAGCGATCGGGGTCGGAAATAATCGCGGTAGACTGGCCGATAAATTGATCCGAAAGCACAATAGCCGCGGTCTGCAGGTGTTGCGCCAACTTCACCGACCAGCCGGTGGTGAAGACACAATCGGCGATATCCAGCGGTGCCAATACCAGGTGAGGTGCATCACCGTGCATGCCACAGAGCGCGATATTCAGATCGCTCTGCTCCGATTTGGTGGGGATACCCGTAGACGGGCCTCCGCGCTGAACATTGAGGATAGTCACCGGCGTTTCGCTGGCGACGGCCAGACCGATGCTCTCGGTCATCAGCGCCAGACCGGGGCCGGAGGTCGCGGTAAATGCCGGCACACCGCCGAAGGCGGCGCCGAGGCACATATTGATCGCCGCCAGCTCGTCTTCAGCCTGGATAAGCTGCCCGCCGACTGCTTCAAGCCCGCCCGCCAGCCACTCCAGCGTATCCGAGGCCGGCGTAATCGGATAGGCGGCAACCAGCCGAATACCGGCCTCCAGGGCAGCCAGGCCTGCACATTGATTGCCACTGATATACCAGCGCTGCGCCTCCGAGCGCGGTGGAATATCCAGTTCACAGGGTGGCGATAACGCCGCCCCCCGCCTGATGCAGAGTTCGGCCGCCTCTCGGTACGGGTCGGGTTTTTTTGTCAGCTTGCGGGCAGCCAGTTCACAGAGACTGTCCACCGGCAAACCCAGCAGCTTGCCCAGGAGGCCAAGCGCCAGCATATTCACGCGGCCATCCTGGTGAGTCGACCTGGCCTCGGCGGCAAAAGGAAGGGTCACGATATGAGAGGTAAGTGCTGAAACGGCCTCGGGAACCGGCTTTTTCTCCTCACAGATAACCAGGGTGTCTGCCGAGAGGCGGATTTCATCCTCGAAGCGGACGTAGTTATCCCAATCCATGGCAACCAGCAGGTCGTAACGTTCTGCCGCTGTGTAGCGCTCACGCTCCGTCAATTTGAGCAGTGCCGCCGACTCCCCGCCTCGAATCTGCGGCCCAAATGCCTTGCGCAGCAACCCGCGACCGCCGGCCCTGCCCCACGCCTGCAAGAGAAGTTCACCGCATGAAATAACGCCGGCACCACCGGCGCCGGTTATCGCGATCGACAGATGCTTCTGGGTCATGATCCTTACGCTTCAGTAAAAGCTAAAATCCAAACAGGTGGCTAGCATAGACAGCTTAAGTCGTGGAGTCCATGCCTGGGACTTGACCTCTGTCAGCCAATCTCTAAACCGTCTGCGCAAGGATCCGGCTGATATGGGAAAGGGGCCTGCCGGACTGTTCGTGAAAGCCGTTGAATATCTCCTGAACCCGAGCCAGATCGCGCCGGGAGGAAGGGCTAAACCTGTCCATCAGGCCGTGATTGACCAGCGCCGCGCTGACATCTTTGCTCACGATGAAAGTATCTTTGCCCATGGTCCGCAGAAACATCGGTCCCGTATTACCGCCTAGCCGGGAGCCTTTTTCAGCAAGGTATCGCCACAGTCCGACAATATCGGTTGGCGGCCACTCGGCGATCAGCCTGGCGAAACTTCCCCGCGTCGCATCTTCGGCCAGTATAAAGGTGGCATTGTCGCGCACGGCCCTGATCTTGGTTGCATTGCGAACAATTCTGGCATCCTGTCCCAGCTCCTCGAGTTTTTCATCCGAGTAGTGAGCGACCGCCAGAGGATTAAAACCGGAAAAAACCGTCTCGAACTGCGGCCACTTGTTGTTGACCACTTTCCACACAAAACCGGCCCTGAAAATACACAGAGCCATCGCTGAGAGGTAACGGTCAGTGCCCGTACGCAGCAATTCAGCCTCTGTTTTCACCGCCGGCAGTTGCTCCTCGAGTTGCCTTGCACCCCCTTTATTGCGCGCAGCTACTGCGAAGAGCTTGTCAAATTCAATCACCCGACCATCCTCCAAGGTTACAGATTACAAAAAACACGATTCCATCACTTTTTTTCTGCGCCCGTGGGAACAAACTGTTCTTTCATCAGTCCTATAAAACAGATTCAAGTGATTGATTCTCCTCCTCTAAAAAATTTGGGCGCCGTAAGGCGCCTTTTCTTTATTCTCTTCTTTCCTGCACCTGCCTGGACGAACCCTTTCACCCCGGATGGCTGGCGCCGTTTTCCAGATCTCGCATCGCCAAGGACCGTGCGATCGTGCATATGCTGATTGGGTGAGAATCAGCCATAAAATGCAACGCAGCGGGCGTATAGCCTGCAAGCAGAAAAAGAATTCCCCCTCAGGGTTTTTTCAGCCAGTTAACAAAAGGCGTCCCTGCCCTTTTTGTTGACAGCAAAAAACCTCTCTATTGATGGTGCCGGTTGGCGATAATCTCATCGACGACGGAGGGGTCTGCGAGCGTTGAAGTGTCACCCAGGTTGCTGAGTTCATTCTCGGCCACCTTGCGCAGAATACGCCGCATAATTTTTCCGGAACGGGTCTTTGGCAACCCCGGCGCCCACTGGATAATATCCGGCTTGGCGATGGCACCGATTTCCTTGACACAGAGTGCAATCAACTCATCGCGCAGATCGTCCGTCGGCGAGACCCCGGCCATCAGGGTCACGTAAGCGTAAATACCCTGCCCCTTGATATGATGCGGGTAACCCACCACTGCAGCTTCTGCGACTTTGGGGTGCAATACCAGGGCACTTTCTACTTCCGCCGTGCCCATGCGGTGCCCGGAGACATTGAGGACGTCATCCATACGACCGGTAATCCAGTAATAGCCATCCTCATCACGCCGCGCGCCATCGCCAGTAAAGTAATACCCGGGGAATGCCGTGAAGTAGGTCTTGATCATGCGCTCGTGGTCGCCGTAAACCGTGCGTATCTGGCCTGGCCATGATGCCTTGATCACCAGGCTGCCCTCGCCCGCCCCCTCGATTTCGCGGCCATTTTCATCCAGCAGGGCTGGCTGTACGCCAAAAAACGGCACCGTCACCGAACCGGCTTTCAGGGGTGTCGCTCCCGGCAGTGGCGTCAGCATGTGACCACCCGTCTCCGTCTGCCACCAGGTATCCACGATCGGACAACGGCTTTCACCTACCACCGAGTAATACCACTCCCAGGCTTCCGGATTGATGGGTTCACCCACCGTTCCCAGCAGTCGCAACGATCGGCGGCTGGTACAGGAGACATACTTGTCTCCGGCCCCCATCAAAGCCCGAATCGCCGTCGGCGCCGTGTAAAACAGGCTGACGTCGTGTTTATCCACCACCTGCCAGAAGCGGGATGCATCCGGGTAATTGGGAACCCCTTCGAACATCAGGGTTGTGGCGCCATTACACAGGGGCCCGTAGACAATGTAGGTATGGCCCGTCACCCAGCCCACATCGGCTGAGCACCAGAATATTTCACCTTCCCTGTAATCAAAGACATACTTGTGGGTCATGGCTGCCTGCAACAGGTAGCCACCCGTCGTATGCAGAACCCCCTTTGGCTTGCCGGTGGAACCGGAGGTGTAGAGAATAAACAGCGGATCTTCAGCGCCCATGGGTTCAGGTTCACAGTCGCTGGTGACTTGCTCCCTTGCCTCGTGATACCAGATATCTCTCTGATCATGCCAGTCAATGTCATTGCCGGTTCGCTGCACGACCAGGCAGGTATGGACATTGGGGCAGGTCTCCAGCGCCTGGTCTGTATTCGCTTTCAGCGGTATCAATTTACCGCCGCGGATGCCCTGATCCGCGGTGATCACGGTCCGGCAATCAGAATCCAGGATCCGGCCTCGCAAAGCCTCGGGTGAAAACCCGCCAAAAACCACGGAGTGAATCGCGCCTATGCGTGCACAGGCGAGCATGGCGAAAGCGGCCTCGGGAATCATCGGCATGTAGATGCAGACGCGATCGCCAACCCCAACCCCGCGCATTCTCAGCACATTGGCCAGCCTGTTGACCTCGTCGCTCAGCTGCTGGTAGGTGATATGGCGGCTGGGTTCCGAGGGGTCATCCCCTTCCCAGATGATCGCTGTCTGATCGGCTCTCTCCGGCAGATGTCGGTCAATACAGTTTTCCGTGACATTGAGTTGACCGCCATCAAACCAGCGCGCCTCACCCTTGCTGAGATCAGACTGACAGACCGTATGCCAGGGCTTCATCCAGGTGAGGAAAGATTGCGCCTGCTCCGACCAGAATGCATCGGCATCCTCCAGCGAACGGCGATACATTTCCCGATAGCGCTCCGCATTGATATGCGCGGTTGTTGCCAACTCCTCAGGTACCGGGTATGTAGTTACCTCGGACATGGTTTATCCCCTCTGCTTTACGGTTTTCCAGACATCAAAAGGCGAAACGATACTATGGCGCGAGTCGTATTTGAAGGGGGAATTGAACGGGACCAGTGAACCACTGCAAACATAAAAAAAGGGGAGGCATCAGCCTCCCCTTTTTCGATGCTGCGTTATTCAGGACGCGGCCTGAACCGGAATGGTGTTTGCCGTGCGTTCAACCTTGTTTTCCGCATCGAGGTAAACCAGTTTCGGCTTGTACTTGGCCAGCTCCTGCTCATCGAACTGGCCATAGGCGGCAATAATAATACGATCGCCAACCTGGCATTTGCGCGCAGCTGCGCCGTTGACCGAAATGGTGCCCGATCCGGCTTCCGCACTGATCACGTAGGTGGTAAAGCGTTCGCCGTTATCCACGTTGTAAATATCGATCTGCTCAAATTCACGAAATCCTGCCAGATCAATCAAATTGGAGTCGATTGCACAAGATCCGTCATACCAGAGCTCTGCATGGGTCACGGCTGCCATATGCAGCTTGCCTTTCAACATGTTGGTCAGCATGAACTAGCTACCTCTACATTTAAAAACTTATTAAGCAGCGTTTACGGTTATGTTATCGATCAGTCGCGCTGCACTGGTGTACATTGCGGCCAACACCGTAACCTGCTTATCATCTGCCGCAGCCAGTTCCAGAGTCTTGCTGTTGCAGATGGATACATAGTCTGTCTTAAAGCCTGCCGACTCAATTTGCTGTTTCGCCTCTGTCTCTAGCCCGGGAAAATCACGGTTGCCGGACTCGATTTGCGAGACAATCCAGCTCAGACTTTTGAACAGCTGGTTCGCTTTCGGTCGTTCAGAAGGCGTAAGATAGCCATTCCTGGAGCTCATAGCAAGACCATCTGATTCCCGGTGAATGGGGGCTGCGGTAATCTTTACCGGGATGCACAGATCCTCGACCATGCGTTTAACAACGGCCAGCTGCTGAAAATCCTTGGCGCCAAAAACCGCCTCGTCGGGCTGGACAATATTAAACAGCTTGGTGACAACGGTTGTTACTCCCTCAAAATGACCCGGCCGGCTGGCGCCGCAGAGCACATCGGTCATGGCCGGGCAAATTACCTTTGTCTGTCCATCCAGGCCGTTGGGGTACATCTCATTGTCATCCGGATGGAAAAGGTAGTCACAACCCACCTCTCTCAACCTCGCACAATCGGCTTCAAGGGTGCGGGGGTACTTATCCCAGTCTTCATTGAGCCCGAATTGCAGTCCGTTGACGAAAATGGAGCAGACGACGATATCGTTAGTCTCCTGGGCCAGCTTGATCAGCTCAATGTGGGCATCGTGAAGGTTGCCCATCGTCGGCACAAAACCGATCGTCTTGCCCTGCTTCCTTTCGGCAGCTAACAGCTCACGGAGCCCGGCAATGGTATGAAAAATCTTCATGGTCAGTTATCCGTATCAGTATTCCTGATCAGCCAGATAATCTCGGGCCAGGTTCTCGAAACGGGTGTACTTGCCCAGAAAGCTCAGGCGGCAAGTACCAATAGGGCCATTGCGCTGTTTGCCGATAATCACTTCAGCAGTGCCTTTATCCGGACTGTCCTCGTTATAAACTTCATCGCGATAGATAAACAGGATGACATCGGCATCCTGCTCGATCGCACCTGACTCCCGCAAATCGGAGTTGACCGGCCGCTTGTTGGGTCGCTGCTCCACATTACGGCTCAGCTGAGAGAGTGCTATCACCGGGCATTCGTATTCCCGTGCAATGGTTTTCAGCTCGCGGGAAATCTGCGAAATTTCCTGGGTGCGTCCTTCCGAGGGCGTGCTGCCACTCATCAATTGCAGATAATCCACCATGATCAGACCGGGCGAGCCGTGCTCGCGATAGAGTTGCCTGACCCGGTTGCGCATCTCCATCGGCGTCAAACCCGGCGTATCGTCGATATAGAGCGGCCTGTCCTTTAATCGCCTTGCGGCATTGTTCAGGCGCGGCCAGTCATCTTCCGTCATGTTGCCGGTGCGGATTCTGCTCTGGTCAATTTTGCCGAGCGAGGACATCATCCGCAAAATCAGCTGACTGGCTGGCATTTCCAGGCTGAATACCAGCACCGGCTTTTCCTGGTGCAGCGTTGCATGCTCGACCATGTTCATGGCAAACGATGTCTTACCCATTGATGGACGGCCCGCAACTATCACCAGGTCTGAACGCTGCCAGCCGGAGGTCATGCTGTCGAGGTCGGTAAACCCTGTGCTGAGCCCGGTAATATCGGAATCGCTCTGGAACAACGCCTCGATGTGCGCTACCGCCTCCTTCATCAGCAGGTTGACATCTTTCAACCCACCGGATTTAGGGCGGTTTTCCATGATCTCGAGCAGCTTGCGTTCGGCTTCGGCCAACAGCCGGCTGCTATCCCAACCGAGAGGGTTGTAGCCCTTTTTGACAATTTCACTGGAAGCGGTGATCAGCTGGCGGATGATCGAACGCTCCAGAACTATCTGGGCATAAGCTGAAATATTTGCCGAACTGGGCGTATTCTCTGACAGCTCCACGAGATAGGATGCACCACCGACCTTATCGAGTTCATTGGTGCTCTGCAGGGTTTCTGCAAGGGTAATCACGTCCATCGGCTTGTCTTCCTGCGACAAGCGACGCATGGTCTGGAAAATCAGCTGGTGATCGTGGGTAAAAAAATCGCTCTCGCCAATAATGGACGCCACGCTGTCAAAGGAGTCATTGGTCAGCATCAGGCCACCCAGCACCGCCTGTTCGGCTTCCACCGAGTGGGGCAGTTGCTGTGCTTCGCTGATTCTCTCGTCCGGCATCACGACTCACGACCCTCGACAACTGGGTAACACAGGAAATGGCAACCCACTGAGGGCAATCCCAGTCAGAGGGTATCGACCTTAGTCTTCCGTTACGTCTTCAGAAGAAGCTTGTTCTTCGTCTGCGGAGCCTTCTTCAAGGACAACCAGTGGCTCCTCGGCGTTGGCATCAGCGACCACGGCCAGATTCACTGCCTGGGTGACTTCAGCATGGAGCTGAATATCGATCTCGTAGGCACCCAGGTTGTGAATCGGGCCTTCAGGCAACTTGACTTCGCTCTTGTTGACTTCAACACCCGCTGCCGTCAGCGCATCGGCGATGTCACGTGCTCCAACCGAACCAAACAGCTTTCCGGCATCTCCGGCGTTCGCCTCAATGACAATCGTTGCAAGCGCTGCCAGCTGGTCAGCCCGGGCCTGGGCAGCAGACTTCTGTTCTGCCGCCGCCGCTTCCAGTTCAGCGCGCTTGGCTTCAAATTCGGCCATGTTTGCTGCGGTTGCGAAGACCGCTTTCTTTTGCGGAATCAGAAAGTTGCGTCCATAGCCCGACTTGACAGTGACCTTGTCACCCAGGTTGCCCAACTTACCTACATTTTCCAGCAGAATAACTTCCATCTCTGATACCCTCAGTTTACTCAACTCTGTTAGACCCGCTTATTCCGACTTGGCCGGTATCCGGGTGCGTAAATTCGCGATACTGTCGATAAAACCCAACACAACCAGTATCAAACTCATGGGGCTGACTGTAATCAGCCCTATATAAAAAATTACCAGCCAGTGGCCGCCCATTTTTCTGCTTGCCACCAGGTAATGCACCAGCGCAATACCACACAGCAACAGCGGCAATCCCAGCAAAGCGCTCCAGCTCAAGAGCTGTGGCGAGGTCAACTGGCAATAGCCCACAGCCACAACCAGGATCACGGCCTGGACCGGACTGAGCCTGAGCTGGTGAAACTCGGACTGAAACCCACCGGGATTATACAACAGTGACTGCCACCACCTCGCCAGCAGCAACCCCATGACAACCTGGAGGGCGATCAGGTAACCGACCAACCCCTGCAGGAAGTGCTCATCGGGCACAAAAGCGACTGCTTCCGGCGCTGATTTTTGCATTTCGGCAAGTATCTGTGCCAACCCCTGTTGGGTCAAATGCATCTCGGCATCGAATAGTACACCGAACGACGCCCCGGCGAGCCCGCTGGCCATACAGGCGAAGAGCAGTGTGTGGCGCCAGGAGACACTGGCTTTAAGCACTTCTGCCGACAGCGGTATCACCAGCAGCACAGCTATAGAGGTCAGCACAACGACCGGGTTGACTTCACTGCTGTAATAGGCCAGCAGTAACGGCAACAGTGCCCACAGAAAAACGAAAAGCCCCTCTGCCAGTCCTCGCCGCAAACTCACCAGTCCAACCGTAGCCGCGCTGATCAGCGGAAACAGGCTGCCAATCATAGCCACCAGCGCAGCCTGAAAACGGCCACGCATGATGTATCCAGCCAGGGCTTGCATTGCTCTATATGCCTTTATGTTTGCCGCAATGAGCAGACGTCATACGCCCGCTCCGGTGATTACTTGTGGCTGTCTGTGTAAGGCAACAGTGCCAGGTAACGCGCGCGCTGAATCGCTGTTGAAAGCTGGCGCTGATACTTGGCTTTGGTTCCGGTAATACGGCTGGGTACAATTTTTCCGGTTTCGGTAATGTACTGTTTCAGCGTATCCAGATCCTTGTAGTCAATCTCGCTCACACCCTCTGCGGTGAAGCGGCAAAACTTACGACGACGATTAAAACGTGCCATGATTTATTCCTCCTCTTCCGCAGTTTCAACTGCTGCAGCTGATTCTTTTTGCTTCGGGTTTGTGTCTTCGGTCGCGGGCTTATCGTCACGACGCGGCCTGCGCTCACCCTTATCCGCCTTCTCGGCTTTCATGATCAGGGACTCTTCGGTAATCGGCTCATCGCGAGTCAGCACCAGGCTGCGAAGCACGGCATCGTTGTAGCGGAAGTTGGAGTTGAGTTCATCGAGCACATCCTGCCCGCACTCGATGTTCATCAGCACATAGTGTGCCTTGTGGATCTTGTTGATGGGATAGGCCAACTGGCGACGGCCCCAGTCTTCAAGGCGGTGGACTTTACCTTCGCCACCTTCGATGGCACCGGTATAGCGTTCAATCATGCCCGGAACCTGTTCGCTCTGATCCGGGTGGACCATAAATACAATTTCGTAATGACGCATATGCTCTCCTTACGGGTTAAACAGCCACCCGCCCAGTGCGGTGTGGCAAGGAGTCCCGGGCGAGGTTGCCCGAGGCCGCGCATTCTACGGCCATGGCATGGCCATTTCAAGCGAAAAGCACATAAAATCAAGGGGAAGATGCAACCTTGAAGCTTCGTGAACCAGCGCCTCTAAAGCCGAAAAAGATCAGACATTGAGTCCACTAGTTTTTTCAATAACAATAATTCTAATGCCGGCCAGGTGAATATCATCAGAATGTGTCGCCCGAAAAGACATTGTCGCTTCTCGAGTCTTCAATTTCCTCAACCTCAAAACTCAGGCCTTTATCAGCAAAACTGTTATCACTCGCATGGAACCTTATATGCTGGTTGACGTGAGTTTTGGAGTTCGCATACTCAAGTGCCGCTTTTGCGTCGACAACCCCCTCGTCGAACAACCTGCAGAGACACTGATCAAAGGTCTGCATGCCATAGTTTTCGCCCTCCTTGATCGCGGTTTTTATGCCATCATAATCTTCCTTGGCAATAAGTTCTGACATCCTCATGGTATTTACCATGATCTCCAGCACAGCGGTCTTGCCCCCGCTGACGTTCGGCACAAGGCGCTGACAGACAATTGCTTTCAGGTTTTGTGACAGCCTTTTCGCTTCCTGCTCACGAACTTCTTTATCGAAGAAACTCAGCATACGCTCGATAGAAGAAGCCGCATTGTTGGCATGAATCGTCGACAGGCAAAGGTGTCCCGTATTGGCGAACTTAATTGCATACTCCATGCTCACTATGTCCCGGATTTCCCCCATCAGAATCACATTTGGCGCTTCCCGCATTGCTGCCCTCATGCCGGATTCAAAGCTCACGGTATCCGTTCCGATCTCACGCTGAGCCACCAGTGACTTTTTATGGGTGTGCAGGTATTCGATAGGGTCTTCAAGGGTAATGATATTGCCGGCCTTGTGGGTATTGCGGTGATCAATCATCGCCGCCAGGGAGGTTGACTTACCCGAACCAGTAGCACCGGAAACCGCAATCAGGCCGTTATTCAGTTCTACCAGGTTCTTCAGAATCGGCGGCAGGCCAAGACCTTCAATGGTGGGTATCTCACTGTTCACGTAGCGCATGACGATGCCGACTTCACCGCGCTGCATAAACGCGTTGCCGCGGAAACGACCTATCCTGTCGATGGAAAAGGAGAAGTCGAGTTCACCACTGTTCTCAAACTCGGCCATTTTCTGTTCCGACAGCATCGACTGAAGCAACCTTCGGGTCATTCCCGGTTGCAGGGTATTACCCAAAGAAATAAAGCCGGAGGGCGCCTTGATCGTCGGTTTTGCTGCCGTATACAAAAAGAGGTCTGCGGCCCCCTTTTTCACCATTACCGCAAGGTACTGGCCAATTTCAGTTTCACTGCCAGAGTCCTGAGCTATCGCTTCACTATTCACTGCATACCCCCCCAGATATTATTAAAATTTTCGCCTGAGCATCAGAGTCAAGTGAGACAGAGTCTGCCCGCTCACTTAAATGCGCACTTGCCGAATACTAACCGCACTGACATGAAAAACAATAATTTTCAGTTAAAAAAGCATATAACCACTTTGAATCCGGCCACTAACTATAAGACGCCCGGGAAACAAAGAATAAAGACTTCCAAAAATACCTATACCATTATTGCGAGGCTAGCCTCAAAACACTGATCGCGCCATAATGATGAGACATGCCAGATAAAAAAACGGAGAACAGAATATGAAATATCCAGCTATGATCATTTTGATCACCAGCGTATTTTCAATCGTCGGCTGCGGCGCCAAAGTCGGCAGCGACGACTGGTGCAAAGAAATGAAGGAAAAACCCGGCAAGGAATGGACTTTGGAAGAGACCGGCGACTACACCAAGCACTGCCTGTTGAACCAGAAACCGGTCGGCAGCGATAAGTGGTGTGATGAAATGCAGGACAAGCCGAAGAAGGAATGGACACTGGAAGAAACCGGCGACTACACCAAACACTGCCTGTTAAACCAGAAGTAGTCTACTGAAAAAATAATTTCTGCACTGATAATCGATTAACTGATTATTGCCAGCAAAAGAAAAAGCCCGCATCGCTGCGGGCTTTCATTTTTATGGCTTCAGACCAGCCTAGAAGCTTTTTCTGACACCGATGATGAAGGCATTGTTGACACCGTCGTTGGCATCCCACGCCCAGCCGTCATGAGCCTCTCCATCGGCCAACGGATCTTCGATATCCCAGTCCTCGCGGAGGTAGCGCACATAGGCTGACCACTGAGGATCGAAATGGTAGCGGGCCAGAACATTTAACCGGGTATTTTCATCCTGGTACTCTGGCTGGTCAAAGCTTGATCCCGCCTCATAGCCAACATAATGATACGAGCTGAATTGACTGTCTGAC
>JBFFTH010000013.1:0-22606 GCA_041571855.1 Porticoccaceae bacterium
CACCATGGCGGTGATGGGCGCGGATATTACCAGGGCACGACTGAGAAGTGCCCTCGAGGCAGCCGGAGGAATCTCCAAGAAGCAGCTTAAGAAACTGGAAAAAGACTATCGCGCACTGGTGGCTGACGCCACGGATTAATCTGCCCAGTAATGGCTTGACACCCAACAGGGTGCTGCTTAGAATGCGCAGCCTCCTTGGAGACAGGTTTGGGGCTATAGCTCAGCTGGGAGAGCGCAACACTGGCAGTGTTGAGGTCTGCGGTTCGATCCCGCATAGCTCCACCAAATTAAAAACCCCTGCATGAAAATGCAGGGGTTTTTTTTGTTTCCAGGGCAGGTGGAAGTATCCATCCGCTGAAAATGCTTACTCTTTTCTGCGACGCAACTGTAACGGTTGTAACGGTCCCGTTTTTATAACGGGCAACCCCCAACGGGTTAGGAGCCCAGGGCTGCCATCCCGCTCAGCCAGAGCAAATCGAAGCCCGCCAAGGATAGTCTTCAGGTGAGCGCTGCTTCGAGTCTCTGCAGCCCGCAAAAATGTCTCAATATACCGGCTAGTTTTTGTTGTTTATACGGCTTTTGCTGCTGTATAAATACGCCAATTAATCGGGTTTATTTTCGAGATGCTGTTAATTTTTATCGTCCTCTATTTACTGGCAACCCTGGCTGTAGGCTGGTGGGCATCGCGTCGCGTCAAGTCCACCCGGGACTTTGTTATAGCCGGTCGAAACCTGCCGCTGCTAGTGGCGGGTAGCGCCCTGTTTGCGACCTGGTTCGGGTCGGAAACCATCATGGGTGCGCCTTCCGAATTTGTTGAAAACGGCCTGATCGGGGTAGTGGAAGACCCCATGGGTGCCGCACTTTGCCTGATCCTGGTGGGAATATTTTTTGCACGCCCGCTGTATCGGATGAATATTCTGACCTTCAACGATTTTTTTCGTATACGTTTCAGCCGCAGGACCGAGTTGCTGACGGCAATCCTGATCGTGCCTTCCTATTTTGGCTGGATCGCCGCGCAACTGGTGGCCATGGCCATCGTGTTGAATGCCCTGGCAGGCGTGCCGATGCCGGCCGGAATCGCCATCTGCACCGGTGTGGTGTTGTTTTATACCTACATTGGCGGCATGTGGGCGGTTTCGATCACAGATTTTGTGCAGACATTTATGATCCTTTTTGGCCTCCTGTTCCTGGCAATACAGTTGAGCAACCAGCTCGGCGGGGTAGAGGCCGTGCTCGCCAGAACACCCGAGGGGTTCTTTAATATTCTTCCGGAGCGCAACTGGGAATCGATACTGGCTTATATTGCCGCCTGGATAACCATAGGCCTGGGCTCCATACCACAGCAGGATGTTTTTCAGCGAGTGATGTCCGCCAAGGATGAAAAGACAGCCGTGCGGGCTTCATACCTGGGCGGAGTGATGTATTTGAGCATTGGCATGATCCCGCTGTTTATAGGACTCTGCGGCGAACTGCTTTACCCCGAGATGAAAGAGGGTGACCCGCAGATGGTGATCCCGCTGATGGTCATGAGCCACGGCAGTTTGTTCTTGCAGATCATGTTTTTTGGCGCCTTGCTGTCGGCCATTCTGAGTACCACCTCCGGGGCCATTCTTGCGCCGGCCACTGTGATCGGCGAGAACATCGTCAAACCCAGGTACAAACACCTGAGTGACGAGCAGCTTTTGCGCATCATGCGATTGGCGGTTGTCGGCGTGGCAGTCTGCTCGGCAGTGATGGCGACCATGAAAACCAATATTTACGAGCTGGTGGCCCAATCTTCATCCCTGAGCATGGTCTCGCTATTTGTGCCGCTTACCTTTGGATTGTACTGGCGCAAGGCCTCAGACACCGGTGCACTGGTCTCTGTCTCTGCGGGCATGATTGCGTGGATTGCGGCCGAGCTCGCCGCCACAGCGGTTCCTTCAATCATTGTCGGTGGTATAGCCAGTCTGCTGGGTATGCTGCTGGGCAGCTGGATTGCGCCAGACAACAGTTTTGACCGCTATCAGCAGGATGAGGCAATGCAGGCTGCCGCTGTGCGATGATATGTTCATTTGCTCTGCACCACAGCCAGCGTTTGGTGAAGCCACCGAATGAGTAACAGCGAATAATCGTTTAAGATTCAACTGTCGCTGAAGTAGCGAGTAGTTCTGGACCACCCCTTATTCTCTCCCGGAGAACCTATGAATAAAACTATCCTTAAAATTTCAGATGATTTCTGGAACATCCGCGGCGAGTTCAAAATCGGCGGCATCATTAATATCGGTACCCATAGTTCATTGGTGAGATGCCATAACGGTAAGTTTGTGCTGCTGGATGCCTATACTTACGAGGGTGAGGTAAAACAGCATATCGATAACCTAACCAACAATGGCGCGGATATCGAAGCCATTATCAATCTGCACCCTTTTCATACGATACATGTAGAGAGTGCCCATCAACTCTACCCGGAGGCCAGGTTATACGGCACAAGGCGTCATATCGATAAATTTCCCGATCTGCCCTGGCAGCCCGAACTTACCGAATCGGAAGAATGTGCGGCAATTTTTGCGGAAGATTTCGAGTTTTCCATACCCGCCGGTGTTGATTTCATCGCCAGTAATGAACACCTTCATTTTTCATCTGTACTTGCGTATCACAAAAAATCGAAAACGATTCATTCCGATGACACCCTGATGTACGTGCAATTGCCCTGGCCGATGGGGAAAGTTGTAAAGCCAGAAGTCACCTTTCACATGACGTTACCGCAGACTTTGCAAAAGCGAGCCGGCGCAGCCAATGAGTTTCGCCAATGGGCTGCGGGGTTAGCCGAGCAGTGGGGTGATGCGGTAAACCTCTGTGCCGCTCATTCGGCGACACTGGTAGGTTGCGGAACCTCTTCTGCATCCATGTCTGACAGGATAATGACGGCGTTGCGCAAGGTGGGAAAAACCCTGCAAAGGCATGAGAAAAAGTTTGGCTGATACGGATCTGGCAGAGAAGGTGATGCGCAACCAGCAGCCAGGGCAAGATCGCCCGCTTGCTGTACCGGCAACCTTCGTTCCAGACCTGGGGTATTTCTTCATGGCCATTGCGGGCCAAATTAGTTAGTTGAGAGGCTGAGTGCTATGAAAACCAAGCTGATGCGGCACGGCTTTATCCTGATACTGCTTGCTTTACTATCTGGTATGTTCGTCTCGCAAATGGCAGTGCCGCGCCTGGGGCTGTCCGCTCATACCATAGGTGTCATTAGTGGCGTGCTATTGATTGCCGTAGGGGCCATATTTGAAGAATTTGCCCTATCAATTCTTCAGGCAAAGGTAATCTATTGGTCATGGCTACTATCGAGTTATCTGAACTGGCTTGCCTGTCTCGTTGGTGCATTTCTCGGTACCGGCGCTGCTACGCCTCTTGCGTCCGATGGCTTAAAGGGCGGTGAATTCAGTGAGGCGATGGTTGTCTCGATGTTGGTACTTGTTGTGCTGACATCCTTCGTCGCTGTAGGCTTATCAATCTGGGGGTTAAGGCCCGGATTAAAAAAATAACCAGAGCCGGCTAAAGTTGATGCTGTGGCCAAGCGGTAGGCGCCAGGGCCTTTAAAGTCCTCTATCGATTGCCTTCTAGATCCGAGCAGTCTAGACTCTTTTATTACTGCGGCATTTGATGTTGTCGTGTGGTGTTTCTCTCTTAGGATTCTAAAAACAATCTATAAATTTCGAGGTTAGATACAGCAATGAGATTATTACTGGCATTTTTCTGCGGATTACTCGTCACTGTCGGGGCTTCTGCCGCCGACAAGCCCAACATATTGGCCATTATGGTGGACGATGTTGCCCAGCTTTCCCTCAGCGCCTATTCCCATGGCATGACTTACAATACGCCCAATATCGACCGTATCGCTCACGAGGGTGCGCTGTTCACCGACCACTATGCCCACCCGAGCTGTACCGCGGGGCGGGCGGCGTTCCTGCTCGGACAGTTGCCGGTGCGGACCGGGCTCACGACTGTGGGCCAGCCAGGCAACCCGCTGGGCCTCCAGGAGGCTGAGCCAACAATGGCTGAGTTCCTCAAGCAGCATGGGTATATGACGGCCCAGTACGGCAAAAACCACTTCGGCGACCTGGACGAGCATCTGCCTACCAAGCACGGTTTCGACGAATTCTACGGCAACCTCTACCACCTCAACGTCTCGGAAGAAAGTGAACAGGAGGATTACCCCAAGGATCCTGCATTCCTGAAGCAATTTGGACCCCGCGGCGTTATCGAGTCCTATGCCGATGGTCGCGTGAGTGATACCGGGCCGCTGACCCGCAAGCGCATGGAAACCTTCGACGAAGAGATCCTGGCGAAAAGCCTCAAGTTTATGCACAAGGCAGTGGATGCGAAAAAACCTTTCTTCATCTGGCACGCCACCAGCCGCATGCACGTCTACACACACCTCAAGCCTGAGAGCCGCCATCTGGCAACACACATCAGTTCCGAGGAAGACCTCTTCGGCAGCGGCCTGCTCGAACACGATGGTCACGTTGGGCAACTGCTCGACAAGCTTGAAGAACTCGGTATCGCCGATAACACCATTGTTCTCTATACCACCGACAATGGCCCTGAACAGAGCACCTGGCCGGATGCCGGTACTACCAAGTTCCGCGGCGAGAAAATGACCACCTGGGAAGGCGGCGTTCGTGTACCCTTCCTGGTGCGCTGGCCAGCCAAGATTCCGGCCGGCCTGAAAAGAAACGGCATCTCGGCCCACGAAGATGTGTTCCCGACCATCGCTGCCGCGCTGGGTGAACCCAACCTGCGCGAGAAGTACATGAAGTCCGAGAAGGTCTACATTGACGGTGAAAACAACCTGGACTACTGGACCGGCAAAAGCGATGAATCAGCCCGGGACACTATCTTCTACTACTACGAATCCAGGCTGACCGCGATGCGCATGGGACCCTGGAAAATTCACTTTGCCACCAAGCCCTCGGGTCTTTACTACAGCGACCTGGTTTTACATACCATGCCGAAGCTGTTTAACCTGCGCAAGGATCCCCTGGAAAAATACGACGGTGTCACCGGTTTTCACCAGATCATGCGCAAGAGCTGGCTGTTTCAGCCCACGCTTGCCAGGTTGAGGGAGCACCTGCAGAGCTTCGCCGAGTTTCCTCCCCGCCAGAGAGCGGCCTCTTTGAATGTCAATGAGGCTATCAGAAGGGCGATGGAGAACCTCAACAAGGTCGGTAATAACGGCTAAGCGAGGATCATAGAAAAGCCCGCAACCAGTAATGGTTGCGGGCTTTTTTGTGCGTTGCTTATTCTAGTGCAGCTGTTTGACTGGAGGCGGGTCTCGTCTCGTTGCTTAGGCCGTGCCGGAACTCAGAATCAGCGCATGCAAATTGATAGGCCCGTGAGCACCAAAGACAAAGGTTACATTCACATCGCCGGTGCTGGAGGGCCCGGAGACAAGGTTGACCGCCCGCGGCAGGCCATCCGGGCAGCGCTTGCGCAGTATCTCCCACATCTCCTCCTGGTGGCCGACGATCTCACTTTCTTTGACCACCACGACATGGTGGTCGGGAAGAAAGTTGTTGGGGGTCGGGTTTTCCGTTCCGGATAACAATACCAGGCTTCCGCTCTCCGCTACACCGAGCTCTGCGGTGGCAACAGAAATGCCGCCGTGCTTGACGGCCTCGAATGTCACGATCTGGAAATTACCGTTTTCGGCCCAGGGCAGGGACGACAGCTCGGGATTTTCGCCCATCGCAACCTGTGCCTCGCTGGCATCACCCTTCAAAATGGTGTTGCGAATGTAGGCGGGCACCTCGTCAATGGAGGTGATTTTTTGCACGGTGCCACCCTGGGCAGTGAGTGTGTTGCTAAAGGTTTCTACCAGGCCTGCTTTCAGAGGCGGCTTGGCACGCAGTGCCTGCACGGCTGCCAGTGCGGTGGCACGATCAGTGGCGCCAGGTGATGTCGATTTTGCTTGTTCAGCCATTTTCTTCTCCTAGATTCTCTGTTGGCACACCGCCGTTATTTCTTTTTCTGCTGCTGCAAAAAGGTTTTCCCCGGAGGGGTGGGTAGTGTGCGCCCCTGAGCCCAGCCTTTAACCAGCGGCAGTGACTGCAGCAACTTCTGCTGGCGGGATGCCCACTTCAATACAGGTGCCGCGAACGCTGTCAACCAGCGATACAGGCGCGGCGAGCGGAAGACCCGGGTCAAGCCTGCAATTGCCCAGCGCCAGCTCAGGGGAGAGAGATGCTGAGTGCCAAGGTCATCCCGCAAATTGCGCAGCAGGTGCGGCAGCGGAATCTTCATCGGGCAGACTTCTTCACAGCGCCCGCAGGCGGTACAGGCGTTGGGGAGATCCTTTGACTGATCCAGCTGGGTCAATAGCGGGGTCAACACCGAGCCCATGGGTCCGGGGTAGACCCAGCCGTAGGAGTGCCCTCCGACATGACGATAAATAGGGCAGTGGTTCATGCATGCAGAGCAGCGAATGCAGCGCAGCATGTCCTGGTATTTTCCGCCCAGCAGCGAACGGCGACCGTTGTCCAGCAGGATGACGTGATACTGCTCGGGCCCGCTGGGGTCCCCTGGCCGACGCGGGCCAGTATGGAAAGACAAGTAACAGGAAGTCGCCTGGCCGGTGGCGCTGCGCACCAGTACCCGGTTCAGGGCCGTGGCATCCTCGAGGGTGGGCACCAGCTTTTCGATGCCACTGATGACGATGTGCACCTTTGGCAGCGAGCTGGACAGGTCGCCATTGCCCTCGTTGGTGACCAGCATCGATGTGCCGGTCTCGGCAACCAGGCAGTTGGCCCCGGTAATGCCGACGTCAGCCTCGAGAAAGCGGTCGCGCAATACCTGACGTGCCTCGGAGACGATCGACTGTTCCGTATCCAGTGTTCGGTTACCGAGGTGATGATTTTCCTGGAACAGCTCAATAATCTGATCCTTGGTCTTGTGGATTGCCGGCGCGAGAATATGGCTGGGTGGCTCATGAGCCAGCTGGACGATGTACTCGCCCATATCGGTCTCAATGATGTCAATACCGGCCTCCTCCAGCGCCTCGTTAAGACCGGTTTCCTCACCGATCATGGATTTTCCCTTGACCACCTTCTTGCCATCCACGCTTTTGCAGATGTCGATCACGATCCGAACCAGGTCAGCCGCCGATTTGGCATGGTGGACCTGGCCACCCTTGGCACGGACCTGCTGTTCGTACTGCTCTGTATACTCGTCCAGGTACTCGAGGGTGTGATTCTTCATCGCCACCGCGTAATCACGCAGCTCATCAAAATTGTCCACTGCAGAAACCGCCGCGGTTCGCGCTTCTGGCATGTAGGTCGACAGCACCTTCATCATTGACTGCAGGTGTTCATCTTGCATCGCATCGTGCGATGCGTTGAGAAACTCCGGGCTCTTCATTTCCATTATTTGACCTCCTGGCCCAGCGCGGGCACATCGAGTTTACCAGTCAGCAGTTCGACTATATGCCGTACCTCAAGTGTTTTTCCCTGGAACTGGGCGCGGCCGCCCAGGTTCATCAGGCAACCCAGGTCACCACCCACTAATGTGGTTGCCCCGACGGCCTTGGCGTTAGCCAGTTTCTCATCGGCCATCGCCAGGGAAATTTCGGGCTGCTTGGCACAGAAGGTGCCGCCGAAACCACAACAGACATTGGTGTTCGCCATTTCTGTCACCTCTGCGCCGGTACGGGCTTTGAGCAGGGCACGGGGTTGTTCCTTGATGCCCATCTCGCGCAAGCCGGCGCAACTGTCGTGATAGGTGATGACACGATCTCCCAGGTCAACCTTGCGATCGAGGTCGACATTCAACACATCGACCAGGAATGAGGTGATCTCGTAGACTTTGGGCACCAGCGCTTCTGCACGCTTTCGCCACTCGGAACCCTCTTCAAACAGGCTCGGGTAGTGGTGGGTGATCATTCCAACACAGGAGCCGGAGGGTGCGACGACGTAGTCGTAGCCCTCGAATGTCTCGATCATCTTTTTGGCAATCGGCGCAGCACCGCTCATATCGCCGGCGTTGTAGCCGATTTGTCCGCAACAGCTTTGCTCCAGCGGAACGTCTACCTTGCAACCGGCCTCTTCGAGCAGCTGCAACGTCGCTTCAGCGACCAGTGGTCGAATGACGTTGGCCAGACAGGTCACAAACAGTCCCACGTTCGGGGATTTATTGTTGCTCATAGCGCAGTTCCTCCAAAGACGCTCAGGGTTTTATGGTAAAGCCGGTACTGAAAGGACTTATCGGCTTTCAATTTATTATTTTTAAACAGTTTTGCAGTGTAACGCATTTTTTTTACTATCGGCCACCGCCTTGTGCGGCTGATTAAAATTAATATTTCATAGTCTATGAGATATGACTAGTATTTGTGAAGTAAGCCATAAGCCATAAGCCATAAGCCATAAGCCATTGCCAATGGCTAAACTGGGTCTGGCTGGGTTAATAACAAGAAACAGGTAATCGAAGATGAAAGCAAAAATCACCAGCCTACTGGTTTTATCGGCATATTTTGCTTTGGTTGAAGTCAGTGCAGAGGAAAGCGTCACTACTGATGCCGGGACCATCAGCTCATCCGGGACAGCCTCTCTGTTCCAGAAGCCGGGCTATTCTCCCTATGCCGGTCGCAATTTCCCCACCCAGGTCTTTTGGGGTGAGCAACATATCCACACCTCGTGGTCGGCTGATGCAGGCGGCGCAGGTACCAGGCTCGGGCCGGAGGAAGCCCTTCGCTTCGCCAGGGGCGAAGAGGTTACTTCCAGTATGGGTCAAAAGGTGAAGCTGGCGCGCCCACTGGACTGGCTTGTCATTGCAGACCACTCGGATGCCCTCGGTGTCATCAACGAGGTGATACAAGGCAATCCAAAACTATTGGTTGACCCGGATGTAAAGCGCTGGAACAGGCAAATGAATGCCGGCTCAGAAGAGGCGATGAAGGCAGTTATGGAACTGATAACCCTGCAGGGAGAAGGGAGATTGCCTAAAGTGGTCATGGATCCGAAGTTGTCTTTTGATATCTGGCGGAAACAGACCTCAATTGTTGAGCGGTATAACGATCCTGGTCGCTTCACTGCCTTTATCGGCTATGAGTACACATCGAACTATGGAGGAGGTAACAATCTCCACCGCAATGTGATCTACCGTGGAGGTAAGGCTGAGGCCGACCAGGTGGCGCCTTTCACCACGTTTGACAGCGAAAACCCCGAGGATTTGTGGAAATGGATGGAGGCCTATGAGGAAAAAACCGGTGGTTCGCTGCTGGCGATACCCCACAACGGCAACCTGTCTAATGGCCTGATGTTTGCAGTCGAGACCTTTGCGGGCAAGCCGCTGACCGGTGCAGGGGCCGAAACCCGTGCGCGCTGGGAACCGCTGTTCGAGATCACGCAAAGCAAGGGCACCAGCGAACAGCACCCCTCGCTTTCCCCCAATGATGAATTCGCCAGTTTTGAGATCTGGGACAAGGGCAACCTGAATGTGGTACCCAAGAAACCGGGAATGATCGAACACGAATATGCTCGCGAGGCGCTCAAGAATGGACTCGCCATCGAGGAAAAGGTTGGCGCCAACCCGTTCAAATTTGGTTTTGTCGGCTCCACGGATGCACATACCGGATTGAGTGCCGGTGAAGAAAATAATTACTTTGGCAAGTTCCCCGCGTCAGAGCCCAGCCGCAAGCGCTGGAATGAGAATGCCTTCGACTTCGAGGGCAGAATTGTGAAAGGCTGGCAGTTGGGGGCATCCGGTTATGCCGGGATCTGGGCCACGGAGAACACGCGGGAGGCCCTCTGGGATGCATTGAAGCGCAAGGAAGTGTATGGAACCACGGGGCCGCGCATAACCGTGCGCTTCTTCGGTGGCTTTGACTTTGAATTCGAGGATGCCCATACCCGTGAACCGGGCGCCGTTGGTTATAAAAAGGGTGTACCCATGGGCGGTGACCTGGCAAGCGCACCGCAAGGCAAGTCTCCTACGTTCCTGGTGGCAGCGCGCAAAGACCCCTATTCAGGCAATCTTGACCGAATCCAGGTCATCAAGGGCTGGCTGGACAGCGAGGGCAGGACGCATGAGCGTATTTTCGATATCGCGGTCTCCGATGATCGTGAGATCGATGAGCAGGGCCGCTGTACAACGCCAGTGGGCAACACCGTTGACGCCAAACGGGCCAACTGGACCAACACCATTGGTGATCCGGAATTGATTACCGTGTGGAAGGATCCGGATTTTGATCCTGCACAACGCGCCTTTTACTATGCCCGGGTAATTGAAATCCCCACTCCGCGCTGGACAACCTATGACGCTGTCCGCTACGGCATTACGCTTCCGCCAGAGGTGCCGGTTTCCATCCAGGAGCGTGCTTACACTTCGCCCATCTGGTATACGCCATAGTGCCTGGTACCGTAAGCATGAGAGGAGGGTTGCGAAGGCAGCCGAGAGAAAATGACTGCCCCAGTTGTGCAGACCCCATTTTAATATGCCGTTGATAAGCAAAAGGCCTCCAGCGGAGGCCTTTTTCGTTGGTGTCGGCAGCTATCAGATAGGATAGTCCCTGATGGCTGGCCCCTTGTAAAGCTGGCGTGGGCGGCCAATTTTGTAGGGGTTGCTGATCATCTCGTTCCAGTGTGCTATCCAGCCGGAGACACGCCCTGTCGCAAAAATAACAGTGAACATTTCGGTTGGTATGCCGATAGCCTTCATGATGATGCCGGAATAAAAATCCACGTTGGGGTAGAGCTTCTTCTCAATGAAGTAGTCGTCTTCCAGTGCAATCTGTTCCAGGCGCTTGGCGATGTCCAGCAGTGGATCATTAATACCGAGCTCATTGAGCACCGCATCGCAGGTTTCTTTCATTACCTTGGCGCGTGGATCAAAGTTCTTGTAGACACGGTGACCAAAGCCCATCAGGCGGAATGGGTCATCCTTGTCTTTCGCCTTGGCGACGAACTTTTCGATATTGGAGACATCGCCAATCTGGTTAAGCATATTGAGGACGGCTTCATTGGCGCCACCGTGAGCGGGGCCCCACAGAGTCGCAATGCCGGCAGCGATACAGGCAAAGGGATTGGCGCCTGAAGACCCGGCCAGTCGAACGGTTGAGGTCGAGGCGTTCTGCTCATGATCGGCATGGAGCAGGAATATCTTATCCATTGCATTGGCCAGCACCGGGCTGATTTCCCTGTCACCGCAGGGTGTATCAAACATCATATGCAGAAAATTTTCTGAATAGCTCAGATCATTATGCGGATACATGTAGGGCTGGCCCGTGTGATGCTTGGAGCACATGGCTGCCAGAGTTGGCAGTTTTGCAATCAGTCGGTGTGCCGAAATGATGCGGTGTTTGGGGTTGGTGATATCCAGTGAGTCGTGATAGAAGGCGCCCATTGCGCCAACTGCGCCGCACATCATTGCCATCGGGTGAGCTTTGCGCGTAAACCCTTTGAAGAACTCGCGCATGGCCTCGTGAACCATTGTATGCCTGGTGATGTTTTCGACATACAGGGCTTTTTCTTCGGGGGTCGGTAATTCGCCGGTAAAGAGAAGGAATGTGGTTTCCAGGTAATCAGATTTTTCGGCCAGTTGCTCGATCGGATAACCGCGGTGGAGCAGGATGCCTTTTTCACCATCGATGAATGTGATGTCGGATTCACAGGCAGCAGTGGCGGTGAATCCGGGGTCATAGGTGAAATAACCATTTGCGCCGAGCTGGGCGATGTCGATCACATCCTGGCCGTGTGTGCCCGAATAAACAGGCAGCTCCAGACTGAGGTCATCAACATTTAATATTGCTTTTTTGTCAGACATCAATGGCTCCAATAATATCGAAATTGGGTTTTTGAATTTCATGGAAATTCCGGAGGAAGGTCACTATAGCCTAAGACTTGTTTTTGTCAATTGATGCGAAACAAGACATACCTGTGACAAGCACGCATCCTGTGGCTGTTTTTTATCCCTGCGAAGTGTCCTTTTGGCAGCGGTAACTGGAAGGAGATGTTTGCCACCGCTTTGTTGTAATTGACAGGGGTGGGTTTTATAATTTGCAGCCGAAGTTGGCCCTGTCAGGTATGTATTAGTACCTGTGCCTGTATCTACTCCGAGTCATCTTTCCCCGCTGTTCAATGCACAATAAAGGTGTGGTTTTATCGTGAATAAAAAAAGACCTGTAAACCTGGATATCGGAACCATAAAGCTTCCGATTACATCCTACGTTTCAATCATGCATCGTGTGTCCGGTGTCATTCTGTTTGTTGTGGTCGGATATTTTCTCTCTGTTCTGGATAACAGCCTGGCTTCACCGGAAGGCTTTGCTTCTGTCAAGGAGATGCTTTCCAGCCCATTCTGCCAGTTTCTGGTTTGGGTGGCGCTTGCTGCGCTGACCTATCACCTGGTCGCCGGTATCCGACACCTGATTATGGACTGCGGAGTGGGTGAATCCCTTGAGGGTGGCCGCCTGGGTGCCAAGCTGGTGCTGGTTATCGCCGCAATTTTGATCGTAATAGCAGCAGGGTGGGTCTTTCTATGATTACTACAGTTACCAGTTTTGGCCGCAGTGGTCTCTATGATTGGTTGTTACAGCGTATCACTGCCGTAGTTGTTGCGGCCTATGTGTTATTTATGGTCAGTTATTTGTTTTCAGCCGACGACCTGCAATACGAGCAGTGGGTCGCTCTGCACAGCGGCCTGTGCATGAGGATTTTCAGCCTCCTGGCGGTCATCTCGATGGCGATCCACGCCTGGATCGGTATCTGGGCAGTCCTTACTGACTATGTCACTGAACGCATGATGGGTGCGAAGGCGACGTCCATTCGTATTTCCCTGCAGTTACTAGTGATCGCTGCGGCCCTGGTTTACGTATTATGGGCAATAGATATCTTGTGGGGCCTTTCAGCTGCGGAGAGTGTAATTCGATGAGTGCAATAAGAACGATTTCTTTTGACGGCGTGATCGTCGGTGGCGGTGGTGCCGGTATGCGTGCTGCACTGCAACTCGCCCAGTCCGGCTACAAAACTGCTGTAATCACCAAGGTTTTCCCGACCCGTTCCCACACGGTATCAGCACAGGGCGGTATTACCTGTGCTATCGCCAGTGATGACCCCAATGACGACTGGCGCTGGCACATGTACGACACTGTCAAGGGTTCGGATTACATCGGGGATCAGGATGCGATTGAATACATGTGTTCTGTCGGTCCTGAGGCAGTGTTTGAACTGGACCATATGGGGCTTCCGTTTTCCCGCACCGATGAGGGGCGCATCTACCAGCGCCCGTTTGGCGGCCAGTCGAAAAATTTCGGGGAAGGTGGCCAGGCTGCCCGTACCTGTGCGGCAGCTGACCGCACCGGCCATGCATTGCTGCACACCCTGTACCAGAATAATGTCAAAAACAATACCGTATTTCTCAACGAGTGGTACGCGGTAGACCTGGTGAAAAATGCCGACAATGCAGTGGTTGGGGTTATCGCCATCAGCATCGAAACGGGTGAAACCGTTTATGTGAAGTCCAAGGCCACGGTATTTGCTACCGGTGGCGCGGGCCGGATCTATGCATCTACCACCAATGCCCATATCAATACCGGTGATGGTGTCGGCATGGCGCTGCGGGCAGGTTTCCCGGTGCAGGATATCGAGATGTGGCAATTCCACCCGACCGGTATTGCAGGTGCCGGCGTCCTGGTCACCGAGGGTTGTCGCGGTGAGGGTGGCTACCTGGTCAACAAGGACGGCGAGCGCTTCATGGAGCGTTATGCGCCCAATGCCAAAGACCTGGCATCCCGCGATGTTGTTGCCCGTTCCATGGTTCTGGAGATCCTCGATGGTCGCGGCTGCGGTGAGAAGGGCGATCACGTCTTCCTGAAGCTGGATCACCTCGGAGAGGAGGTCCTTGAAAGCCGCTTGCCGGGCATCTGCGAACTCTCCCGCACTTTTGCTCACGCCGACCCCGTCAAGGAGCCAATCCCGGTAGTGCCCACCTGTCACTATATGATGGGTGGCATTCCCACCAATGTTCACGGTCAGGCGCTGACCCTGGATGAAAACGGCAACGATAAGGTGATTGAAGGGCTCTTTGCCTGTGGCGAGGTGGCCTGTGTATCCGTGCATGGTGCCAACCGTCTCGGCGGCAATTCACTGCTCGACCTGGTTGTCTTTGGTCGCTCGTCCGGTCTCTTTATCGAGAAATCCCTCCGTGAAGGCGTCGACCTGAAAGATGCCACCGACGTGGATATCGATGCGGCGATGAAGAACCTGAACCGCATCAATAGCAGTGCAGAGGGTGAAACGGCAGCAGAATTGCGCGAAGAGCTGCAGAATATCATGCAGAACTACTTCGGGGTTTTCCGTCGCGGTGACTTTATGCAGGAAGGCATCAAGAAGCTGGAGGCTCTGCGTCCGCGCATTGAAAACGTCTACCTGGGCGACAAGAGCAACGCCTACAACACAGCGCGAATTGAAGCGCTGGAGTTGCAGAACCTGCTGGAAGTGGCAGAAGCTACTGCGATCACGGCAGAAGCCCGCAAGGAGAGCCGAGGCGCACATGCGCGTGAGGACTTTACCGACCGCGATGACGAAAACTGGCTGTGCCACTCACTGTACTTCCCGACGGACAAGAACGTCGGCAAGCGTGAGGTAAACTTCACGCCAAAAACCATGGATGCCTTCCAGCCGAAGGCGCGTACTTACTAATTGAAGGGTTGAGTCATGTTGAAAGTCAGTATTTACCGTTACAACCCAGAAACTGATGAAGCACCCTACATGAAAGATTATGAGGTGGATACCAGTGGTAAAGATCTCATGGTTCTGGATGTACTGGAGCTTCTCAAGGCCCAGGATGCCTCTCTTGCCTACCGTCGCTCTTGCCGTGAAGGTGTCTGCGGCTCAGATGGTATGAATATCAGTGGCAAGAATGGCCTTGCCTGTATCACCCCTCTGTCCGAGTGTGTGAAAAACAACACGCTGGTATTGCGTCCGCTACCCGGGCTACCGGTTGTTCGCGACCTGGTTGTCGATATGGCCCAGTTCTACGCGCAGTACGAAAAGGTGCAGCCCTACCTGGTGAACAACACACCAGCGCCAGCAATTGAACGCCTGCAATCGCCAGAGGAGAGGGCAAAGCTCGACGGCCTCTACGAATGTATTCTCTGCGCTTGCTGTTCAACGAGCTGCCCGTCTTTCTGGTGGAATCCGGATAAATTTATTGGTCCCGCCGGGTTGCTTCAGGCCTACCGCTTTTTGGCTGACAGCCGCGACACGGATACGGAAAATCGCCTGGCCAAGCTGGACGACCCGTTCAGCGTGTTTCGTTGTCATGGTATACAGAACTGCGTTTCCGTTTGTCCCAAGGGCTTAAACCCGACCCGGGCGATCGGCCACATACGCAACATGCTGTTGAGAAGCGCCACCTAAAAAAACATGCGTCATCTGTCGGTTCTGGAAGACGCTCGGTGACGCAGGGTTTTCTTTGAGGACAAAAAAGATGTCTGAAAACATTATGCAGCAGTTTCTATCAAGCTCGCACTTGTCGGCAGGAAACGCTGGGTATGTCGAAGACCTTTATGACAGCTATCTTCATGATGCCAACAGTGTTTCAGAAGAATGGCGCACATACTTTGATGGTCTGCCGGCAGTCAATGGCCGGCAGTCACCCGATATCTCCCATGCCACGATCCAGGCTCACTTTGAGCTCCTGGGACGCGGTCGGGCGCGTCCCACACCGGCACCTGGTTCAGGGGGTGTCAATATTGAACATGAGCGCAAACAGGTTCAGGTTCTACAGTTAATCAATTCCTACAGAAGTCGCGGTCATCAGAAAGCAAGACTGGACCCCCTGGGCTTGATGGAGCGGCAGGCTTTGCCGGACCTGCAGCTGCATAATTTCCATGGCTTGACCGAGGCGGATCTCGATACCACGTTCCAGACAGGACCACTCTTTATCGGCAAGGAAGAGGCAACACTGGCTGAGATCATCGAAGCCCTGGAAAAAACCTACTGTGGACATGTCGGCCCGGAATTCATGCATATCACTTCTCTCGAGGAAAAGCAGTGGTTGCAACAGCGCTTTGAGAGTGTTCGCTCCCGGCCTAGCTTTGATGCGGAGCAGCGCAAGTTTGCGCTTGCCAGGCTTTCCGCCGCAGAGGGCCTGGAGAAACATCTGGATTCCAAATATCCGGGCACCAAGCGCTTTGGTCTCGAGGGTGCCGAGTCTCTGATACCCATGCTGGATAGTCTGGTTGATCGCCTTGGCCACTACGGGGTAAAGGAGATAACACTGGCCATGGCGCACCGTGGCCGGCTCAATGTTCTGGTTAATCTGCTGGGCAAAAACCCCGGAGACCTGTTTTCCGAGTTCGAGGGCAAAAAACTGATCGCCACATCCGGCGATGTTAAATACCACCAGGGCTTCTCTTCCAACGTCATGACATCCGGTGGCGAAGTGCACCTGGCGCTGGCTTTTAACCCGTCACACCTGGAAATCGTTTCCCCCGTGGTAGAGGGCTCGACCAGGGCTCGCCAGGACCGCCGGGGGGACAAGAACGGCGACCTGGTTGCACCGATCATTGTGCACGGTGATGCCGCTTTTGCGGGGCAGGGAGTGGTTATGGAAACCTTCCAGATGTCGCAGACGCGGGGCTTCAAGACCGGTGGCACGATCCACGTTATTCTCAACAACCAGGTCGGCTTTACCACCAGCTTGCAGGAGGACGCCCGTTCCACCGAATACTGCACCGATGTGGCGAAAATGGTGCAGGCGCCCATTATTCACGTCAATGGTGATGATCCCGAGGCGGTTATCTTTGCAGCGCTGCTCGCTGTTGATTATCGCAAGCAGTTCAAGAAGGACATTGTGCTGGATCTGTTTTGTTACCGGCGCCGCGGCCACAACGAAACCGATGAGCCATCTGCCACCCAGCCCCTGATGTACAAGCTTATCAAGAAGCACCCGACCACACGGACCCTCTATGCGGATCACCTGGTCAGCGAAGGCGTTGTGGATAAGGAACTGGCGGCTGGGTACCTGGACAGTTATCGTGAAAAGCTGGATCAGGGTCTCGATGTTACCAACAACCTGGTTACGGAGCCGGACAAGGAACTCTTTGTCGACTGGTCGCCTTATATCGGCCATGACTGGGAAACGCCTGCTGATACAGGTTATCGGCTTCAGGCGCTGAAGCAGGTGGCTGATAAAATCAGCCACGTACCGGACGGCGTTGTCGTGCAGCGCCAGGTAGGCAAAATTTACGATGACAGGCGCAAAATGGCCGGCGGAGCACTTGAGCTCAACTGGGGTATGGCAGAACTGCTTGCCTATGCCACCCTGTTGGAGCAGGGCTACAACATTCGCCTGACCGGTCAGGATGTAGGCCGCGGCACCTTTTCACATCGCCACGCGGTGATTCATAACCAGAAAGATGGCTCCACTTATACGCCGTTGAAGAATCTTTCCGAGAATCAGCCGTCGTTTGAATTATACGATTCGTTCCTCTCGGAAGAGGCAGTGCTGGGTTTTGAGTACGGTTATGCGACCACGGCGCCCAATTATCTGGTGATCTGGGAAGCCCAGTTCGGCGATTTTGCCAACGGCGCCCAGGTCGTGATTGACCAGTTTATTACCAGCGGTGAACACAAGTGGGGTCGCCTGTGCGGATTGACGATGCTGCTGCCCCACGGTTATGAAGGCCAGGGGCCCGAGCACTCTTCAGCGCGCCTGGAAAGGTTTATGCAGCTGTGTGCGGAACACAACATACAGGTCTGCATCCCGACAACCCCGGCCCAGATCTTCCACCTGCTGAGAAGGCAGGCCATACGACCCATGCGCAGGCCGCTGGTGGTGATGAGTCCCAAATGGATTTTGCGACATAAACTGGCGACGTCGAGCCTGGAAGACCTCGCATCTGGAGAGTTCATGCCGGTTATTGGCGATCGGTGTGCCGCAGACCCGGCCACAGCCAGAAAACTTATTCTCTGTTCCGGAAAGGTTTATTATCACCTCTACGAAGAAATCCAGGCACGAGGAATAACCGATACCGCCGTTGTCCGAATAGAGCAGCTCTATCCGTTCCCTGAAAAATTGCTCAGTGAAGTCATGGCGCCCTATATTAACCTTGAATGCATCGTCTGGTGCCAGGAAGAACCCATTAACCAGGGTGCCTGGTACAGCTCGCTGCACCATTTCAAGCGCGCGGTCAGAAAGACCCATCCTGGAATGGGTCTTAAATATGCAGGACGGCAAGCTTCGGCCGCCCCAGCTGCTGGCTATATGTCGACGCACCTCGAAGAGCAGCAGCGTTTTATAGACAAAGCGCTAGGTTATTGATTAAAAATACCGCTTAAGGTGATAACAAAAATGACGATAGAGATTAAAGCTCCAACCTTTCCCGAGTCCGTCCAGGAGGGCACCATCGCTGCCTGGCACAAGCAACAGGGTGACAGCGTGAGCAGGGATGAACTGCTGGTCGACATCGAGACGGACAAGGTGGTGCTGGAAGTTGTCGCGCCCGCAGACGGCGTGTTGAGCGAGGTGTTGAAGCCCGAGGGAGCCGATGTGCTCAGCAATGAGGTTATCGCCATTGTCACCCCCGGTGAGGCTGCCTCCGCCGATGTTGAAAAACCCCGTGATCAAAATCCTGAACCTGAACAAGCAGACGCATCGCCTGCAAGTCCGTCGGCACGAAAGCTGGCTGAAGAAGAGGGTATTGACCTTGCCCGGGTCACCGGATCCGGTCGCGATGGCAGGATCACAAAGGAAGACGTCGAGGCCTTCCGCACAGCTCAGTCGGCCTCTACAAAGGTCGGTGGTGGGGTACCATCCGAGGTAGCTGCTGACAGTGCTGAGCACACTCCTCCGGTAGAGACCGTATCCGCCGGCAACCGGGTTGAAAAAAGAGTGCCGATGACGCGGATGCGGATGCGTATATCGGAAAGGTTGCTGCAGGTGACCCAGAATACCGCGATGCTTACCACCTTTAACGAGGTGGATATGCATCGTGTAATGAACCTTCGCAGACAGTTCAAGGATGAGTTTGCCAGCGTCCATAACGGCACCCGGCTGGGCTTCATGGGTATTTTTGTCCGTGCTGCCTGTGAGGCGCTGAAACGTTTCCCGGCTGTCAATGCGTCTATCGACGGCTCGGACATTGTTTATCACGCCTACCAGGATATTGGCGTAGCGGTCTCTACGGATAAAGGCCTGGTTGTCCCTGTACTGCGAAATGCTGACCAGATGACCATTGCTGATATTGAGTGTAAAGTTGCTGAATATGGTAGCCGGGCCCGAGAGGGTAAGCTGACCATCGAGGAGATGACCGGGGGCACCTTTACTATTACCAATGGCGGCGTGTTTGGGTCTTTGCTTTCCACGCCGATTCTCAATCCGCCCCAGACGGCGATTCTGGGCATGCACAAAATCCAGGATAGGCCGGTTGTCGAGAATGGCGAAATTGTTGTTCGCCCGATGATGTACCTGGCCCTGTCCTATGATCATCGCCTGATAGATGGTAAAGAAGCTGTCCAGTTCCTGGTCTCAATCAAGGAAATGATCGAGAACCCGGCAAAGATTCTGCTTGAAATATAGCTATTAACCTATTGATATATATGGTGTAACCATGTCAGATAAATACGATGTTATTGTAATCGGCTCAGGCCCAGCAGGATATGTTGCTGCAATAAGAGCGGCGCAGCTGGGATTGAAGACAGCCTGTATCGAGAAATGGCAAGACGAGGATGGAAAGACAGTCAATGGTGGCACCTGCCTGAATGTCGGTTGTATCCCCTCCAAGGCATTGCTGGACAGCTCCTACAAGTACCATATGATAGAAAAAGGCCTGCAGGGCCACGGTATCACTGTGGACGGTGTCGGCCTCGATGTTCCTGCAATGATCGAGCGCAAGAACAAGATTATCAACCAGTTGACGGGTGGTATTGCTTCGCTCTTCAAGGCCAGCGGGGTGACCTCCCTGTCGGGTTCCGGGCGCCTGCTTTCAGGTCGCCGGGTTGAGTTGACCGATCACGATGGCAATCAGCAGATCCTTGAGGCTGAGAATGTCATCCTGGCCACGGGCTCACAGCCCTTCGAAATTCCGCCGGCACCGGTAGATAACGAGGTCATTATCAACTCGACCGGCGCCCTCGAACTGGAGGAAGTTCCGCGACGACTGGGCATTATCGGTGCGGGTGTTATTGGCCTCGAACTGGGAAGTGTCTGGAAACGTCTCGGGTCAGAGGTTGTCCTGCTGGAGGCGCTGGAAGATTTTCTTGCCATTATGGACAAGCAGATAGCGCGGGAAGCCGCAAAGACCTTCAAGAAACAGGGCCTGGATATTCGGCTTGGGTGCAGGGTTACTGGCACGGAAGTAACCGGAAGCGAAGTTGTGGTCAGCTATGAAAATGCTGACGGTGAAACCGAGCAGATTACCTTCGATAAACTTATTGTTTGCGTCGGGCGTCGCCCGAACACCGAGAACCTGCTGGATCCGGGCTGTGGCGTAGAGCTGGACGAGAGGGGCTTTATTTTTGTCAATGACCACTGCGCAACCAATGCCCCCGGTGTCTGGGCGATAGGTGATGTGGTGCGGGGGCCAATGCTGGCCCATAAAGGTTCGGAAGAAGGTGTCATGGTTGCCGAACGGATTGCCGGCCAGAAGACGCAGATCAACTACGACATAATTCCCAATGTCATTTACACCCATCCTGAAATTGCCACGGTCGGCAAAACCGAGCAGGAAATAAAGCAGTCGGGCGATGATTACAATGTTGGCATGTTTCCCTTTGTAGCCAGCGGTCGGGCACTGGCTGCTGATGATCCGGAGGGCCTTGTCAAAATTATCGCCCACGGTGAAACAGACAGGATTCTGGGGTGCCATGTGATCGGCCCGGCGGCCGCAGAACTGGTTCAGCAGGTGGCAATTGCCATGGAATTTGGCAGCACAGCCGAGGATCTCGCCTTGATGGTTTTCGCTCATCCGACCTTTTCCGAGGCCGTGCATGAAGCGGCGCTGTCCGTCCATGGGCACGCAATTCATATCCCGAATCGAAAACGCCGTTAATTTCAGATAAACTACGCGCCCGAAAAACGCCAGACATCGCTGATCTGGCGTTTTTCAGTGTCAAAAATCTACAGCGAACAGGAATCAATATGAATCTACACGAGTATCAAGCAAAGCAGCTCTTTGCTGAATACGGCTTGCCTGTATCCAAGGGTGTAGCCGCTGAAACTGTCTCTCAGGCTGTTGCTGCTGCTTCCACTATTGGCGGAGATCGCTGGGTTGTAAAAGCCCAGGTTCACGCAGGTGGCAGAGGCAAGGCTGGCGGTGTCAAGCTGGTCGACAACAAAGAGGAAATTGAAGAATTTTCCCGCAAATGGTTGGGCAATCGCCTGGTGACCTATCAGACAGATGCAAACGGTCAGCCCGTGAGCTGCATCCTTGTTGAGTCCTGCACGGACATCGCCCAGGAGCTTTATCTCGGTGCAGTGGTTGATCGTTCCAGCCGCCGTGTTGTCTTTATGGCCTCGACAGAAGGTGGTGTAGAGATCGAAAAAGTTGCCCATGAAACACCGGAGAAAATCCTCAAAGCTGAAATCGATCCACTGGTAGGCGCACAGCCTTACCAGGGGCGTGAACTGGCCTTCAAGCTGGGCCTGCAGGGTGACCAGGTCAAGCAGTTTGTCAATATCTTCCTGGGCCTCGCCAAACTGTTTGCTGAAAGGGATTTGGCGCTGCTGGAGATCAATCCACTGGTGATCACAGAAGAGGGAAACCTCCATTGCCTCGATGCCAAGATCAATATCGACGGCAATGCCCTCTATCGTCAACCACAGTTGCGTGCAATGCATGACCCCTCCCAGGATGACCCCCGCGAGGCCAACGCGGCCCAGTGGGATCTCAACTATGTCGCGCTGGATGGCAATATTGGCTGTATGGTCAACGGAGCCGGATTGGCAATGGGCACCATGGATATCGTCAAGTTGCATGGAGGTGCACCGGCCAACTTCCTTGATGTGGGTGGTGGTGCAACCAAGGAGCGTGTGGTTGAAGCGTTTAAAATCATTCTTTCCGATGAAAAAGTAAAGGCGGTACTTATCAACATTTTCGGTGGTATCGTTCGCTGTGACCTGATAGCCGAAGGTGTGATTGGCGCAGTAGAAGAGGTGGGTGTCAATGTTCCGGTTGTTGTCCGTCTTGAGGGCAACAATGCTGACCGTGGATCCCAGCTCCTGTCTGATAGCGGTTTGAACATCATTGCGGCAACCAGTTTGACCGATGCGGCCCAGCAGGCGGTTAAAGCAGCGGAGGGCAAATAAACATGTCAATTCTGATTAACAAAGACACCAAGGTTATCTGCCAGGGTTTCACCGGCGGTCAGGGTACATTCCACTCGGAGCAGGCGATTGCCTATGGCACACAAATGGTCGGTGGTGTAACACCCGGCAAGGGTGGCACTACGCATCTCGATTTGCCGGTTTTTAACACTGTTGCAGAGGCCGTGGCAGAAACGGGAGCAGATGCCTCAGTGATCTACGTACCTGCCGCGTTCTGTAAAGACTCTATCCTCGAGGCGGCAAATGCCGGTATCAAGCACATTGTCTGTATTACCGAGGGTATTCCCACGCTCGATATGATGGTTGC
>JBFFTH010000014.1:0-22164 GCA_041571855.1 Porticoccaceae bacterium
CTGGGGACCCTGTTTGGCATTGAAGGGGCTGATGAAAACGTCATTTCACTGGCCGAAAATATCCAGAATAGCGGCCTTCCCGTCGGGGCGGGGCTGTCGTTGCTGGTGTTTTTCGCCATTGCCCTGCAATGTGTGTCTACCATGGCAGTGTTGCGTCGGGAAACGGGTTCATGGCGCCTGCCGGTGCAAATGTTTGTCGCCTACAGCTTCCTCGCCTATGGCGCGGCCTGGATTGTATTCCAGCTTTCCGTTTTGCTCACGGCTTAGGCTCCTGACTGAATTTCTTCCCTTCTTTTCGGGTTCAGATAAAACACGATTTCTGCACAGCCACTCTCCAGTTCCTGCCAGCGGTCAATATTTAGCTGTAGCTGCACTATCCCGCAGCTCGGAATGTTGTAAAAGCCCTCACCAGAAAGGTAGTTCACCAGGTCAGTCAGCGCCGGATTGTGACCTGCCACCGCGATATTATCCTCTGTTTCATCCAGGCCTCGCAGCCAGCCCAGAATACCCGCATGACTGAAAGTATAGAGTTCCTCCTCCAGCTGTATCTGCTCAGTTGGATAACCGATCGCCTCGGCAATCCGTCCAGCCGTGGTGCGCGCCCGCTTTGCCGGGCTGGAATAAATACGGCTGAAGGTCACACCGAGACTCAACAGGCGTTCCCCCATGTCCGGGGCATTGCTGCGGCCACGGCTATTCAGCGGGCGATCAATATCCGCCAGTGACGGGTCGGCCCAACTGGATTTTGCATGTCGTATAAATGTCAGGGTTTTCATTGCTCTTCGCACCTGGGAAAGACTAATCTGCAAGATCAAAAAAACGGCAACCGTGCCATCAGGGCATCTGCAAAGCTATACGCCTAACTTCGCGGAGGTCGCCCGGTGCCCGCCATGAACAGTCGCAGCTGCCCCGCCACGCTCTTCTGATTATCCATTCAACAAACATTGACCCCTCATCAGGCAAGCCCAGCCGCTGGCAATGGATAGCAGTCAAACTGCAGTGAACAGTATAGTCAAGAATGGGCAATATCTACTGCAGTCCACCTCCAGCCATGATTCTGTTAAAATAGCCGCCTTTTCAGGGGATACACAACAGCCAATGACAACCCTCTACGGCATCAAAAATTGCGATACCATCAGGAAAGCTCGCAAGTGGCTGGAATCAAACGGGGTCAATTATGCATTTCATGATGTCCGCAGCGACGGCATTGACTCCGAAACAGTTGCAAAGTGGGTGAATTACGCAGGTTGGGAGAAGGTACTCAACAAACGGGGCACCACCTGGCGACAGTTGGCCGAAGAGGTAAAAAACAATGTCAGCGGAGAAAATATCGTCGACCTTCTGACTGAACACCCAACCATGATCAAGCGACCTGTGCTGGAAACAGGCAGTATCATTGAAATCGGCTTCAGCGAAGCACGCTATCGAGAACTGTTTAATACCTAAGTTTAAGGAAACAAAAAGATGACTCCACTGTTTAGTTTTGGACTCGGTGTCGGCACCGTCAACAGCAAAGGTGACTGGCTGGAGGTTTTCTACCCGCAGCCGATGATTAACGGCAGCGAAGCGCTGCACAAGGCGCTCTCGGCGACCATTGGCTATACTGGCGGCAGCCAGGCCACCGCTCTCAACGATGAAGCCCTGGCCAAGCTGGTGAACGCACTGGAGGCTGCCGGAGAAGACGAACAGGCCTTTATCGCCGAACAATTACAACGCAGTGAGCGCCCCGCTGTGGCCTGTGTTCTGGAAACGGATTCGGCGCCGACGTCGGTGCCCGAGGCCTACTTGAAACTGCAGCTGATCTCACACCGGCTGGTCAAGCCCCACGGCACAGATCTGAGCGGCATCTTCGGCGTGCTGCCCAATGTCGCCTGGACCAGTGAAGGCGCCATAGATATAAATGAACTGGCTGACCGCCAATTTGAGGCCCGCCTGCTCGGAAAAACCCTGTCGGTCGACTGCATCGACAAGTTCCCGAAAATGACCGACTACGTCGTGCCCGCCGGAGTGCGGATTGCCGACACAGCGCGAGTCCGCCTCGGGGCCTACATTGGCGACGGAACCACCATCATGCACGAGGGCTTCGTCAACTTTAACGCCGGCGCCGAGGGCCCGAATATGATTGAAGGCCGTATTTCGGCCGGCGTCTTTGTCGGTGCCGGTTCCGACCTGGGCGGCGGTTGCTCCACCATGGGCACCCTCTCCGGTGGCGGCAATATCGTGATTTCCATCGGCAAGGAGTGCCTGCTTGGCGCCAATGCCGGTGTCGGCATCCCGCTGGGAGATCGCTGCACGGTGGAATCGGGGCTCTATATCACGGCGGGAACCAAGGTGGTGGTGCTGGACGACCACGGCGAACCCGTATCTGAAAGCAAAGCCCGGGATCTGTCCGGCGAGAGCGATCTGCTGTTTCGTCGCAACTCAGTGACCGGTGCAGTGGAATGCCTGACCAACAAATCTGTAGTGGAACTCAACGAAGCCCTGCACAGCAGCAACTAGCCTGGACAGCCATGCATCTCATGTCACCCCGACTGGTTGAACCTGGTCGGGGTTTTTTATTGCAACAATTCCCTGCGGGTGTTTGAGAGACCGACTTCTGCCGCAGCCGGGCCCGAACCATGCCAACAAAAACGATCAGCAGAGGAAACTGACCCCTAGCCGGCAATCCAGTGGGCCGTTACACTTAGGCGCTGGCAAACCAGTACCTGGACTCTCAATGAGCACGCTCTCCCCAACTGTCGATCTGGCCTGCAGGCTGATCAGTCGACAATCCGTTTCTCCGGAGGATGCCGGCTGCCAGCAGCTAATGATAGAACGGCTTGAAAATCTCGGCTTTTCTGTCGTCAGACTGCCCTTTGGCGATGTGGAAAACTTCTGGGCAGTGAAGGGGAAAGACGGGCCAACGCTTTGCTTCGCCGGACACACCGACGTGGTGCCACCCGGCAAGGCCACCGAGTGGCAAACACCGCCCTTCGAGCCGACGATCAGGGACGGCGTACTCTACGGACGCGGCGCGGCAGACATGAAAGGCTCGCTCGCGGCGATGATCACCGCCGTTGAAAACTTCACTGCCGAACACCCCGACCACAGTGGCCGGATTGCCTTCCTGATCACCAGTGACGAAGAAGCCGCTGCCGTGGATGGCACAGTCAAGGTGGTAGAGTGGTTGCGCCAGCAAAGCATCACTCCCGACTGGTGTCTTGTCGGCGAGCCATCGAGCAGCAAAAGGGTTGGCGACGTGATAAAAAACGGTCGCCGCGGATCCCTCGGGGGCAAGCTGACAATCAAAGGCACCCAGGGGCATGTCGCCTATCCGCAACTGGCCGACAACCCGATTCACCTTGCCGCCCCGGCGCTGGTGGAGATGGCGGCCGAGACCTGGGACAACGGCAACGAATTCTTCCCCGCCACCAGCTTCCAGATTTCCAATATCCAGGGCGGCACCGGTGCCACCAATGTCATTCCCGGCGAGCTGCAGGTAATCTTCAACTTCCGTTTTTCTACCGAAGTCACGGAACAGCAGTTGCGGGAGAGAACCGAGGCGATACTGAACCGGCACGAGCTACGCTATACGATCGACTGGAGCCTGAGCGGCCAGCCCTTCCTGACGAAAGAAGGAGCTTTGGTCGAAGCCGCCGCTGAGGCAATTCAGGAAGTGACGGGCACCCCGACCGAACTCTCAACGGCCGGCGGCACCTCTGACGGGCGCTTTATCGCACCCCTTGGCACACAGGTGGTGGAACTGGGCCCGGTGAATGAAACCATTCACAAGGTAAACGAGTGTGTACGCGTTGCAGACCTGGACACGCTCAGTGTAATTTTTCAGCGCATCATGGAGAAATTACTGGTTCAGGGCTGACCCGGGATTGTTTTCCCATGACTTAGGCATAAAAGTGCTACGGGTAAAATAATCGACTGTTCTGTTAAAGCATGAAAACTATAGGCGTTGGAACTATGGCAGACGAGTTTACTTATTTCCCCTACCAGTTGAGCTGGATCTCCTTCAACAACCGCGTCTTGCAGGAAGCTGCTGACACCAGCAACCCCGTCATTGAGCGGCTGCGTTTCCTGGGCATTTTTTCGAACAATCAGGATGAGTTCTTCCGGGTCCGGGTCGCTGACCTGCAAAGGGAAGCGGAGCTGGCAGCAGTCAGAGGAGACGACAAGACAGCGATAAAATTACTGCGCAAGGTGCAAAAAAGAATCTCCGAATCCACCGACCTCTTCAGCGAGATTCACAGCGAAATCAATGCGGAAATGAGCCGCAGAAAAATTCACGTTCTGACCGAAGAAAAGCTCTCTCAAAACCAGGGCAGGTGGCTAAAAAACTATTTTCGCATCAACATTCTGCCCCACATAGTGCCCCTCTGGATCGAACCGGAATCAGATCTGGGCCATCAGGTAAACGACCGCGACTCGTACCTGGTGGTGGAAATCAGGGTTAAGTTTAACAGCCATTTTGCCCTGATCGATATTCCCAGCGGCCTGCCCCGTTTTATCCAGATCCTGTCCGATGAGTCCCGTGCGAAAAAATATTACATGCTGATCGATGATGTAATTCGTTACTGCATGGACGACATTTTCGGCCATATGTTCAAGCCGGAAAAGATGCGTGCCTGGTCGATGAAAATCAATCGCGATGCGGAGTACCAGCTGGACAACGATCTGGATACCGCACTGCTGGAAAAAATGGCAATGGGCGTCAAGCAGCGCCAGCTATCGGAACCGATACGCTTCAGCTTCGACAAAAGCATGCCCTATCAAGTGCAAAACCTGCTGGCCAACAAGCTCGGCTTTGATGAGCTCGACAGCCTGGTGCCCGGTGGCCGCTACCGCAACCTGCGCGACTTCATCGGTTTCCCGAACCTCGGTCCAAAGTACCTGGAGAACGTGCCGATCGCGCCGATCAAGACTTCTCAGTTCGCAGATCACATCACCGTATTCGACGCCATCAGCAACGAAGATATCCTGCTTTACTATCCCTACCACCAATTCAACCATTTTTCGGAGTTTGTACGTCAGGCCGCATTTGACCCCGCCGTGACTGAAATACGCATCAATGTCTACCGCGTGGCTGATCATTCTCTGATCGTCGACAGCCTGCTCGATGCCGCGCGCAACGGTAAAAAAGTGGTGGTCAATGTGGAGCTCAAGGCTCGCTTTGATGAATCGCACAATATTGAACTCTCTGAGCAACTTGCCGATGCCGGCATCAAGGTCACACTCGGGATACCGACACTCAAAGTTCACTCGAAACTCTGCCTGGTTGTAAGGCGTGAAGGCAACGCGGACAAGCTCTATGCCCATGTCGGCACCGGCAATTTCAATGAAGACACTGCACGCATCTATACCGATTTTTCACTGTTTACTGCTCACCAGGAAATCTGCCAGGAAGTACGCAATGTGTTTACCTATATTGAATACAGCTTCAGGCGCTTTGACTTTGAGCACCTGATGGTGTCGCCGGTAAACACGCGCGACAAGCTGATGGAGCTGATAGAGGATGAAATCAGAACTGCCAGAAAAGGCAAGAAAGCCGCGATTGACATCAAGGTAAACAACCTGGTCGACCAGGGGCTGATCGACGCTCTCTACAATGCCAGCAATGCGGGGGTCAAAATCCGCCTGATCGTGCGCGGCATGTGCTCCCTCATTCCCGGACAGGATGGGATGTCGGAGAATATAACCGCCATCAGCATTGTCGACCGCTTTCTGGAGCACCCGCGGGTGATGGTATTCCACAATCATGGCGATCCGAAGGTATTTATTTCATCGGCGGACTGGATGACCCGCAATATTGACCGGCGTGTTGAAGTGGGCTGTCCGATCTACAGCAAAAAACTTGCCAGGTGGATCATCGAAATTCTCGACCTGCAATTCCGGGATACCGTCAAAGCCCGCGTGATTGATGGCAAACAGAACAACAACTACGTCAAGCGCGGTAACCGGAAAAAAATTCGCTCACAAATGGCGATCTACGATTATCTGAAGGGGCTTGAAAAGGGCTGAGCAATGGCTCTCGTTGTAACCCGGTTTCTAGACAGGCAGTTTCCTTATCGGATAAATATCAAAGCGGGTTGATTTTCCCTTCAACGAATAGCCCGGTTCCCTTGCCGCAAGAAATGGTGCATGGGCTGGCCTTTTGACCACTACCCGGTAGCGCACCCTCTCTAAAGCCAGCGCCAGCAGCGAATCCGCATCTTCATTTCCACCGACCAGCTGGTGGAAAACCTGCATCTCTTTTCTTACCTTGGCGGACTTTTCTCGCGGTGGGAACATCGGGTCGAGATAAATAATATCGGGCAAATCGGGCTCGGTTAGCGCGCGCAGATAATCCGCAGCCTCGGATCTAACAAGCGCCATCCTTTCCAGTGTGACCTGCAGATCTGCATCGTCCCGCTCATCTTTTGCCCGCGCCAGACCGTCGGCCAACAGCGCATGAACAACAGCATGGCGCTCCACCATGGTAACCCTCGCGCCCAGCGCCGCCAGCACAAAAGCATCCTGCCCAAGACCCGCCGTGAGATCGAGCACCCGGGGCTTGAAACCTTTTTTGTTAAGGCCCACAGCTTTGGCGATATCCTGCCCCCTGCCACCGCCGTAAAGCCGTCGGTGCCTGGCACTACCGGAGGCAAAATCACAGCGCACCGCGCCCGGCGCCTTTGGGCCCGGCAGCTTCAGAGACAGGCCACCGCCATCCAGGCAAAGCGCCAGGGCGAAATCATCCGGTTCAGTCGCTGCTTCGCGGCAGGCAGGAACACCGAGTTCCGCTGCAAGCAAATCGGCCCGGTGTTCAAAGCCGGGCCGAGGTAGGATGACCATGTTGCAAGTATCTGCAGTCACCGCCCCAGGGGTACAAGCTCCAGTTCAACACGACGGTTGGCCTGGCGGCCCGCTGCCGTATCATTGCTGGCAATCGGGTAGCGCTCTCCGTACCCGGTGCTGTAGATGCGCCCATAGGCCACGCCATGGCTGGAAAGGAATTGACCAACACTGCCGGCACGGCGTTCACTGAGGGTCTGGTTATATTCAGAGCTGCCGGTGGAATCGGTGTGACCGGCGATGCGAATGTTGGTCTGGTCAAACTCAGCCAGCACAACGGCGACAGACTCCAGGGTACCGTAGAACTCGGGGCGCACCTCGTGCCGATCCACGCCGAAGGTGATACTGGACGGCATCACCAGGCGGATATTATCCCCTTCGCGAACCACGCGAACGCCGCTGCCCTCGAGCTTCGCTCTCAGTGCGGCTTCCTGGCGATCCATGTAATAGCCAATTCCTCCGCCGATCGCCGCGCCGCCGAGAGCACCGGTGATGGCACCTTTCTCGCGATCATCGCTGCTGGCGGTTGCGGCACCGATCACCGCTCCCGCAAGGGCGCCGATACCGGCCCCCTTGGCTGTGTTACTGGTCTTCTGTTGACCGGTATAGGGGTCGATAGAAGTGCATCCGGCCAAAACCAGCACGAGTGCAACTACCATAAAATTAATCAACGTTTTCATCTTTCAGTCTCCAAACACTATGTTAAAACTCTTTATCAGAATCCCGGCCCATCGGTTCTCTCCGCTAATGGAACTGGTCTAGAATTAGCTGTGTACCCTGCACCATTGTGAAACAGATACAGCAAACGGCAAGGGGATATTACACAGTTTTTCCATCGAGATATTCTCTATGACAACAAAAAACCTGCTTTTTATTGCCGCATGCTGTTTGTTCATTTCCGGTTGCGAACGCTACACCGTCACTGTCAACGAGAAGACGGTCTACAATCCTCCCGCCCTTTACTCCGGGCACAAGATCAGCGACGCCGCACTCGCAGCCTGCGTTAATCAGGTCATCACTGACCAGCGCATCACCCGGGCAGAGCAGCTGACCCGGCTGAACTGCTCACATGCCGGGGTTGCCAGCATCGAGGGTATTACAGCGTTTACCGGTCTCAGGTTCCTGGATCTTTCGGACAATGCCATTGGGGATATTAAACCGCTGCTCTATCTGCCCTATCTGGAAACAGTCAACCTGAAGGGCAATCCCGAATTCAGCTGTCAGGATGTAGAACTGCTCGCGAAACAGGTCAGCAACAGGCCCGAGCTCACCCACCCCTGCAAGTAGTCAACCAATTTTACGCACTTAAGTTGACCAATGCCAGGGCAAGTTACCCACAGTATCTGTGGATAACTCTGTTCATTACTTTTATAAAACTCGGCGTAATGACCGAAATGCCTGCACCAGCAACAGATTGATCATTTTTTATACAGATAAAAAAGCATATATAAATCAATTGGTTATGTTTCTCCGCGCCAAGAATCAATGAGTTACGCAAACTTCGTATATTTTTTGTAAGATGCCCTTGCTAACTGTGGACAAAGCTGCCCCCTCAATCCGGAAAAGCTGCACAGATACGGTGCAAGTTGATGAAAAAAGAACCGAATGCAGCGAACTGTTACTCAAGCAAGCACCGTCCAGCACCTTAACCGACGTTCAGCGGGCGCCGCTTCAGGACAACTCAATCCAGTCAAAACCATGGTCCTGGCAGGCATAGTGGACGCTCGGCAAGGTTGCCGCAATATCACTGACGGTCTCCCGCACCAGTGAAACACAGTTGTTTTTTTCACTGATATGACCGAGAACAAGCTGCTGGATATTCTCAATACAGACTCTCTCCAGCAGCCAGCGGGCCTGGCTGTTGTTCAAATGCCCCCAGTCACCCCCCACCCTGCGCTTCAGGCTTGGGGGATAGGGACCATTGGCAAGCATCTCGCTGTCGTGGTTTGCCTCCAGCAACATGCCGTCGCAGTGGCTGAAATTTTCCAACACGTGGGGAGTGATTGTACCGAGGTCGGTCAAAAGGCCCAGGGCATGTCTTTCATTGCGCAATACATACTGCACTGGCTCCCTGGCATCATGGGGGACTGCAACCGGTGTTACCGCAAATGATTCGCAGTGAAAAACCTCGTGACTACTGGCAATTAGATGCAAATTTTCGACGTTGTCATTTATCGCCCGTCGGGTTCCCGCGGTCATGTAGACCGGTGTCTTGTACTTGCGGGTAAATGCCGCCACGCCGCGGGCGTGATCCGCGTGTTCATGGGTCACCAGCACCGCGCTGATCTCGGCGGGAGAGACCTGCAGTCGTTTGAGCCGGCGCTCCGTTTCCCGCACTGAGAAACCGCAATCGATCATCAGGCAGCAGTTACGATCTTTTACCAGCGTGGCATTTCCCTTGCTGCCACTACCGAGGGATGCAAACTTCACCGGGCCGGCTGCCCCTAGGACAGGTTAGAGCGGATGATCTTCAGTAGCTTGGTAGCGGTACCGTGATCGAGACTGGTCTTGTCTGCAGAGACGATCCTGATTTCAGCACCACTCTCTACCTGGTCAATCAGGACCTGGTATTCCACCGGTGCGACCGTTTCATCCTCGCCCCCGATCCAGCGCCTGATAAAGCCCTCCTCTTCTTCCTCTTTCTCTTCCATCCTGACAGGGCTGTATTCCACCCGCACGACACCGGTCGACTTGCTGTCTTCGATAATTGAAAAACCACCACGGGAGAGGGAGTAGTTCAGGGAGGCCCAGGACCGCTCATAGGGCAATTTGAGTATCAGGTAGGGGTCGGCAACTCGCGGGCTGACAAATTCGACCTTGGACTCACCGCCAATGGACTGCGCCAACAACGAAATGGTGCCGCTGTTGATATCTGACGCCAGTGCATTGGCGACCATCTCAAGCATTTCCCGCTCGCGATCCTTGGAGTCGGAACTGGCCGGCCAGGGTGTTGTGTCTTTAATTTCGACAAGCGGTTTCTGGGCGTGCAGGAATTTAACCTCGGCACTGTTGATCTGCACGGCAGGCTCTATGCGAATGCGGTAACGGTGGAGATTTGTCTTATCATCCTTGAACTCCAGCCAGGCCGTTTCTATCTCACCCCTGCTGGCATCAACGCGGGTAGCCGGTACCGAGCTGCGACTGAGTATATTGCGCACCCGCGGCCAAACTTCCTCCGGCGGCTTGTTGATCAGAATCCAGCTGTTGTCTTCAAATGACTGTATTTTTACCGTCTCTTCCAGGCGTGTTTCCGAAAGCGGCAGAGGGCGCGGCGTATTGTACTCATCACCCGCCAGCGCTGTATTGGACACATTGGGAATAGGATATATCTGGCCGATAGTTGCACCGTCCTGTCCGGTCGGCACATCCATCACCGGTATGTTCCCGGACTTGAGGTACTCAGCGCTGCGATCTTCAAAAACGCCGCACCCAGAAGCCAGCAAAGCAACCGCCGTCATAAGGGCAACACCGGCATTTCTTTTAACAGTTCTCAGCATGATTTAACTACTCCCACTCGTTTTACGCGGCTTACAGCAAACCGGCAGCGCTCAAGGCTTCTCTCACCTGGCTCCGGTAACCCTCACTCAGCGGTGTCAGCGGCAGGCGAATACCGTGCTGTATCAAGCCCATTTCCGCCACTGCCCACTTGACAGGAATCGGGTTCGATTCCAGGAACATGGCCCTGTGTACCGGCAACAACTGCTGATGAATTGCCCGGGCAGCATCAGCTTCACCGGCCAGGGCCAGGCGACACATCTCTGCCATCAACCTTGGCGCCACGTTGGCCGTCACCGAAATATTTCCCTGTCCACCCAGCAGCATCAGCTCCACTGCCGTTTCATCATCGCCGGAGTAAATGGCAAAGTTGTCCGGCGAGCTGTCAATCAATTGTTTGGCTCTGGCGAGGTCACCGGTGGCTTCCTTGATGCCCACGATATTGGCAATTTCTGCCAGTCGAAGAACCGTTTCCGGCAACATGTCGCAGGCAGTTCTGCCCGGCACATTGTAGAGGATTTGCGGAACATCGACGGCCTCGGCAATAGCTCTGTGATGCAGATACAAGCCTTCCTGGGTTGGCTTGTTGTAGTAGGGAGTCACCAGCAGGCAGGCATCGGCACCGGCGTGATGTGCACCCCGGGTCAGTTCGATGGCCTCGCTGGTGGAATTGGCCCCGGTACCGGCGACAACCGCGAGCTGCCCGTCTGCGTGATCAACGATTGCAGCGATGGTTGCGACGTGCTCCTGCACATCCAGTGTCGCCGATTCACCGGTAGTGCCAACCGCAACGATGGCGTCTGTACCCTGCTCTATATGCCAGGCAACAAGTTTTTCCAGGGCGGCCCAGTCAACTTCCAGCGTATCGGAACACATTGGCGTGACCATGGCCACCAGGCTGCCGGTTATCATCGAAATCCCTCAAAAAAAGTATCGAGCAAAAAGAAAGGCGTAATGGTACTGACGTCAACGACGGGGCACAAGCAATTCAAAGCCGTCAGCGGATGAACACTGTTATTTACCCGGCTTTTTTTTCTTTCTCTTGCGCTTGCGTTTCGGGTACACGGGTTCAAGGCCCTCGGGGCGCGTCTTAAAGCGGCGGTGCACCCACATGTATTGATCCGGCTGCTGTTCCACAAGACGCTCGATAACCCGGTTTACTGTTTCCACATCGGCCACGTCATCGCCGCTGGGAAAATTCTCCAGTGGCGGCAGGATGGACACCTGGTAACCCTTTGTCCCGGGCAGACGGATATGGGTGAAAGGAAGAACAGCTGCCTTGCCCATCTGGGCAAAGCGCGCGGTTGCCGTCACGGACGCCGCAGGCACGCCGAAGAAAGTGCCGAAGACACTCTGCTTGGGGCCGTAATCCTGGTCCGGCGCATACCAGATGATCCTGCCCCGCTTGAGTGCCCGCAGGATTGAACGCACGTCCTTGCGCTCATAAACCCTGATCTCGCTATTGCGCTTGCTGCGACCCCGCGCCTGCAGGTAGTCATAGACAGCATTTTTGTGGGGACGATACATGCCGTCCGCGGAATAGCGCATCGCCAGACCGGCGGCGCCAACCTCCAGCGTGGTATGGTGAATGGCCATCAGCAGCGCACCTTTGCCACACTGCTCCAGCGCCTGGATATGCTCCATGCCTTGCAGGGAAATCAACCTCGATAAACGCCGGTCTGACCACCACCAGCCCATGCCTACCTCAAAGAAAGCAATGCCGTAATTTTCAAAGTTTTTTTTCAGCAACTGTTCGCGCTCCTGCGGCGACAGCGCAGGAAAACACAGCTCAAGGTTGCGCTCGGCAATCATGCGCCGCTCGCTGCCTAGCAAATAGATCAGCCTGCCCAACTGCCTGCCCAGCATTAACAGGGCCGGATAGGGCAACATGACCAGCAGGCGCCAAATCCCCATGCCTAGCCAGGTCAGCCAGTAGCGGGGGTGTAAATAGGAGGCTTGAAAGGTTGGGTTATTCATAGTTCTTCAGTTTTTATTTCCAGGCATTATAAGTTGTGGCCCCGAGGTGGTACGTGAGCGTTTGCGCAAGCTTCGGCACTCCGGCTATTCAGCCGATGCCAGCAACTGCCAGCGCTCCTCCCCAAAGGCCCAGTGTTCTGCAATTCGCTTTTCAGCCCTGCCCTCGTGCTCCAGTTTCATCAGGTGAGCCCAGAGCGAGTACTTCGCCAGTTTCCAGAGCAGGGGGTCAACATCGCTGTAAACCTCCGGCAGCAGGTCCTCCAGGCTGGATTCGCCCTTTTCCTGCAGCGCTTTGACCAGCCTGGCCTCGCGCATCAGGCGATGATGCACAATGCCCCGGGTGACCTTTTTCGGCTCGGACATGATCTCGCCATGCCCCGGCGCAATGGCTTCGATCTGATAACTGTCCAGCGCCTCAGTCGAAGCGATATAGTGCGCCATGTTGCCAGCGGGGGGAATAATAACCACCGATGAGCCCTGCATAATGTGGTCGCCTGAAAACAGCAGCCCCTCCTCCCGCAGAAGATAACAGTAGTGGTTGGCGACATGGCCGGGGGTATGAATCGCCTCCAGCGTATACTCGGACGTCTGCAACAGATCCCCGTGCCGGACAGTATTGTCCGGCTGAAAACTGAGATCCTGGTGGCCGTCATCGGGTAACACGCAACCCACCAGCTCTGCGCCTGTTCTATCTGCCAGGATTTTTGCCGCCGGTGAATGATCCGGGTGGGTGTGAGTAACCAGTACCGAGCAAAGCCGGTCTCCACAGGCAGCCAGGATGGCATCGACATGGCTGTCAATCGCGGGTCCCGGATCGATCACTGCAACCTTGTTCGAGCCGACCAGGTAGGTGTTGGTGCCGTTGGCTGTCATGCGACCGGGGTTGGGCGCAGTGATGCGGCTGACGAGGGGACTTATAGTGCGAATGGTCACGGGCTTCAACACGCGGACGCCAACCCGAAGCCGGGCTGGCGCCGTCGGGCTAAACCAGGTTGTTTATGGGCACGACCGGGTCCACATCGGCATCATAATCAACGCCATCGATCTCAAAGCCAAACAAATGCAGAAACTCCTGTTTGTAACCGGCAAAATCCGTGATCTGATTGAGGTTTTCCGTGGTGACTTTGTCCCACAATTCTTCAACCGCCTGCTGTACTTCCGGTCGCAGCTCCAGGTTATCAACCCGGTAGCGACCATCGTCGTCAAAGCGCGGCGCGTTGGAGTAGAGACACTCGGTGAAGAGTCGATACAGCTGCTCAATACAGCCCTCGTGACTGCCATCTGCCTTCATGACTTTGAACAGCATCGCCAGATAGACGGGCATCACCGGAATGGCGGCGCTGGCCTGGGTAACCACCGCTTTTAGCACCGATACGCGAGCATCACCTCCAATGGGGGCCAGCAGTTTACGGATTTCCAGCGCCCTCTTGTCGAGATCCTTCTTGGCCTGACCGATGGTTCCATTCCAGTAGATGTCCCAGGTCATTTTCTCACCGATGTAAGTGTAGGCCGAGGTTTTACATCCCTCCGCCAATACGCCGGCATCGGACAATGCATCCATCCACATCTTCCAGTCTTCGCCGCCCATCACCGCGACGGTGTTATCGATTTCTTCCTGGCTGGCCGGCTCCAGGGTGAACTCCTGAATCTCCTCTTTATCTGTATTGACACCGCGCTGGGTAATGGATTTGCCGATCGGCTTCAGGGTCGAGTTATACACCACGCCCGTTTTCGGGTGTTGGCGGCGGGGTGACGCCAGGCTGTAGATCACCAGGTCAACTTTGCCCATGTCCTGCTTGATCATTTCTATGGTTTTTTGCTTGATCTCGTCGGAGAAGGCATCACCGTTAATACTTTTGGCGTACAGACCTTCCTGCTCTGCATATTTATGGAAGGCGGCGGAGTTGTACCAGCCAGCAGTACCGGGCTTGCGCTCAGCGCCTTCCTTCTCGAAGAAAAGCCCGAGGGTTTTGGCGCCATAACCGAAAGCAGCCGTGATTCTGGAGGCGAGGCCGTAACCCGTCGATGCACCGATCACCAGAACATTCTGAGGCCGAGGACCATCTGTCGCCAGCGGTGCCAGGGACTTGATGAAGTCTATCTGGTTTTTCACATTCACGTCACAACCCACAGGATGAGTCGTGATACACATAAAGCCGCGCGTTCTTGGTTTAATAATCATTGCTGCTCCCTTGGACGTAATTGTTGTGCTTATTATCAGAAGAGAGCCTAATAATACCCCGAAGACGAGTGCAGGGCCATTGGCTAATAATGGGGTGGCTTTTCTGCCGGCGTCGCAGCGGCATCCTTGCCCTCATCCATGTATTCCTGCATCCGCTCAAGCATAATCCGGCAGCTGTCTCTCAGCCGATCAAGCTCATCGCGCTGATCCACGATCACCTTGTTAAGGCTGTCGACCATGTCTTCCAGGTAGGCCAGCTTGGTTTCGATATCCAGCAAACGCTCATCCATCTCTTTGCACCTCGCCCCACAGGTCATATTCATCGGCATGGGTAATTTTCACCCATACCCTGTCGCCCGGCATAACATCAAACTGCTGATTGAGATAGATATTGCCGTCGATCTCCGGCGCATCCGCCCAACCCCTGCCTATGGCTCCCTCCTCATCCACTTCATCAATCAAGACCTCCAGCGTCTGCCCCACCTTGCGCGCCAGCCGCGCGGCACTGATTTTCTGCTGGGTTTGCATGAATCGCTGCCAGCGCTCCTGCTTGACGGCTTCCGGCACCTGGTCCGGCAAGTGGTTCGCCGCTGCACCCTCTACCGGGGAATACTGAAAACAGCCGACGCGATCGAGCTCTGCCTGCTGCAGGAAGTCCAGAAGCATCTGGAAGTCCTCTTCCGTCTCACCGGGAAAACCGACGATAAAGGTCGATCGAAGTGTCAACTCGGGACAGATTTGACGCCATTTTTTGATACGCGCCAGGACTTTCTCCGCATGGGCAGGCCGCTTCATCGCCTTGAGAATTTTCGGGCTGGCATGCTGGAAGGGAATATCCAGGTAGGGAAGAATCTTACCCTCTGCCATCAGTGGAATCACGTTGTCGACATGTGGATAGGGGTAGACGTAGTGCAGGCGCACCCAGACACCCAGTTCGCCCAGTGCCACGGCCAGGTCCTGCATGCGGGTTTCACGCGCCATTCCATCGATAAAACCCAGCTTGTATTTGACATCGATGCCGTAGGCAGAGGTGTCCTGGGAAATCACCAGCAGTTCCTGCACGCCGCTTGCAACCAGCTTCCTTGCCTCCGCCACCACATCCTTAATCGGGCGACTGACCAGGTTGCCACGCATTGCCGGAATAATGCAGAAAGCACAGCGATGGTTGCAGCCCTCGGAAATTTTCAGGTAGGCATAGTGGCCCGGTGTCAGCTTGATACCCTGGGGCGGCACCAGGTCATGGCGGAATCGGTTTTCTTCTCCGGGCGGGATAAACGTGTGCACAGCACCCATCACCGAATCGAGATCAGCCGGACCGCTGACACTCAACACAGCGGGGTTGGCCGCTTTAATCGCCTCTGCATCGGAACCCTTGCCCATACAGCCGGTAACGATCACCTTGCCATTCTCGCGCATCGCCTCCTCTATGGCCTCCATCGACTCCTGCTTGGCACTGTCGATAAAGCCACAAGTGTTGACCACCACCACATCGGCATCCTGGTAACTGCCCGTCACCTCGTAACCTTCCAACTTAAGCTGGGTGAGAATGCGCTCGGAATCCACCAGCGCTTTCGGGCAGCCCAGACTCACCATGCCGACGCGTCTGGAGTCCTGTTTGTCACTCATAGTTACTGTCCTGAAAAGAGCGGCATTTTGCAGCAGCCGTTATTACCTGGCAAATGGATGCCATCTTGTTGCAGCCAGAAGCAATGGTGCCCGGATTGCTGCGCCGAGGATTTTTTCAATGCAGACGCAATGGGATGCAAGTCAGTAGGCGGAGACTCCGCCATCAATGGCTATCGCCTGCCCGGTCATATAGGTATTGGCCGGGGAACTCAGCATCAGTATCACATCGGTGATTTCCCCCGGTTCTCCCAGGCGCTTCATGGGCGAACCCTGGGCCAGGAACCCCGTCATGTCATTGAAATCACTGTCCGTAACCAGCGGGGTCAGGGCAAAAAACGGGCAAACAGCGTTGATGCGGATATTGTCGCGCGCGTATTCCACTGCGGCTGTTTTGGTCATGCCCACCACGGCATGCTTGGCGGCACCGTAGGCCGACAGCTTGGGAGCACCGCCCAATCCCGCCATAGAGCTGACATTGATAATGGCGCCGCCGCCCCTTTCCTGCATTACAGGAATCTGGTATTTCATCCCGAACAGTACACTTTTAGCATTCAGTGCGAACTGCTGGTCGAGAAACTCCTCGCTCACCTCCGTGGTAGCCACCATCTGGGAGCAACCGCCGGCATTGTTGATGGCGATGTCCAGCCCGCCGTACATTTCAACCGCCGCATCAACCAGGGCCGCGCAGTCGGCCTCCACCGTGACATCACAACCCATGGTCAGTACGTCACCCCGCAACTGTGCGGCAATATCACCGAGACCATCCTCATCGATATCGCCCAGCACCAGCCTGGCGCCACGAGCGTCAAAGCTCTCGGCCAGCAGGGCACCAAAGCCACTGGCTGCACCGGTGATCAGCACCACCTTGCCGGTAAAATCGAGCAATGGATCCATAGTCTTTCCAGAGGGATATTGAGGCGAACCAACCGCCATATTAATACGTTACCATCAAACAAAAAACCGCGAGCCATGCCCGCGGTTTTCCGCTTTCGGTGGATTAATGACGAACTGATTACAGCCTGTCAGCATTACCACTCAGGTAGGAGGCGACACCTTCCGGAGACGCTGTCATACCGGCATCACCCTCGTTCCATCCAGCCGGACATACTTCGCCGTGCTGCTGGTGGAAGTTCAGGGCATCGACCATGCGAAGCATTTCGTCGACGTTGCGTCCCAGCGGCAGATCGTTGACCACCTGGTGACGAACCAAACCGTCCTCGTCAATCAGGAAGGAGCCGCGGAAAGCAACACCTGCATCAGCTTCTACGTCGTAAGCCTGGCAGACTTCGTGCTTGGTGTCTGCAACAAGTGTGTACTGAACCGGTCCGATACCACCCTCGTTCACGGGGGTGTTGCGCCACGCATTGTGGCTGAACTGGGAATCGATAGACACACCAATCACTTCCACGCCACGCTTCTGGAACTCTTCGTAGCGATGATCAAAAGCGATCAGCTCTGACGGACAGACGAAGGTGAAATCCAGCGGGTAGAAGAAAAGTACCGCTTTCTTACCTTTGATTGCTTCTGACAGTGTGAAAGTGTCTACAATTTCGCCGTTGCCCAGAACGGCAGCTGTAGTGAAGTCCGGTGCTGGCTTACCAACTAATACACCCATTTTCTATACTCCTGTTATCAGTTAAAGGTTAATGTCTTGTTCAGCATCGAATAATGACATCCGACTTGGATATAAATTTTACACATTAAAACCCTGTTGTCTCATTGAAAATGGCTATAACTGTTATAGCCTGAGCCAAGACCCCAAGGGTTTTATTCAACGCCGGCGGCAGCTTCGTCAATTATCGGCTTCAGTTCACCCTGCTGATGCATATCAATGACGATATCGCACCCTCCGACCAGCTCGCCACTGACCCATAACTGCGGGAAAGTGGGCCAGTTGCCATACTTGGGCAGGTTGGCGCGAATCTCGGGGTTGGAGAGCACATCGACATAAGCAAAACGCTGACCACACTCCATCAGTGCCTGCACCGTGCGTGCAGAGAAACCGCACTGGGGCTGGTTGGGAGAACCTTTCATGTAGAGAATGACCGCGTTGCCCTCAATCTGCTCGCGAATCGTATCCATAATATCCATAGCAATACCTGTGTTTAACCTGGAACGGCAAAATAGCCGACTGTAAAGGTTGGGTATTTTACCCGCTTCCCTCTCAGCCGAAAACCTTGCAGGCAAAAATTCCCCTATTTTTGTCCCTGATTTAAGTTCAGGGACAAATCTTTAAATCTAAATGAGAATCATTTGCATTTGTCCGCCGCTTTTTTTATAGTCGCGCCCTGTATCACCCAAAGCTCTTGGAGGAGAAACCGGACTATGTATAAAAAGAAGCTGATTGCGGCAATCATTGGCAGCGCAATGCTCACTTCAGCCCACGCCGCCACCCCATCAATGGAGGAAATGTGGCAGCTGATCCAGCAGCAGCAGGCGAAAATTGCCGAGCTGGAGGCGCAACTGAACAAAACAGACCAACGCGTTAGCGAAAACGAAAAAATTACCGAGGCAACTGTCAGCGCCGTGGAGGAAGTCACCACGGGTTCTGTCGGCCAGCTGGCACAATGGGCAGACAGGACCTCTCTCGGAGGCTACGCGGAACTTCATTACAACAACCTGACCTCAGACAACTCATCGAGCGAGAAGGACGAAATCGACCTGCACCGCTTTGTGCTGTTCCTCGGCCACCAGTTCAACGATAGCGTGCGCATGTATTCCGAACTGGAGATAGAACACAACGTTGCCGGTGAGGGCAAAAACGGCGAGGTGGAAATCGAGCAGGCCTATGTGGAGTGGGATTACGCCCGGAACCATCGCGCCAAGGCCGGGGTCTTCCTGACGCCAGTGGGCATTCTCAACGAAACCCATGAGCCGGACACGTTTTACGGCGTGGAGCGAAATAATGTTGAGAAAAACATACTCCCCACCACCTGGTGGGAAGGCGGCGTGCTGTTCAGCGGTGAGATGGCAGCCGGACTCAGTTATGACCTGGGCGTCCACTCGGGCTTGTTCATCGACCCCACTAAAGGCAAATGGAAAATTCGCGACGGCCGGCAGAAAGTCAGCGAGTCCAAGGGCGACGACCTGGCCTTTACCGGTCGCATCAAGTACACCGCGGTCCCCGGCCTCGAACTTGCCGCAACGGTGCAGCAACAGAACGATATCTGGCAGGGCGAAACCATTCCCGGCCAGGACGGTGGCGTTGACGCACTGCTCTGGGAAGCCCACGCAATCTACAACAGCGGCCCATTCGGACTGCGCGCGCTCTACGCCCAGTGGGATATTGATGATGCTATTGAGCAGATCAAAGTTGGCTCAAATGAGCAGGAAGGATGGTATATCGAACCCTCCTGGAAGCTGACGCAAAAACTGGGCATCTTCACCCGCTACAGCGAGTGGGACAACCAGGCCGGCGACAGCAGTGTCGACACCGAAACTGCCCAGTGGGATATCGGCTTCAACTACTGGCTGCATCCGCGCGTGGTGCTGAAAGCCGACTACCTGCGCGAGGACAAGGACAGCGGCGACGAACTGCGCGGCTTCAACCTGGGGGTTGGATGGAGCTTCTAGCGCATCAATCCACCTCCCGTTGCAGCAGGGCCGCTCGAGCGGTCCTGCTGTTGCTGGTTCTGGCAGCAGCGCCGTCGCTGCAGGCCAAGGGCATCTACCAGACCGGCCCGGATTTTGTCGCCGAGGCATTTGCCCCGGCAACACCGGAAGCAAAATCGCTCTGGCTGACGCCGGAACTGAAACAGGCGAGCGCAGAGATTCTCGATCATGCGCTGAAAGGCCTGCGCGTGCGCTACTGGCGACAGGGCGAAAAGACCGCCTGGATACTCGAAGAAATCGGCAAGGAGCTGCCGATCACCATAGGCGTGGTGGTTAATGACAATTCTGTCGAAGTCGTTAAAATTCTCGCCTTTCGTGAAAGCCGGGGCTGGGAGGTCCGCTACCCGTCATTCACGGATCAGTATCGTCAGGCGGAACTGACCGAGACGCAGCAACTGGACAAGTCGATTGACGGAATCACCGGCGCCACGCTCTCCGTTCGTGCGGTTTCGAAGGTGGTGCGGCTGGCGCTGCTCTTCCATCAGGAAACCCGGCAGGATTTTTCACAGCAGGCAAGTGATGACAAGACTTCTTAAGCAGATTCGCAAGAGCATTGTTCACACCCTGCGCTGGCACCGGAAAATCGGCATTTTCCTGGTTGGCTTTATCCTGCTGCTGGTGGTTACCGGCATCCTGCTGAACCATTCTCCCGACCTGAATCTCAGTAAAAAGACACTGCATTCAAAGGGGTTGCTGAACTGGTACGGCATAGAGGCAACCCCGATCACCGGTTTTCAGCTCGGCGATGACTGGCTAATCCAACCAGGGGACAACCAGTTGTTCCTCAATCGTCGCCTGGTAGGCAACTGCGACTATCCCCTGGCGGGTGCGGCCCGCTACCAGTCGCTGCTGCTCGCGCTATGCCGTGACAGCCTCCTGCTGCTGGATGCCTCCGGGGAACTGGTTGAGCAACTTGATACTGTCCAGGGCTTGCCGGAAGGGATGACCCGGCTCCAGGTGACAGACCGCGCTATCCTGGTTGGCAACAACCTGCAGACCTTCACACTCGATATCGACAGCCTGAATACAGCGCAGGTCAAACATAGGGACAGCGGCTGGAGCCGTCCCTCGCCGCTACCGGGTGAAGCCTTCGATGGCATATCCGGCGAGGCAGACCTGCCCGGAATCAGCCTGGAAAGACTTCTGCTCGATGTTCACAGTGGCCGTATTCTTGGCACTTTCGGTGTAATACTGGTTGATCTGGTGGGCATTGGCATGGCGATACTGGCACTGACCGGTGCCTGGGCCTGGTACAGCAAACGACAGCTGCGGAAATCAGCTAACAGGGCCAATTAGCCTCCTGCGCCATAGCCTCCGCCACCGGGCGTCTTGATCGTGAGTACATCACCCGCCCTCACCTGCAGGCAGGTTTTCCCCGCCACGGGTTTTCCGTTCAGCAGGTTTTCACCCGCTGCGCCATTGCCGCCGCCATGCAGCCCCCAGGGCCGATGCCTGCGCCGCTCGGTCAACAGGGTTACGGTTGCCTCGGAGAGAAATTGAAACTCGCGAATAATGCCATCGCCACCGCGATAGACGCCCGCTCCGCCTGAATCGCGACGGACCTGATAGCGGCTGATGCGCAGTGGATAGTGGCTCTCCAGACTTTCAATCGGTGTGTTGAGTGTATTGGTCATGTGTGTCTGCAGCGCCGAGAGACCCTCACCGCGAGCGTGTGCGCCCATACCACCGCCGATGGTTTCATAGTAGTCCCAGCGGGGCCGACCACCCTTCGCGGCCGAACCCATGGCTATATTGTTCATGCCGCCGTGAGCGGCGGCAGGGATTCTGTCGGGTAGCGCCTGCGCCAGCGCGCCGAGCACCGCGTCCACCATGCGGGAAGAGGTCTCCACATTGCCCGCGGCCACTGCCGCCGGGTACCTGGCATTGACCAGGCTTCCCTCGGCTGCAGTAATTTTCAGGTGGCGAAAAGTACCTTCACAGGCCGGCGCCTGCTCGGGCAGAAGGCAGCGAAAGGCGTAGTAAACCGCCGCCGCTGTCACCGACAACGGGCAGTTGATATTGCCAGGCACCTGATCAGCAGTACCGCTGAAATCGATCTCGATTCGATTGCCCTCTACCCTGAGGGTAACCTGGATAGGGATATCGCTATTGCCGGCACCGTCGTCGTCCATCAGGTCGCTGAAGCGATAGTCACCATCCGGGATACTCTCCAGTTCGGCCAGCGCCAGACGCTCTCCGTAGTTATTCAACTCAACCAGGCCCTCGACAAAGTGCTGAATACCCCGCGCTTCTGCCAATTCACCCAAGCGCTCGACACCGATGCTGTTGGCGCTGATCTGGGCGGCGAAATCACCCCGGATCTTGTGGTCAGAGGAATCGCCACAGAGGGTTTCCATGGTTGCCTGGCAGACCCGGCCTCTCTTCACCAGCTTGGTTGGCGGAATAACAATGCCCTCCTCCGCCAGCGTCGTCGAAATTGGCATGGAACC
>JBFFTH010000015.1:0-21490 GCA_041571855.1 Porticoccaceae bacterium
GACTGGCCGGGCCACCGACGGAATCGCCAGCGCCCTGCCCGTCTTCACTCTGCCGGCCTTTACCACCGGAGCTGCTGCCTAAGTCATGGTCCGACCAGTCCTGTGGCGGACGCACCGGTCTGCGTGCCATAAGATCGTCCACCTGGTCGGAGTCGATGGTTTCATACTCCATCAGGGCGTCCTTCATGGCATGGAGAATATCCATATTGTCTTCCAGAATCTGCTTGGCCTTGCTATATGCCTCATTCACCACTTTGCGAACCTCGATATCGATTTCACGCGAGGTTTCTTCCGAGTACATCTGGTGACCCTCACCCGGCATCTGTGACTCCTCCTGGCCGTAGAGAATCGGCCCCATTGTGTCAGAGAGTCCCCAGCGAGCGACCAGATTGCGTGCCATTTGCGTGGCCCGTTCGATATCGTTCGATGCCCCGGTAGTGACGCCATCCTCACCGTGAATCAGTTCTTCCGCAATACGGCCGCCAAACAGGCTGCAGATCTGGCTGATAATCTGGCGTCGGGTGAGACTGTATTTATCCTCCTCGGGCAGGAACTGGGTCACGCCGAGCGCCCGGCCCCGGGGGATAATGGACACCTTGTGCACCGGATCGTGCTCTGGCACCAGGCGGCCAATAATGGCATGGCCAGCCTCGTGGTAAGCCGTGTTGATCTTATCTTCCTCTGACATGACCATAGAGCGGCGCTCGGCTCCCATCATGATTTTGTCCCGGGCTTTTTCAAATTCTTCCATGGTCACGATTCGACGGTTGGCACGGGCGGCAAAAAGTGCCGCCTCGTTGATCAGGTTGGCGAGATCAGCGCCCGAGAAACCGGGCGTTCCACGCGCCAGTACACCCAGGTCAACCTTGTCGTCGAGAGGAACCTTGCGGCCATGGACTTTAAGGATCTGCTCCCGACCGCGAATGTCGGGCAGGCCGACATACACCTGGCTGTAAAAGCGACCGGGTCGCAACAACGCCTTGTCGAGCACATCCGGGCGGTTAGTGGCGGCGATAACAATCACGCCTTCGTTACCTTCAAAGCCATCCATTTCAACCAGAAGCTGGTTGAGTGTCTGCTCGCGCTCATCGTGACCGCCGCCCCAGCCGCCGCCGCGATGGCGACCCACTGCATCAATCTCGTCGATGAAGATAATACAGGGCGCCTGCTTTTTGGCCTGCTCGAACATATCGCGCACCCGCGAGGCACCGACACCGACAAACATTTCTACAAAGTCGGAACCGGAGATGGAAAAGAATGGCACCTTGGCCTCTCCGGCTATGGCTTTCGCCAACAGTGTTTTACCGGTACCGGGCGGGCCTACCATCAGCACGCCCTTGGGAATACGCCCGCCCAGGCGCTGGAAACGGCTCGGGTCCCGAAGGAAATCCACCAGCTCGGTGACATCCTCTTTTGCCTCGTCAACACCGGCGACATCGGCAAAGGTAGTATTGATCTGGTCTTCGCCCAGCAGTTTGGCCTTACTCTTGCCAAACGACATGGGGTTGCCGCGGCCGGCACCGCCACTGCCTCCCTGCATCTGACGCATAAAGAGCATAAAAATGGCGATAATCAAGAGGATTGGGAACGAGGCTACCAGCAACTGGGTAAACAAACTCGGCTGCTCCGGCTCGAGGCCAACCACTTCGACACTGTTGTTGAGCAGGTCTTTCATAAGCCCCTCGTCAGGGACTTCCGGGCGGATAGTGACAAAGCGATTGCCGTCGAGCAACACGCCTTCAATTTTCTGCTCCTGGATAGCTACAGACTTCACCCTGCCGGCCTGCACCTGCTCGACAAAGCGAGAGTAGTTGAGTTCGGAAGATACGCCCGGCTTGCTGAAATTCTGGAAAACAGACATCAGAACGGCCGCGATAATCAGCCAAAGTACTAAATTTTTTGCCATGTCGTTCACAGGAAACCTCTACTTTTTTCCGGCTGATTCATTTGCTGGCGACCCTAACATCGCCTCGTAACCACTACCTGAGACCTTTTGCCACCAAATAAATTTCCCGGGATCTCGGCCTGGAAGCATCCGGTTTACGGATAACGGCGGTTTTGAAGTGCTTGCGCGCCTCGGCAAGGAAAGCATCAAACCCTTCGCCCTGAAAGATCTTGGCGACAAAATTACCGCCTGGTCTTAGCACCCGCAGGGCCAAATCCAGCGCTAATTCTACCAGATACATCGACGCCGGCTGGTCCACCGACTTTATACCACTCATATTGGGGGCCATATCTGAAATTACAAGGTCGGCCTTAGGGTCACCGATTGCCGCGAGGATTTCACCCAGAACCAATTGTTCGGTGAAATCTCCCTGCACAAATGTGACATCGGCCAGGGCATCCATCGGCAGGATGTCCGAGGCGACAATGCGGCCGCCGGAGCCGATTTTCTCCGCCACCACCTGGGACCAGCCGCCGGGGGCGGCGCCGAGATCGACGACTGTCATTCCCGGCCTGAGCAATTTGTCCTTTTCATCCAGCGCAATCAGTTTATAGCTGGCGCGGGAGCGGTAACCCTCTTTGCGGGACTTTTGCACATACTGATCGCGTTCGTGCTCCCGCAACCAGCGATGACTGCTTTTTGATCCTGCCATTTCGACGCAAATATTACCTGAAGCGTTAAACTTCCGTTAAAATGCCGGCCTCACTAAAACCGGCAACAACCAGGGCGCTATTGTATGACACTTTCCCGGGCAAAACTTTCCAGCGACGAGAAAAAACATCTGCGGCGCCTGGGCCACAAGCTCAACCCCGTAGTCACCATTGCCAGCAATGGTCTTAACGAGGGCGTTGTGGCCGAACTGGAGCGAGCCCTGGATGATCACGAGCTGATTAAAGTAAAGCTTGCGGTCGGTGACAGGGCGGCCAAAAAACAGGTAATTGAAGAGATCTGCAGCCAGCTGGGAGCGACAGAGGTACAGACAATCGGCCATATTGTGCTGCTGCTGCGCCGCGCCCGGAAGCCGAACCCCAGGCTTTCGAATTTGCTCAGATGAGCAATTCTTTTTTGGCTTTCACGACCGCTACGCTGGAGTTCCAACAGAGACTGACCGCAATCCTGCCTGGACAAAGCGCCGCGACACCTCGGGGCAAACCTGCCGCACCGGCCTGAAGATCAACGTTGCACCCTGCCAGCAAATAGCCCCGGTAAATCAGCGATGGACCCGATCACAGCTTCCGGCTCCACGCCGGATTGTGCCAGCACATCGTCACGGTATTTGCCGGTTTTCACCAGCACACCAGTCATGCCCACAGCCTGCCCTGCAGCGACATCGGTTTCCACGTCATCGCCCACCACCAGCACCTGCTCTGCTGGCAGTCCCAGGGTGGCGACTGCTGCGCGGTAAAATTCGGCTGCAGGTTTGCCAACCACCTGCGCCGTTGTCCCGGACGCATACTCGAGGGCCGCGATAAATCCACCGATATCCATTTGCAGACCTGCTTCGGTCTTCCAGAATCGGTTTTTGTGCATGGCGACAAGATCGGCGCCGGCCAATATGTGGTGAAACAGCCGGTTTAGCAGCCTGTAGTCCCAGGTTTCCCCGATGTCGCCGACAACAATGCAATCGGGATCGTCATCCACCGAATCAATATCTGCAAAATCTTCCACCACAAGCTTGCTCACCACCAGATGGCAGCGCTGGTAACCTTTTGATTTCAGGTAGCTGGCCGTTGCCACCGGCGCCGTAACAATTTCATCGGCGGCCACAAAAATACCCAGGGATTTGAGTTTCTCTACCAGCGCATTCCGCGAGCGCGTGGTGGTGTTGGTGACAAAACGATAGGGGATATTTTGCAACTGCAGGAAATCCAGCACCTCGTTGCCACCGTCAACGGGAATCGAACCTTCGTAAAAGACACCGTCGAGGTCAAACAACACACCCTTAATTTCCTGAAAGTTAGTTGCCTGAAAATTAGTCACAGCGCCTCCTCACCTTGTCGCCTACTGCCAAGTATAGCGCCCAAAAAAAACGGAAGGCCAATGCGCTTCCGTTTTCAGTGTTGGGGATGCCCGATCAATCAAATATATTGAACATCATCAATTTCGTACTCGACCGCACCCGCGGGGGTTTTTACCATCACCTCATCGCCGATATTCTTGCCGATCAGGGCGCGGGCGATGGGCGACTGGTAGGAAATCTTGCCGGTTTTCACATCTGCCTCATCGTCACCCACGATGCGGTAGGTCACCATTTCCTCGGTATCAAGGTTGATAATTTTTACCGTGGCGCCAAAAATCACCTTGTCACCAGCCGGCATGCTGCTGATGTCGATCACCTGGGAGTGACTGAGCTTGCCTTCAATTTCCCGGATCCGGCCCTCGGTAAAACCCTGCTCCTCCCGGGCGGCATGGTATTCGGCATTTTCTTTCAGATCGCCGTGTTCACGCGCCTCCGCAATCGCAGCGACAATCCGCGGTCGCTCGACTTTTCTCAGTTGTTCCAGTTCGGCGCGAAGCTTTGCCTCACCCTCGACCGTCATCGGAATCTTGTTCATTGGGGTATTCTCTGGTGTAGATCCTGCAGGCGGCGCACCTTGGTATCACTACCCTCCTTGAGCGCCATGCAAACGGCTTCGCCTCCGGCCAGTGTTGTCGTGTAGTAGACGCCAGACTGCTCGGCACTGGAGCGAATCGCCGCCGAGTCAGCTGTAGCCTGCCTGCCCTCGGTGGTGTTCACAATCAGCTGGATTTTATCATTTTTGATCATATCGACGATATGTGGCCTGCCTTCCTGCACCTTGTTGACCACTTCGACCTCAAGGCCGGCGTCCTGCAATATTTTTGCGGTACCCCGGGTAGCGACGAGATCAAAACCAAGGCCCGCAAGATTCCGGGCCACAGCAACGACACCAGGTTTATCCCGCTCGCGGACACTGACAAAAGCCGTGCCGGAAACAGGAATCTCGTCACTGGCACCGAGCTGGGCCTTAAAGTAGGCTTCGGCAAAGGTGTCAGCTACCCCCATTACCTCGCCGGTGGATTTCATTTCCGGCCCGAGAATCGGGTCAATACCGGGAAACTTGTTAAAGGGGAATACCGCCTCTTTCACGCTGTAGTAGGGCGGGATCACTTCCCGGGTAAAACCCTGCTCCTGCAGCGAGATATCCGCCATGCAGCGCGCGGCCACCTTTGCCAGCGAGGTACCGATACACTTGGAAACGAAGGGCACCGTGCGGGAGGCGCGGGGATTAACCTCAATCACGTAAATTTTGCCATCCTGCCAGGCCAACTGAACGTTCATCAGGCCCTTCACGTTCAGTTCCACCGCCATCGCCTTGACGATTTCGCGCATCTCCCGCTGAACATCCTCGGGCAGGCTGTAGGGCGGCAGCGAACAGGCGGAATCGCCGGAGTGAATGCCCGCCTGTTCAATATGCTGCATGATGGCACCGATGACGACGTCCTTGCCGTCGCTGACGGCGTCGATATCCACCTCGACCGCTGAAGAAAGAAAATAATCCAGCAGTACCGGTGCATCCTCCGATGCCTGCACTGCCTCGGTCATGTAGCGCAGCAGCTCCTTCTCCTTGTAGACAATTTCCATCGCTCGCCCGCCGAGAACGTAGGAGGGGCGCACCACCAACGGATAACCTATGCCCGCTGCAGCTGCCACCGCTTCCTCGGTGGAGCGAACAATCGTGTTGGGAGGCTGCAGCAGCCCCAGCTTGTGGATCATCTGTTGGAAGCGCTCTCGATCCTCGGCGCGATCGATGGCATCGGGCGTGGTGCCAATGATGGGCACACCCTCCGCTTCCAGCGCCCGGGCCAGCTTGAGCGGCGTCTGGCCACCAAACTGCACGATGACACCCTTGGGTTTTTCCACGTTGACGATTTCCAGTACGTCTTCCAGGGTTACCGGCTCAAAATAGAGGCGGTCAGACGTATCGTAGTCGGTGGAAACCGTCTCCGGGTTACAGTTGACCATAATGGTCTCGTAACCGTCCTCGCGCATCGCCAGCGCGGCGTGGACACAGCAGTAATCGAACTCGATACCCTGGCCGATCCGGTTAGGCCCGCCGCCGAGCACCAGGATTTTTTCACGGCCTGATGGGTTGGACTCACACTCCTCCTCGTAGGAGGAGTACATGTAGGCAGTTGCCGTCGCGAACTCCGCTGCACAGGTATCCACCCGCTTGAATACCGGGCGGATATTCAGCGCTTGTCGATACTGGCGAACAGCCTGCTCACTGGTGCCAAGCAACTCGGAAAGGCGCCGGTCGGAAAAGCCCTTGCGCTTCAACCGGTAAAGCCCGGCGGCATCCAGGCTTTCCAGGCCAGAGCCCTGCAGTTCGCGCTCTTCCCTAATCAGGTCTTCAATCTGTACCAGGAACCAGCGATCAATGGCCGTCAGTTCAAACACATCTTCCAGGCTCATGCCGGCACGGAAGGCGTCACCGAGGTACCAGACGCGATCGGCCCCCGGGTTAATCAACTGCTGCCGCAATTCGAGCATGGCATCGTCGGAGGACAGGTCGACGATGGGTTCAAAGCCTGCGGAACCCAGCTCGAGGCCGCGCAGGGCTTTCTGCAGGGATTCCTGAAAGGTGCGGCCAATGGCCATCACTTCACCCACCGATTTCATCTGGGTGGTCAGTTTGGCGTTGGCCTGGGTAAATTTCTCGAAGGCAAAACGGGGTATCTTGGTGACCACATAGTCGATACTCGGCTCGAATGAGGCCGGGGTGGCACCACCGGTAATTTCATTTTGCAGTTCATCGAGGGTGTAGCCGACGGCCAGCTTGGCGGCCACCTTGGCAATCGGAAAACCGGTCGCCTTTGAGGCCAGCGCAGAGGAACGGGATACCCGCGGGTTCATCTCAATAACCACCATGCGCCCGGTTTTAGGGTCGACACCAAACTGCACATTGGAGCCGCCGGTTTCGACCCCGATCTCGCGCAACACCGCCAGCGAAGCGTTGCGCATGATCTGGTATTCCTTGTCAGTCAGGGTCTGGGCCGGAGCCACGGTGATGGAGTCACCGGTATGGACACCCATGGCATCGAAGTTTTCAATCGAGCAGACAATGATGCAGTTGTCATTTTTATCCCGCACCACCTCCATTTCGTACTCTTTCCAGCCGATCAGGGATTCGTCGATCAGCAACTCATTGGTGGGCGACAGGTCGAGTCCGCGCTTGCAGATCTCTTCAAATTCCTCGCGGTTGTAGGCAATACCACCACCGGAGCCGCCCATGGTAAATGACGGGCGGATAATGCAGGGAAAACCAAACTGATCCGGAACCTGCATGGCCTCTTCCAGGCTGTGCACGATGGTGGCGCGCGGTGTTTCCAGGCCGATGGCTTTCATCGCCCGATCAAACTTTTCCCGGTCTTCCGCCTTGTCGATGGCCTCCTTGTCGGCACCAATCATATCGACACCGTATTTTGCCAGCACACCTTCACGGGCCAGGTCCAGTGCACAGTTCAGAGCCGTCTGGCCGCCCATGGTGGGCAGCAGCGCATCGGGGCGCTCCTTCTCGATAATCTTCGCCACGGTGCGCCATTCCACCGGCTCAATATAGGTGGCATCGGCCATCGCCGGGTCGGTCATAATGGTGGCCGGGTTGGAATTCACCAGGATCACCCGGTAACCCTCTTCACCCAGTGCCTTGCAGGCCTGGGCGCCGGAATAGTCAAATTCGCAGGCCTGGCCGATCACGATCGGGCCGGCGCCGAGAATCAGGATGCTTTTAATATCGGTACGTTTTGGCATGGTTTCTCAAATACTCTCAGCGCTGCATCAATTCGATAAAGTGATCAAACAGGGGGGCAGCATCGTGCGGTCCGGGACTCGCCTCCGGGTGCCCCTGGAAGCTGAAAGCCGGTTTGTCGGTGCGATGAATACCCTGTAGCGAGCCGTCGAACAGTGAACGGTGGGTGGCGCGGAGATTCTGCGGCAGGGTCTCCTCGTCCACGGCAAAACCGTGATTCTGGCTGGTAATCATGACGCTGCCAGCATCCAGGTCCTGCACCGGGTGGTTTGCACCGTGATGGCCAAACTTCATCTTGACGGTTTTTGCTCCGGAGGCCAGCGCCAGCAACTGGTGGCCGAGACAAATTCCAAAAACGGGCGTATCGGTCTCGAGAATTTGGCGGATAGCTTCAATGGCATAATCACAGGGCTCCGGATCACCGGGGCCGTTCGAAAGAAAGATGCCATCGGGATCCATCGCCAGAACTTCACTGGCAGGTGTTCTTGCAGGCACCACGGTCAGATCACAGCCCCGGTCTACCAGCATGCGGAGGATATTGCGCTTGACGCCAAAATCATAGGCCACCACCTTGTAGGGCCTCTGTTCGGGTGTAGAGAATCCCTTGCCCAGCGACCAGCTGCCCTCGGTCCAGGTATAGGACCTGTCGACAGTAACCTCCCTGGCAAGATCCATCCCCTTCAGACCGGCAAAGGCTTTCGCCGCGTCGAGAGCTATCGCCTCATCCAGCTTTTCAGCAGCACTGCCAGCCATCAGAGCGCCATTCTGGGCACCTTTCTCGCGCAGAATACGGGTCAGCTTGCGGGTATCAATACCGGCTATGCCGAGAATGTTGCGGGATTTTAGATACTCATCCAGAGACTGTTCGCTGCGGAAGTTGCTGACCAGCAGCGGCAGGTCGCGGATCACCAGGCCCGCCGCCCAGATGCGATCAGACTCTTCATCCTCGCTATTGACGCCGACGTTGCCGATGTGGGGATAGGTCAGAGTGACAATCTGCCGGGCATAGGACGGATCGGTAAGTATTTCCTGGTACCCTGTCAATGCTGTATTGAATACCACCTCTCCACTGGAAATTCCTTCCGCGCCAATGGCGATGCCCCTGAAAACAGTACCATCCTCGAGCGCGAGAACAGCAGGCCGATGGCTATCGGTACTCAATGCAACCTCCTCTTAATAGCGGGCGTGAGCCACCCTGAGTTGAACTGTGACAACACTGCTGTGTTGAACACAGTTCGATAAATACACTGTCATGGAACGACCAGAGAGAACCTGAAACAGATTGAGGGCTGCAAAAAAGCGAGATGAAACCGTGTTTCACCTCGCTTTACTTTAATTTCGCCGAACGCCAATCACTTCGGATAATGGCCGTTTCCAACCAGCAGAAACTAAAGGCGCATTCTAGTTACATCGACGTTGATTGTCCACAAAAAAGCACCGCACAACCCCGCTTTTTTCTGTAACGACGACCCCTTGGGCAATGCCTTCAAGAGGGCCTCGACAAGCGCTGCAAATCCAGTAGACTGCCGGGCTTTTGGTACAGGAGGCCACAGGTGTCCTACTCACTGCTCTACCACATCCACATCGGCTGCGCGCTGTTGTCCATCAGCGGTTTTCTGCTGCGCGGCTGGTGGCGTTTTACCAAGCCATCCCGGCTCAACCGGCCACTGGTCAAGGTGCTGCCGCATATCATTGATACCGTATTGCTGGCCAGCGCCGTGATGCTGGCCCTGCAACTGCATCAGTACCCCCTTACCCATGCCTGGCTGACGGCCAAAGTCCTTGCCCTGCTGGCCTATATCGCGCTCGGCACCATCGCCCTGAAAAGAGGTCGCACGGATTTTAGCCGGGCCTGTGCATTCATTGGCAGCCTGTTGCTGCTGGTCTACATGGTCGGCACCGCTACCAGCAAAAACTGGCTCTGGTTTTACTAGTCACTGCAACAGTCCGGGACTGGTTATCCGGCTGTCAGCATTAGGGCCGGCGGTTCAGTAAACCAGTTCCACCCAGCGGCCACCGGCCTTCAGTTCAGCCTTGCGCCGCTGCCAGATCTCGTCCCCGCCGAGCATCTTGGAAAAAACCTGGTCGAGCGTTTCCAGGATGTCCTCCCGCCCGGCGACATAGACACGGGTGTGAACATTTTCCAGCATCGAGATAATCTCTTCGCTGCGCCGTTCCAGTTCATAGTCCATCGCCACAGGGTCCGCCCAGTGCGGCCGGGGACTCAGCGCCCTGAAAGCCTGGAATGTCTCCTGGTCGTAATACTGGGCAAAGTCGTCCCTTTCTTCATTCATGTAGAGAAGTTCCAGCCCGGTCCGGGCGCCGTAGAACAAACGAATACGACCTTTCCAGTCCTTTATGTCGCGATAGATATGTTTGACCAGCGCCCTGAATGGAGCAATGCCAGTGCCGAGGCCGATCAGCAGCAGGTCTGCCTCCCTGTCCCCGGGCACTTCAAAGGGAATTCCAAAAGGCCCGTTAATAGTTAACCTATCACCCGCCACCAGGTCGCACAGGTAGTTGGAGGCGATACCCTCGTAGCGTTCCCCGCTGTATTCATCAATGTAACTGCAGCGCCTGACACAGAGGGTCACCCTGGGCTTGCCACTGCCATTCGAATCGTGAATATCGGCAACGGTGTAGAGCCGGAAATGATGCCTGTGACCCAGGTCGTGGTCGCCGGTAACGATGACGCCGATCGTCTGCCCGGGTTTGTAGACAAAGTTTTCGCGGTCTACCTCCATCACGATCTCTCGCACCTCCTCTTCCGATGCTGCGGGCGTTATCCGCTCACTGCTGAGGACCTTGGCCGTGTAGGTATCACCCGTATCGAAATCCTGAAGCCGCATATCAGGGTGCCTCCGTTTCAGTTGGTTTAAGTTTCGAATCGCAGCGCTCTGCGGGCAGACAGTTACAGCTGCCACAGCCGCCGCGGTTGGCGAGGGGGTCGGGATCGGCCGAGTCGGGGAAATGTCGCCGCCAGCTTCTCTGCACCAGCAACCACAGGCCGCTGATGAGTGCCAACAAGGCAATCCCCTTAAGATAGGTCATCATGTCCCCAGCCCCGCAAAGCCCATAAAAGCCAGGGAGAGAATACCGGCTATCATCAAGGTGATCGCCGTGCCCTCAACCATCTGCGGCACCGTGGCCAGCTCCAGCTTTTCCCTCACGCCTGCCATCAACACCAGCGCCAGGGTGAAACCCACGCCCGCGCCCAGCGCATAGGTCACACATTGGATGAAGCCGTAGCCCTTGTTGGTCTGGAACAGCGCCAGCCCCAGGATCGCGCAGTTGGTGGTAATCAGCGGCAGGAAGATTCCGAGCTGGCGAAACAGTACTGGACTCATTTTTTTTATGAACATCTCCACCAGCTGCACTGTGGAGGCAATCACCACAATGTAGGCGATCAACCTCAGGTAGGGGGCATCCAGCGCAATCAGCAGGCGATTGATGGCAAACGCGCAGATGGAGCCGACCAGCATCACAAAACAAACCGCCCCCCCCATGCGGGTAGCGGTGTTCAACTTGCCGGAAACACCGAGAAAGGGACAAATGCCCAGGAAATAGGCCAGTACAAAGTTATTTACCAGGCTGGCATTGAGAAAAATGGTCGCCAGGGTCTCATCGTTCACTGTGTTGTCTCCCCCGATAACAGCGCCCTCTGCTGCTGGCGCGACCGGATGCGATTGAAAACCAGCAACAGCAGGGCAAGGGTAAAAAAGCCCCCGCTGGGCAAAATCATTACCACCCAGGGCTGGAAACCCGCTGGAAACAGCGGCAGTCCAAACAGGCTTCCGCTGCCGAGGATCTCGCGTGCGCTTCCCAGGCAAAGCAGGGCAAAAGTGAAGCCCAGCCCCATGCCGAGACCGTCGAGCATGGAGCTGGCCACCGTGTTCCTGGAGGCAAAGGCCTCAGCCCGCCCCAGGATCAGGCAATTGACCACGATCAGGGAAATAAAGGCCCCCAACGCGCGATGCATTTCCAGGCTGATGGCCTGGATCAGGTAGTCCACCACGGTCACAAAGGTGGCAATAATCAAAATAAAGCTGGCAATGCGCACCTCCCGGGGTATAAAGCTGCGCAGGGAGGCAATTAGGGTGTTGGAGAGCACAATCACAAACGTGGTTGCCATTCCCATGGCCAGCGCATTGATGGCGGAATTGGTCACCGCCAGCACCGGACACATGCCCAGCACCTGCACAAACACCGGGTTCTCCCGCCACAACCCCTTCAGGAACTCGTCAGTGCTATGCACCGGGTCAGTCGCCATCTCTTGTCTCCTGCTGGAATACATCGATCTCGCGGCGGATCACGGGCACCCAGGCCCGACTGCTCTCCCGCAGGATGCGAGCAATGGCCTTGGAGGAAATCGTCGCCCCGGTAATGCCCTCTACCTGCCAGGGCTGAGCCTTTTCCCCTCGCTTCACTGCCTGCACCGGGTGCGCCATCGACTGCCCGCCCGGGGAAACACTGACATCCAGTTCGGTAAAATTCGACAGGAAACGGGGGTCCTTCTCGATCCTGTCTCCCAGTCCCGGGGTCTCCTTGCTGGCCAACACCTGCAGACCGATAATGGTCTCTGCCCGCGGCGCGTAGCCGTAGATAATGCGGATGCTATCGGCATACCCCATTCCCTGGCCCGGTATGGCAATCCCCACCAGTGTGCCGGCGGCATCGTAGCCCGCATGCACTGTGAGCCCGGGGGTGTCGGCGGGCTCAGCCGGGCGAAAGCCCGCGCGATCATCAAAATAAAATGAACGCTTGATGACAGCACCCGGCAGCACTTTAAACACCGCCTGCTCAAGGTACGCTGCCTGGTTGGCCTCAATCGTCGGCAGCGTGGCCAGAAAGACGCTGACGATCAACAGTCCGCACAGGCTGCCGATCCCCACCAGTGCCCGGTACATGCGCCCCACCCTTGCCGGCGCTGTCACGACGCTCTCCCTGTCCCGTAGGCCCGGGGTTGAATAAGGTTATCGATATGGGGAGATACCGCGTTAGCCAGCAGGATCGCGTACATCACTCCCTCCGGCATCCCGCCCCAGAGGCGGATAACGGTGACCAGGACGCCGATCAGCACACCGTAGACTATCGACCCTGCGGCGGTGATCGGTGAAGCGACCATGTCAGTGGCCATGAAAACTGCCCCGAGCATCAGCCCCCCGGAAAACAACATGAACAGGGGCGGCGGGTAAAGCAACGGGTCTACCTGGTTAAGGACCCAGCTCAGCACCGCCACCGTGGCAAGAATCGCCACCGGAATGCGCCAGTTCATCATCCTGCGGGCCGCCAGGTAGATACCGCCGGCCAGAATTAACAGGGCACAGGTTTCACCCAGTGAACCACTGGTGAGACCCAGCAGCAAATCCCCGCTATCGGTGAGCTGGTGATCGAATTTCATCAGCGCCAGTGGCGTGGCCCCGCTGGCGCCATCGTAAACCGGTGCGGCGAAAGGCAGCGTCAGTGTCGAATCCGGCACTGCTGTAAAGCGATCCGGCGCCCAGGCTGGCGTCCAGCTGGTCATTGCGGCGGGAAAGGCCGCCTGCAGAAATGCCCGCCCCACCAGCGCCGGGTTGAAGGCGTTGTAGCCCAGTCCGCCGAACATGAACTTGCCCATGGCGACACCGATCACCCCACCCACCGCGACCATCCACAGCGGCAGCGCCGGCGGCAGCGTCAGCCCGTAGAGAAGCCCGGTGATCGTCACCGACCAGTCGCCGACCGTGCTGGTCCTGGCAGAGAGGCGACACATCAGGTGCTCGGTCAGCACACAGGCGGTTAGCGCGACTGCGAGGTTGAGCAATGCAGACAGCCCGAAGCTCCAGACAGAGAAAGCCGCTACCGGCAACAGCGCCCAGACCACGTTGCGCATGATCATATTCACGCCGTGCCCGGATGCAATGTGAGGCGAGGTGTGAATCTGAAGGGTTCGCCGCTGCATCATCGGGACGCCGCCTTCATTTTCCGGACCATCGCCTTGGCACCCCGGAACCTCTGCACCAGGGGAATGTGGGCCGGGCAGACATAGGAGCAGGCGCCGCACTCGAAGCAGTCCATCAGGTTGTAGTCCGAGATCATGGCGTCGAAGCGATCATGCCTCGCCAGCAGGCCCAGCTGGGAGGGATTGAGAAACATCGGACAGGCATCGATGCAATAGCCGCAGTGAATGCACGGGTATTCGACGGCCTCCCGCCGGGTCTGGGCATCAGTGAACGCAATAAAGCCAGAGGTACCCTTGGTAATGGGTATATCGAGGCTGGGCAACGCCTGGCCCATCATCGGGCCGCCGAGGAATACCCGGCTGATATTCTCTTCCATCCCGACATATTCCAGCGCGAAGCGCAGTGGCGTGCCGATGGGAATGCGGTAGTTGCCTTTTTTGCGAATCCCCGGGCCACCGATGGTGATCACCCGCTCCTGGATACCGCCCCCGCGTGGCAGCAGCCGACCGATCTCGGCTGTGGTAGCGACATTAATCACCACTGCACCCACATCCGAGGGCAGACCGCCGGACGGAACTTCGCGCCCCAGCAAGGCCGTAATCAGCATTTTCTCGGCACCCTGGGGATACTTCACCGCCACCACCGCCACCGAAACGGGCTCGTCCGCCGGTGTATGCTCACGGAGGGAGTCCGCCGCATCGTGCTTGTTGGCCTCGACAGCGATAATTGCCCGTTCGGCGCCGGTCACTTTCAGCAGGTAGCGAATGCCGCAGAAGATATCGGGCTGCTGCTCCAGCATCACGCGGTGATCGGTGGTAAGGAACGGCTCGCACTCGACCCCGTTGATGATCAGCGTATCGATGTTGCGATCAGGGGGGATCTTCAGCTTTACATGGGTGGGAAAGGCAGCTCCGCCGAGACCGACGATCCCCGCATTCTGGATCGCGGTGAGAATTTCATCGGCAGAGGCCGACGCCAGATCACAGGGCTCTCCGGCCGTGATCTCCTGGCTGGAACCGGGAAACGGCTTGAGATAGATGCCCGGCACCATTTTGCCGCTGATGGTCGGCACCAGCCCCAGGCGCTGGATCGTTCCCGAGGCCGGCGCGTGCATCGCCACCGACATCAAGCCGTCCGGCTCGGCAATGGTTTGGCCGCGCGTCACCTCCTGCCCCTGGCGCACAATAGGGCGAGCGGGAGTCCCCAGATGCTGCTGCATGGGAATCACCATCACCGGGGCAAACGGGAACTGCCTGATCTGCAGATCCCGAGTCTGGTCCTTGGACTCCGGCGGGTGAATGCCGTGAGCAAAGGTGTTGTGTCGTCGTCGCCGGAACATCAATTGAACTTCTCACCCCGCGCTATCCACTTATCGATGTCCTTGTCGCTGCGATCCCCGGGAAGCCCGGGGTGAATCACCTGGGCTGTGCACTTCTCTGCCGCTTTCACCAGATCCCGGTAGGGACCACCCCGGGGATCCTTGATATAGGCCTGTTTCGATTCGTTGTAGGCAAAGATCGACGAGTTGAGATTGGTGCACTCATCGCAGGCGGTGCAGTCCTCGGTGTCGATCCAGGGCGCCATATACTGGCCGCCACCCTCTGCCGGGGCCGGTGAAGTTTCCCGGGTGCCCTCCAGCAGCCGGGCTGCGCCCTCCTCCAGATCGACCGCGCCGCCCTCCGCCAGTTTCAGCAGGCCGCTGGCGATCCTGCTCACCACATCGCGACGGGTTTTCGCCTCGAGCTGCTCAAGGCTCTCCGATTCCTCTGGCACCACCCCGGCGATCGCCTTCAGCATGACCCAGAAATCCCGGCGCTCCTCACTGGACTTGACCATGATCGAATCCACCAGCAGGCGGGTCAGGCGCTGCTTGCTGTCCAGGCTCCAGATAAAAGGGTATTTGCCCTCGCGCTGTTCCTCGGCCAACTCGATAAACTCGGCCAGCGGCAGCATATCCTCGTGCCAGGTGTCGGGCGGCGCCACGCGGTAATGCTTGCGAAAACGCGCCTCGGTCATGGCGAAATCGGCGAAGGTCATCGGTATATCCATGCTCTTCTGGCGCCCGCTCTCCTGGTAGTTGAGGGTATAGACCGGCCAGTCCTGTAACGGCGCGGGGTTGCCATCGAGGTCGAAACACTCCTGCGGCGTCACGCCGCGATCCGGGTCGTAGCGAAACAGCGGGTAGGCGCGTGACTCCACCGCTAGCTTGGCCTGGTGGTGTCCCATGTCGTCGCCGATGCCGTGCTCGGGCTGACAGGCGGTATAGAGATTAAACAGGGCCGGCCTTCGCGCCATCAGTCCCTGCACGAAGCCCTCAATCATATGGTTGGCGTGGGCAATGGTGCTCTGCATCACGTAGCTGGTGCGGTGGGCCATGCCGATCAGGCCAATTTCCTTGCGCATTTCGCCCTTGCCCTGTGCCGCCTTGCCAAACTGGGCCATATCCGAAACCTGCCCCATGAAACCGGATGTGCAGGCCTGGCCACCGGTGTTGGAATAAACCTGGGTGTCCACCACCAGCACCTTGATCGGCTTGCCCGATATCAGCGCGCGGGAAAGGTTCTGGAAGCCGATATCATACATCGCGCCATCGCCGCCCACCGCTACCACCGGCGGACAGAGCAGGAATTCTTCATCGGTGAAATCCTGCCACTTGAAGTAGGTAAAAAATTCCCCGTGCTCGGCCTCGGAGTAATTGCCAGCAATTTCCAGTTCCGCCTGGCGGATGGCCCTGAAGCCATCCGCCATCTTGGCCATGTGGCCCTCAAAAATACCCATCGCCATGGAAGCGGTGTCCTGGAACAGGTGATTGGCCCAGGGAAAGGGATACGGGTTGAAAGGATAGGTGCTGCCCCAGACCGAGGTGCAGCCGGTGGCGTTGACCATGCCCATGCTGGAGCGCCCACGGCCGGTGGTACCCTCGCTGTAGCGGTATTTCAGGTCCTTAAGTTTTGCCACCAGGCCAGTGACCCGACGCAGCCAGTCGGGGTCGATGGGCTGGCTGCCGCGCAGGTTTTCCATGCGCCTGGAAAGATCTGACAGGGTCAGCTCCTCGCCATCCGCGGAGGAGAGTATCTGGGCCATGGCGTCGGTATCATCGACGTTGACCTCCTGCACCAGCTGCATCTGGATATGTTTCTCCAGCCGGACTATCAGTTCCTCCAGATAGGCAATATGCTTTTTCACCCGCGGCTGCATCAGCGCTTCCACCGTAGCGGTAAACAGGTGCAGCACCGTCTTTTCCGAACAGCCCAGACAGGCCCCGTCGCCGGAAGTCAGGTTGAGATAAGCCTCCTTGTCAAGCAGGATGGTTTCCAGCGCACCAATGCCCTCCTCCAGGTTCTCTACCCGGATATACTTCTCGGGGGTATTGGGCAGATCGCGCCAGAAATCCCAGTGCTGGCGCAGTTGTGCAACCGAGTCATCGGTCTGGGTCACCGGAATCAGGGCCGCGTCATCACAGACCGCCACGCATTCCATACAGCCCTTGCAGGTGTAGGGATCGACCGTAATGCTGAGCAGTGCACCACTGCCCGCCTCTTTCTTTTCCGGCAGGCTGTAGTAGGGGCGACTGAGTGCAAACTGGAAGCCGTTCAGCTCTTTCCTGAACAGGTCGAACTCCTCCGTCATGATCTGCTTCTCATTCTGGGGCAGGTTCGAGGACATGATGGTAGTTGCGATGGCCTCCTCCATCATGGCGCTCACCGACTCCGTTTCCGCCGCGCCGGCGAATAAAGTGCGCAGGTTGCGCTCCAGTTGGCGCACAGCGCGCGGCAGCTGTTGCAGGCTATTGCCCTTTTTCTTCAGACGTGTCACTACCGTGTCCATCACCTGCCCCACCTCATTGACCAGGCCGGGAATGGCGGTATCGGGGCACACGGTATAGCAGTTGCCACAGGCGGTGCATGCCTCGGGGACCCACTGCGGGTGCTCGAAACGAATACCCGTCATATCGCGGAACAGCGCCGTGGAGGCGGGCATGATACCGAGACCGATAAAGGGATCCGTCAGGTTGTCACTGCCCATACCCCGGGCGTAGAAGTTACCGGTCTGCTCCCAGAAGCGGTGGATATCGGTGGCCGGCGATTTGCTTTGCGGCAGGTCCCTCACCATCACCGGCAGCGGTGGCTCGGCCCGGCTGTCAACCACCTTCAAGGTCTGCACACCCACCCGCTTGTCGGTCACCTCCTGGATTTCATCGAAGCCGCGGCGCACCACCCGGCAATTGTCTTCCACCACCCGCGCGCCCTTGCTGCCAAATTTGTCCTGAAGCTGGCTGCGGATGGACGCAAGCAGCTTCTCCTCGTTGAGCCCGGCCTGCGCCACAACGGGCGAGGCGGCAAAAAAGGCGCCCTGGAAAGCAATGCCCTGCATGCGCAGTTGCAGTTCCGGGTCGGTGGCCTCCTCGCGTGCGATTTTGAAGGCGTCCAGATAAAACAGGCGAATGCCCTTGTCGACGATCAGCTGTTGATAGCGTTCAGGTATCTCTGCCCAGAGCGCGTCCGGGCTGGGCTGATCGGACTGGATAATAAAAACGCCGCCGTCTTTGAGTCCGGCCAGGGCGTTGGTGTGGTGAAATACGTTGGGATCGGGAGACAGCACGACATCGACATAATAGTATTCGCAGTTGATGCGAATGGGCTCTGGCGCCGCCGACAGGTAGTAGGTGGTCGGCTGGCCCTTTTTTTCGGAACCGTACTTGGGGTTGGCCTTGATATGGTAGCCCAACAGTTCGAAAAGGGTCATGGCCAGGTTCTTGCCGGTAGTGATGGCGCCCCAGCCGCCCACGGAATGGAAACGCACAGTGACGCTGCCCTTCGGCATCAGGTTCGGGTTCTCGCTGCCGCGCACGGCCAGCTGACGCACACCGGGGTAATGCTCCTCGATATTCTGCTGGTGTATCTCCTGCTTTGGCGTCAGCGCCCTCTCGCGCAGAAAATCGATAGACAGATAGAAGTACTTCTTGCGGGCCCCGTCCGGCAACATGTTTTCCACCGCGCCGATGATTCCTTCCGGTTGCAGATCCCGGCTGCCGAGACCAAAAGAGCCGGAATAGAGGGAGGGGATATCGCGCAGGTCGCTGTAGCTCTCCAGCTCTGGATAGGGGCGCTGCCGTTTCTCCTTGCCATTTTCAATCGACTTGCTGAGCACCGCCCGGATCTCACGCATCAGCGGCAGGTCGGCGGCCAGCGGCTGGTCCAGCCGTTCCAGCACCGCGATACCCTTGCGTCCCTTGATCACACGGCTTATTTCTGCCGAGGGAAAGGGTCGAAACATGGTCAGGTTCACCACTCCCAGCTTGATCTTGCGCGTCTCGCGCAGGTAGTCCGCAACCACCTCCGCGCTGGGGATCACGCTGCCCTGGCCGATAATCAGGTAGTCGGCGTCCTCGCAGCGATAGCTGGAAACCGGCCCGTAGTGCCGCCCGGTCAACTGTTCGAACTCTTCAAATGCCTGTGCCGCCAGATCCGGAATATGGTCGAAGAAGAAGGGCCGCTGCGCCGCCACGCTCTGCATGTAGGCATCCTGGTTCTGAACCAGGCCCGCCATCACCGGGTTGTCCACGTCCCACAGTTCGGGAATGCGACGCCGCTGGTCGCCGTAGATAATGCGCTGGGCCGCTGTCGGGGTATCGATAATATCCTCCGGTCGTCCCAGGTACTCCCCGATCAGCTCGCGCTCGGGCAACAGCATTGACTCAATCAGGTGGGTGGTAAGAAAACCGTCCTGGGCGACGATACCCGGCGTCAGGGCCAGCTCGGCAAGGCGGTGGGCGATGATGTTGAGGTCGGCCGCCTGCTGCCCGGTTGCGGCGAACAGCTGAAAGAAGCCGGTATCGTCCACACAGTGATAATCATCGTGTCCGGCGTGAACATTGAGGGTGGCTTTTGTCATTGCCCGGGCGCCCACGTTCAGGACGTAGGTCAGACGCTTGCCGACCGCCGCATAGAGAGACTCGTGCATATAGGCAATGCCCTGCCCGGAAGAAAAGTTGGAGGCCCTGAGGCCGGTCATGGCGAGGCCGGCAGTCACCGCCGCCGCGGCGTGCTCGCCCTCGGGTTCGATAAAGATCAGCGGACGGCCGGAAATATTGATGTGCCCCGCGGCAACCGCCTCGGCCCAGTATTCACCCATCTGGGTTGAGGGCGTGATGGGATAGGCGCCGGCGGCATCGGTCGACTCCCGCTCGCACATGATCACTGCTGTGTTGCCGTCCATAGCCACGCGGCGTCCTGGATATTTGACGGTGCGCTGCATCTTGCTCATCGCTGTCTCCTCGTTTGGTCTAGCGCCTCGACTCAGGTCGAAGCCTCCGGCAGTGCAGAGTGGCGAATAATTTTTTTCGCTGCGGCGCCCTTGATCACGGCCGCCTTTTCGTCCACCCAGACAATGGCCCCGGTGGGGCAGCGCTCAATCGCCCGTCGATTGTCTTGGGGGCGTCTGTAATCAATCACCGGCAGGTTTTCGATCATTGAAATGAGCCCTGGCGCGTCCACTGCACACCGCTCGCAGGCGGTGCATGCCACCTCGCAGTTGGCCAGAATCTCATCACCCTGTTCCCGGTTGCGGCAGGCCACCCACAACTGGCGCGTCACCGGTTGCAGGGAAAACAGATCCTTCGGACAGGCATCGACGCAATCACCGCATGCTGTGCACTTGTCGTTGTCCACCACGGGCAGCAAGTGGCGATCCATGACGATGGCTTCGAAATCACAGGCGCGATCACAGTCTCCCAGGCCCAGGCACCCCCAGAAGCAGCTTTTGCCGCCTCCTGCCACCTGAGCCGCCGCAAGGCAGGTCTGATGTCCCTCGTAATGCGCCCGGTTGCGGGCAACATTGATACCGCCGGCACAGGCCAGGCGGGCCACCAGCCTGGTCTCCACGCCCACAGACACACCCAGGTAGCTGGCGATGGCCGACCGTGCCTGGTCATTGCTGACGGTGCACTTTCCCGGCAGGGCCTCGCCCTGCACCAGTGCTTCTGCAAAAGGGCGGCAGCCCGGATAGCCGCAGGCCCCGCAGTTCGAGTGCGGCAGCATCTCTTCCACGACATCGATGCGAGGGTCCTCTTCGACATGGAATTTGCGGTTGGCAACTATCAGCATGGTCGCCAGCAAAAAGGTCAACCCGCCAATTGCAGCAACGGAAGTCAGCATAATCATATTCAATTGACTATATTTGGATCTCCCTTGAGGATAAACCAGTCATCACCGCATGGGGAGCCGGACCCTGAACCTGGCAAAATTACAACCTGATTCATTGATTTACATCAACCGCAGGAATAAGGAGGTAACCGCGGGTTGACGATATGTCAGGGTGGTATCAAGTACTTGATTTATTGTTATTTGGACCTAGAATTAGCGCACTTTTTTCACTGCTCAAGACTGCATGAACATCTAGACCGGCGCCTCGCAACAACCGAGGGCGCGAAAGCATCAAATCGCAAACGCCTTCTGGCTGCAACCTGTGAGGATGGCTTAATGGGACAATCGCCCAAGCACATTTTACCGACACCCACCACTGAGTGGACAACCGAAGACAGCGCCCGCCTCTACGGCATCAGGGAGTGGGGCCTGGGATATTTTGACATCTCGCAAAGCGGGGATGTCACCGTCAATGTTCCCGGCCTGGAAAATTCCCCGTCAGTACCGGTCACCGACATCATCAGCGGCATCCAGGAGCGCGGCCTGGATATGCCCTGTATCCTGCGCATCGAGAACCTGCTGGATGAACGCATCAAGGCCCTGAACGAGGCATTCCGCCATGCCATTGCAGAGCATAATTACAACAGCGAATACCGCGGCGTATTCCCGATCAAGGTCAACCAGCAA
>JBFFTH010000016.1:0-21431 GCA_041571855.1 Porticoccaceae bacterium
GGAATACGAGCCGGAATACCTGAACCAGTTTTACCGGCTGATGGGTGACAAACTTGATCTTACAATGCCAGATGCGGGGGAGAGAAAGCTGATTGATGAATTGCTGCAACTGCTGGCAGCCAGCAATACCGACTACACCATTTTCTTCCGCAAGCTGGCATCTTACAGGATTGGTGAGCCCAACCATGAACTCCGCGACCTGGTGCTCGATCGCAGTGCCTTTGACAAATGGAGCCAGGATTATTCGGCTACTTTAATGAAGCGAAATATGGATCAGCAAACCCGCGCGCAGCGACTAAATGCTATTAATCCAAAATATGTCCTGCGCAACTACATGGCACAGATCGCCATCGAAAAGGCAGAACAGAGGGATTACCGGGAAATCGATAACCTGCTGGCGATCCTGCAGTCGCCCTTCGATGAACACCCGGGCTCTGAACATTACGCCGGCTTCCCGCCCGATTGGGCAGCAAAAATCTCGGTAAGCTGCTCATCCTGACTAACTCGCCCACACCTGCACTGGCAAATTTATTAACGAACCCCAAAATTAAAAAACCGGCCGTTTAATACGGCCGGTTTTTTTGCTTGTTGCTTACCCGTTCAGCGGGTCAGTCAGCCAGTTGGTAAGCCCCGTTCAGAGCCAGAACATGCTCGCGATAGATCTTGTCTGTCTGCTCCGGGTTTGCAACCGGGGCAGTAATCAGCGCCTTGATCAGTTCCCGTTGCTGCTCGCTGTTGCTGGGCTTGCCAAGCAGTCCGGCGGCATAGACGGCGAAGTCGCGCACCAGTACATCGAAAATCTGGTTGAGCAGATCGCTGTCGGTGTCTTCCATCTGCGCCTTTTCCAGGATCAGGTGACCGTAGACCACGCTGGCAAACATTTCACCCAACGCCAGCATGTAGTCGAGATCCCTCACCTGCTTCTCATCGGGTCCGGCTTCCACCAGCAATTTCTTGAGCCCGGCAATCAGTCCCTTGAAGACCTCGATGTTGGGCAGGTCAAACTGATTGTAGGTTTCCATATGATCGTGGAACTGAATCTTGCCCAGCCCGCTGGTAGAGCCCTGATCAAACAGGAAGCTGTCGTTGGCATTGTCCAGTCTCTCGGGGATTGGGGGGAATTCCACCGGGTTAAACAGGTAGTTCTTCATGAACTTCACCACCAGCGCCATATTGACGTGGGCGGTGCCTTCCAGTTTCGGCAGCATACCGATCTCCCTCGCGGCTACCTCAAAAAACGGCTCGGCTTCAAAGCCCTTGGCGGCAATGATGTCCCAGAGGTCGGCAATGACGCGCTCACCCTGCATGGTGACCTTCATTTTCACCAACGGGTTAAACAGCAGGTAGCGGCGGTCTTCCGGGGAAGCACAGCGCAGATAGTCGGTGGCGCGGTAGGCGAAATGGCGCATCGCCATCAGGCGGCAGTAGCTGTCAGTAAACATCCGCTTGACCTGTGGGAAGTCGGTGACAGTCTTGCCATAAAGGTTGCGATTGCAAGCGTGGTTTAGCGCCTCATAGAAGGAGTGGGTGCAGAGGCCGATAGAGCCAAAGCCGAGGTTGAATTTGCAGTAGTTGATCGTGTTAAGCATATCGTCCCAGGCACGCTGACCAACCCGCAGGATGTCATCTTCAGTGATGGGGTAATCGTGCAAGCGGAACTCGGCAACATAGCACTGGTGATTGACGGTATTTTTAACGCACTCGTATTTCTCGTGTTTCGAGTCAACCACAAAGAACACATACTCACCGGTTTCACTGTTCTTACCAAACACCGAGATCAGTGCCGCTTCATTACCATTACCGATGTAGTACTTGCTGCCCCGCGCCAGATAGGTGCCATCGCCTTGGGGAACCAGTTCCATGCTGGATGAGTAGATATCGGCACCATGTTCCTTTTCCGACAGGCCAAAGGCAAAGACTTCACCATCTTTTAACAATTGGGCTGCCCGGTGCTTAGCTTTCTCATTACCGCCATTGAAGACCGGACCCAACCCCAGCATCGAGACCTGGAAGGTGTACCAGTAGGTAATGCCGTAAAAGCCGGTGATTTCGGCGAAGTCCACGTTGCGATAGGTATTCCATGCGGCGTTTTCACCGTAGCCTTCCGGTGTCATCAGGGTTGCGAACACCTGATGCTGCTTCATGAACTCGACGAACTCGTGGTTCCAGACGGTGTCATGCCAGTCTTTCTTGATGCTTTTCAGGCCCTTGTTTTCAAAATGATCAATCACAGCCTGGAGCATCTGATTGGTGCCCGAATCTTCGTGTTGCCCCTGATAGTTATGGGGATTTAGTAACTTCATCAGTAAAACCTCTCCTCTGGAATCTTTTTTTTCAGATCGTAATTTAGTACATGCATAGCAGGGACAGTCAACCTCTTATACACCTTTTCAGAGACCCTCAAGTCATCAATTTCAGTGTATCTCGGTGAACCTTCAGCATGAAACAATCGTATGCGGGTGCCGACTGCAGAGCCTTTAGCTGAGCCCAGCTGCCGTTGAATCGAGTAATTGGTCCTGCCCTCTAGATCTGGTTCAGCATCCAACCCACCAACAGCACCTGCGGCAATGTCACCAGCGGCAGGAACAGGGCAACTTTCCAGGACTTGGTGAGATCGCGGATCACCATTATCTCCGTGTAATCTGTCGCAATACCCGCCATCAGGAAAGTGAAGCTGTTACCCGGCGCACCGGCTCGGGTGAGAATATCGGCGGCAATCGGCGTCGAACCTTCGGAGCAAACCTCGATCACTGTCGCCGCCACCAGGGTCAACAGCAGGCCAAGCACAGTCGGGCCAAACAGGGTCTGGTAGGCATCCATAGGCACAAAAGCGCGGATCAGGGTCGCCAGCACGATGCCGAAAAACAGCCAGCGGAACACCATGCGGGAGTCCCTGACACCATCCAGCAACAGGTTGCCAATTCCGCGGGGGGTCACCTTCGCCGACTTGATCAGCGCCACAAACTGCTGTCCGGTTGTGCCATTGCCTGCCTTTTCAACAAGATTGGGATTCGGCGGCAGGGTTCCACGTTTTACCAGCCGGTCAAAGATCAACCCCGTTGTGATACCGATTGCCATAGAGAGCACGATAAAGGCGAGCGTCCAGCCCAGGCCGATAAGGGCAATCATGATGATCGTCAATGACAGTGAGTTCCACGGGCTGGCAATCAGGAACGCCATCAACTGGCCGAGGCTTGCCCCTCGCTCATACAGCTTGGTTCCCACCATCAGGATGCCGTGACTGCAGAGATCCAGCAGCACACCGGCCAGGGTCGCTCGCACAACGCCCTTCACCGTGCCGCCCTGCCCCAGGGCTGACATCACCAGTTCACGGGGAATACGCTCCAGCAGGCCGACAAAAATAACAGCCATCAACAAGCCCCACCACATCTTGTTGATCAGTTCGTAAATACCCGACGTCATCACCACCAGCCACTGCGGGATCGCCGGGTGGCCGTCCAGTACCCAGTAGAGGACATAACCGGCGAGCACAATCAGGCCGGATATCCAGAGCAGGTAATCCGGCCTGCGTTTACCGTCAGCTTCATCTGCAGGGCAGCAGCTTGTGTTCATCGTCGAGGGTTGCTGCCCATCACTGTGACAACTGGTGTCTGCCTGTTTGGGTGCAGCGGAATGACAACTTGAAACCTTCTCTGCCTGAGCGCTGTGGCAGGTGGATGCCTCGGTGTTTTTTTCTGTGCCTTTCGGTTTTTGGTTGTGACAATCACTCATGGCTACCTCCTGACAAGGTTTGCCTGGGAGCCTTTCCGGCCAGCGTATCGATAATACTGCACTTGGACTCCTCATTGTTGGGGCACTGACCGCTCATTTCGTCGAGTACCCTTTTCATAGCCAGCAGGTCAGCAATACGTTGGTCAATGTCTGCCAGCCTGTCTGCTACCAGTTCGTGAACCTCTTGGCTGCGCCGGTTCGGGTCGCGCAATAAACCCAGCAGCCGTTTGCATTCTTCCAGGGAGAAACCAAACTGCCGGGCATGGCGCAGAAAGACCAGTTCCTGCAACTTATCACCATCGTACTCCCGATAGCCGTTATCTTTCCTGAAAGAAGGCAAAACCAGACCCATGCCCTCGTAGTAGCGAATACTTTTGGCCGACAGGCCACTTTTCTTTGCGGCTTCTCCAATATTCATCGTGCGTTCCCGGTTAAAGCCTTTAATGACACTTTAAACCTTCCAGCAAGTGGAAGGTCAAACATTTTGATCAACTGTGATGAATTTTTCAAACCGGGTTAAATAACCCTCAGCCCTTAGAATACCGGGCCGGTCTTCAGGGCGCGCTGAAATGGTCTGAAGGCATAGGGGAAACCCAAAAAATGATCTTTCAGCCCGTATTTGAGGGTGATGCCTGGTAGCCAGCGGCGCTGCCCGAAACAGAATCACCTGGCGGGCATATTTTGCCATACGCAGCTCTAAGCCGGTGGTTAAGTGTGTTTTTAAAAAGGCTTCATCGGGATGCAGCTTTCCAGACCATCTTTGCTGACCGCTTTTCATGGCCAGGTTGGCACCTTCATTGGTGAAGCACAGTGCCTTATAGCTGGATTAGTACAGCACAATATGGCCGCAACTGAGAACTGAAAGGTCTTATTTGACCGCACACTGATTTATTGTGTGTAAACTATCCAATTCATTCATCACCACAGCGTAATTATGAAGCGTACGTCATTGTTGTTTCTCGGTTGCCTCTTTGCGCTTGGTGGCTGTGGTGCTTATCAACCCAAAGACCCCAGTAATATTTGCCGTATCTTCCATGGAGAAACAGACTGGTACGAAGCTGCTGCCGATGCCAATAAAGCATGGGGCACACCCATTCAGATAATGATGGCCATCATGTACCAGGAATCTCGTTATGTACACAATGCCAGGCCAAAGCGGGACTGGTTCTTGTTTATCCCCCTGCCGCGTAAATCCTCAGCCTATGGCTACGCCCAGGCCAAAGACCCAGTCTGGAAAGAATACCGAAAAAGCACAGGTAACCGTGGCGCCGACCGCGATGATTTCGACGATGCTATCGACTTTATCGGCTGGTACACTCACGGCACCCATCGCCAACTCAACATTTCAAAATGGGACACCTACAACCAATACCTGGCCTACCATGAGGGCCGTGGTGGTTACAAAAGAAAAACCTATGAGCAAAAGGGCTGGTTAAAGCAGGTCGCCAAAAAAGTCGCGAGGCAAGCCGATAGTTACGGCGCCCAGTTGAAAAACTGCAAGGCTAAGCTGGATGATGAAATTGACGGGTGGTTTTTCTAGCCACTTAAAGACAGTCAGCGACAAGGAGTGGTGATTCATAAAGTCCAGGTAATTCTTAAGACCCTTTTTATTGCGGATACCGTTTTTCAACAGGCTTTCCAGGAAAGGCTTCAAAGGCACTGACACCCCGGGGACGCATTGCCCGCAGAATACCAGTGCCGAACTTCTGATCTATCGATATAGCTCCCCCCATCGACAGCCTTGTCCTTAAACTATTCGGCAAGACGCCTTAATTTCATCGTCATTTCCGCATTGGAACCAGCAGTCAGCGAGCCAGAAATATAAATCCGGCACTCCCCTGGCCCTATTACGACGGGATCTTCGCTTCGTTGCGCGACTTTTGCAAAGCACGGCTAAGCTCGATTGTTTTGCCGCACTTGTGTGCTCAAACCAGCTTTTCCTGAATTCGATGATTGATGCCGGTTCCGACTGCCCCGGCAAAGTGGCTGTCGGGTTTCTGTTGAGCCTGGCGGCGGGATCACGCCATTCTCAGCACCTGCAAGGGTGGATGCACCACGGACCGGCGTGAATACAGCAGGCCCATGACCCCGATCACCAGCCCGCCGAAAAACGGGCCGGAGAACCAGAGCCAGGGGTGAGCCTCGAAGGGCATCTCGAACAACGTGCGCTGCAGCAGGAAAACCACCAGCTCGGCGCCAAGCGCACCGAGCAAGCCGGAAATCAGACCCAGCAGACTGAATTCAGCCCACTGGGCGCCGAGTATCAGCCTCCGGGAACTGCCCAGGGTTCTCAGTATGGCGCTTTCAAAGATCCTGTCCTTCATTGACAGGTTGACAGCAGCCAACATTACCAGGACACCGCAGCCCAGAATCAGCAAGGTAATCAGTTCCAGCCCCCTCGTGACCTGGGAAACGATGGTTCTGATACGGTCGATAATAATATCCAGCTCAATGACCAGCATGGTCGGGTATTGCTGCAGCAGGTCGTTGACGACAGGTTTTTTTGCCGGCGGAATGAAGAGACTGGTCATATAGGTGCGCGGGTACTGCTCGAGCAAGCCCTCTGGGAAGAGGATATAAAAGTTGGGGGTCATGCTGTCCCAGTTGAGGCTGCGGGTGCTGGTCACCACCCCGACAAAACTGAGCCCGCCGATGCTGAACGTCAGCTGATCGCCCAGGCTGACGCCGATCTCCTCCGCCATATCTTTTTCAATGGAAAGCGGCGCGAGATCGGGTCCGTATGCAGCGGTAAAGTCGGCCATGCTCTTCTCATCCTGCCACCAGCTTCCCGCCACGATGCTGTTGTTCTCCGGCAAGGTGGCGCTCCAGCTGAGGTTGAGCTCTCGCCGCAGCTCTTCTTCTCTCGCGATCAGTTCTTCTGAGGGTTCCTCGCCGTTAATATGGGTGATTCGCCCCCTCACCATGGAATACCAGCCCACGGCCTCCAGCTGGCTTTTTCCCAAGATCTGCTGCACGCCCTCCAGTTCATAGGGCGCCACATTTACCAGAAAGTGATTCGGCGCCTCATCGTCCAGCTGCCAGCGCCACTCTTCAATCAGCGAACCGCGGATAGCAACCATGGTCAGCAGCAGTGAAATAGCTGCGGCAAAAGCCACCGTCTGGATAAGGTTTCTGGCCCTGTTGCGCCAGAGGTTTGACAGCGCCAACCGCCAGATACCGCCGGCGCGGGTGGTGGCATAGGTACTGGTGCGCAGCATCAGCCATCCCAGCGAAAAAGTGGACAATGCAATCAGGCTGAATCCGGCCAGCAGCGAAAGCGACAACCACAGGCTGCCGCTGTAGAGAAGCAGCATTGACAGGACTGTAACAAGGCCGATCAAAAAACGACGCGCCATGCTGACCGGGGTCACCTGCACATCCTGCCTCAGCACCGCCAGCGGCGATTGCAGCGGCAGATGCCACATGGCTGGCAGGGCGAAGCCCAACAGGCACAGCAGGCCGGTGGCAAACCCGGTCAGCCAGGGCTCCAGGCCGGCCGCAGGCAGGCGAATCGGCAACCATTCTTGCATTACCTCGAGCAGCGCAGTGTGAAACAGCCAGCCGGCCAAGAGGCCGCAGACCACACCTGCCAAACCCAGCCACAGGCACTGCTGAACGTAGAGCCAGCGCACCCGCGCAACGGAACAGCCCCAGCTTTTCATCAGCGCCACTGACATCATTTCACCGACGGCAAAGTGTCGGCTGGCGAGAGCAAGCGCGATGGCGGCGATCACCACGCCTATGCTGCCTGCCAGCAGCAGGAATTGACGGCCGCGTTTTAGGGTGTCTGTCAGACTGGCCTGTGCCTCTCCCGGCGACAGCAGCCTGTCGTGAACCTTCAGCTGTGGTCGCAGCCAGTCGAGGTAGTCTGCCAGTACGCCATCGTCTGCGGCCAGCAGCAACCGATAACCTGTCCTGCTGCCGGGCTGAATCAGGCCAGAGGTCGCCAGGTCGCTCCAGTTCATCAGTACACGGGCACCAAACAGGGAAAAAGAGTCGCCCCGATCCGGCTCGGAAATGATGGTCTGGGTCACCCGCAGAGTGACATCACCCACCTCTATGGTGTCACCGACACGGGTACCGAGCAGCGGCAATATCCGTGCATCCACCCATGCCTCGCCGGGGACGGGTCCGCGATCGACCACAGAATGGAGGGCTTCATCGGTGGCAAAGGGTGTGGTCGAGAGCGTCAATTTGCCGCGCAGCGGGTAGGCATCCTGAACCGCCTTGACCGAGGCGAGGTGGTTGGCATCGCCGTGAAAAACCATGGAGGTGAAAACCACTGCCTGCGCGGTCACTATTCCTCGCGCGCGAGCTTCATCAAGCCAGGCCTGGGATATCGGCTGGCTGCTTTTCACCAGGGCATCCGCCGCCAGAAAACTGCTGGACTCGGAAACCAGGCCCCGCTCCACCCGCTCCGCCACCAGCGCCACAGCCACAACCACGGCGACGGCCATTGCCAGGGAGCCGAAAATCAGGCCGATGCGGCCACCGCGCCAGTTTCGCAACAGCATACGCAACGCCAGCATTATCTGTTCCGCCCCTCTCTGGCACTCACCAGCCGTCCGGCTTCCAGCTGCAATACACGGTGGCACCTCGCGGCCAGGGTCGGTTCGTGGGTCACCAGCACCAGGGTGGCACTCTCTTCCTCGTTGAGACGAAACAATAGCTGGTTGATGCGCTCGCCAGTTTCTGCATCAAGGTTGCCGGTGGGCTCATCGGCAAACAGCACCCGAGGCTGGCAGGCAAATGCCCGCGCCAGCGCCACCCGCTGCTGCTCACCACCGGAGAGCTGGCGCGGATAGTGCTTTTGCCGCGATTCCAGGCCAACCCTGCACAGGTACTGTCGCGCCGTGGCCATGGCGTCCCTGGTACCGCTGAGCTCCAGTGGCAATACCACGTTTTCAATCGCTGTCAGGCCCGGCAGCAGGTGGAAAGACTGGAACACAAAGCCGACGTTGCGCTCGCGCAGACGAGCCCTGCCCTCCTCATCCATCGCGGTCATGTTTTCGCCCGCAAGGACAACCGTTCCCCCTGTGGGTGTATCCAGTCCGGCAAGAATACCCAGCAGGGTTGATTTGCCGGAACCGGAAGGCCCGACCAGAGCCAGTGCTTCACCGACCGGGACATTGAGACTGATGTTGTCGAGAATGCAGAGCTCGCCCTCTGCCGTGGTCACGCGCTTGGTAATATTGCTGGCCTTGATCATACAAACCGTTATCCGGGGAACTGGTATCGAATCGGCTAGTCTATTAGCCTGACACCGACAAATCCATTACCGAGTAGCCGTAACCCAATGACAACACCCTACAGATTCCTGCAGCAGAATTTTCTTGTCGCGCTGATAACCTTGCTGATCAGCGCAGCCGCCAACAGCTCGACCCTGCTGGTGCTTGGCGACAGTCTCAGCGCCGGCTACGGTATCGACGAGAAAAAGGGCTGGGTACATCTGCTGCAACAGAAGCTGGACGGCAAGTACACGCTGGTCAACAGCAGCATCAGCGGCGAGACCACTGCGGGTGGCCTGAGCCGCCTGCCTACTCTGCTGGAGAAGTACCAGCCCACCTATGTACTGATCGAACTGGGTGGCAATGATGGCCTGCGGGGTTACTCCATCAAACAAATGAAGTCCAACCTGCAACAGATGATTGACCTCAGCCGGGACAACCAGGCAGAACCGCTGATACTGGGCATGCAGATTCCTCCCAATTACGGCCAGCGCTACACTGACGCCTTTGCCGCGGCCTTCTCCGAAGTTGCGAAGCAACAGGACGTCACCCTGATTCCCTTCGTCTTCGAAGAAGTCATGGCACAACCCTCACTGCTGCAACGGGATGGGATCCACCCCACCGCGCAGGCCCAGCCAATGATTGCCGAGCGAATGCTGCGGGAGCTGAGCGCTGTTCTCAACATGTAGCCGCTTCAACTGCAAGCAAACCGGTACGGCTAATTTCTGCTAGAATCCGCGCCTGATTTTTCCACGGCGCAATGTGCGACACCCCATGAGTCTGATCCAGCTGGACGAAATAGCAATTGAATTTGGCGATGTGCCTCTGCTCACCCAGGCCAGTCTGGCCGTGGAGGCGAACGAGCGCATTTGCCTGATCGGTCGCAATGGTGCAGGCAAGTCCACCCTGCTGAAAATTATCACCGGACAGATCCAGCCGGATCACGGCGAAATAACCCGCCGCCAGCATCTGCGTATCAGTCAGCTGGAACAGGCACTGCCCGGCAGCATCGAGCGCAGGGTGACCGATGTGGTGCGCGACGGTCTGGCCTCGCAACAGGCCTTGATTGATGAGTTCAATGCGCTCTCCAGGCAGCAAATGGACAAACACGGCCTGAAACAACTGGAGGAACTGCAATCACGCATCGAAGCCGGGGGCGGCTGGCAGATCGAGCAACAGGTGCAAACTGTGGTCAGCCAGCTCGGACTTCCCGCTGACAAAACCCTGGCAGAGCTCTCCGGTGGCTGGCGCCGTCGCGTCGCGCTTGGCAAGGCGCTGGTCTCCAACCCGGATCTACTGCTGCTCGACGAACCCACCAACCACCTGGATATCAGCACCATCGAGTGGCTGGAACACAGGGTGCGCGGCTACAAGGGCAGCGTCATTTTCATCACCCACGACCGGAATTTCCTGCAAAAACTGGCGACCCGTATTGTCGAGATTGACCGCGGCAAGCTGATCAGCTGGCCGGGCAACTTCCAGAACTACCTGGAACTGAAAGAAAAAGCGAACCAGGAAGAGGATGTCCGCAACTCCCTGTTTGACAAAAAACTGGCCGAGGAAGAGGCCTGGATTCGCCAGGGCATCAAGGCGCGCCGCACCCGCAACGAGGGACGCGTCCGCGCCCTGCAGACCATGCGTGAAGAGGCAGAAAACCGGGTCAAAAGGCAGAGAAAAGCCAAAATCAGTGTCGAAACCGCTGAGGCCTCAGGCCGCAAGGTGATTGAGGCACGAAGCCTCTGTCACGGCTACAACGGTGAGCAGCTGATCAATAATTTTCGCATCAAGATTATGCGCGGCGATCGCATCGGCCTGATCGGCAATAACGGTGTCGGCAAGAGTACCCTGCTCAAGATCCTGCTCGGCAAGATCGAGCCCGACCAGGGCACGGTAAAAATGGGCACCAACCTGGAAATAGGTTATTACGACCAGGTAATTCGTGAACTGGAGCCGGAAAAAACCATTGCCGAGAATGTCGGCGAGGGCAAGGAATATATCCGTATCAACGGCAAGGACCGTCATATCATCGGTTATTTGCGCAACTTTCTGTTCGCGCCCAAGCGGGCCATGACACCGGTCAAGGCGCTGTCAGGTGGGGAATGCAACCGGGTGGCGCTGGCGAAACTGTTCACCCGCCCCACCAACCTGCTGATCCTCGACGAACCCACCAACGATCTGGACGTGGAAATGCTGGAGGTACTCGAGGAGCAACTGGTCGAGTACGAGGGCACGCTGATCATCGTCAGCCACGATCGCGAGTTTCTCGACAATGTCGTCACCAGCGTGCTGGTGTTCGAGGAAGACGGCGACATCCAGCAATACTTTGGCGGCTACAGCGACTGGGCGCAGCGCGGCAAGCACCTGAGGATCTCTGATACACAGGACCATCCCTCCGGTCATATCGTCGATCACGACCGCACCGAGCAGGCGCAACAGAAACCCGGCTTGCTTGCAAATAAAAAGCTTAGCTACAAATACCAGCGGGAACTCGAAGAATTACCGGCAAAAATAGATCAACTGGAAGCCGACATTGCCCGGCTTGAGGAAATCACTGCCAACCCCGATTTCTACAACAAGCCTTACGGCGAAACCCAGCCGATCCTCGACGAACTGTCGGAAAAGCAGGGCCGGCTCGATGCCTGTGCCGAAAGGTGGGTCGAGTTGGAAGACATGCGCGGCTAGCCAGCCCCTGCTCATCACTGGCGGGATCCCACAAAACGGGCGGCCCTTTCCCCTGTTCGTCTTTTTGCCTATAGTCTTACCTTAAAAGACGCTGAAAGGAGCTATCACCATGTCAGACCACCACACCTACAAAAAACTGGAAGTCGTCGGCTCGTCCAAAATCAGCATTGAGGATGCCATCAGCAATGCCATTACCGAGTGCAGCAAATCCATCAGTAACATGGACTGGTTTGAAGTCATCGAAACCCGCGGTCATATTGTCGACAACAAGGTCGCCCACTATCAGGTGGTGATGAAAGTCGGCTTCCGCATCCAGGGAAGTTGATAAAAATATCCACCGACCAGCAGGGTTATCGCTCATCCTGCAATAGTGAGGGAATACGGGCAGCGTGGCGTCAAGGCCCGGCCGGAAATTGAGCCCCTTGAAAAGGGGTAAAAATGCGAGCATGCCAGGCTCGGAATTGCCCGCAGCCAACCCGGCATCAACGACCGGAAACCCCAGCCCGTCAGAGCAGTTTTTCCACCAGCAACTGCACTGATTCCCTTCCCCGCCATATATTTACATCCAGCTTGTAGACCATCGCCACTTTTTCCACCTGGTGGTTGGGCCATTGGGCCGTGTCGACATTAAAGGCAATCGCGTCAACCAGGTGCTGCCGATCACCGTCCAGCGCCAGGGTCATCTTCAGGTGCTTTTCACCAACAATGCGCTGTTGCAGCAGATAAAACTCGCCCTCGAAGACCGGCTCCGGAAAATGCTGACCCCAGGGACCGCCCTCACGCAGCAGGTGCGCAGTTGCAAGATTTATCTCTGGCGGCCCTAGTTCGCCATCGGTAAAAATTTCCGCCTGCAGGTCACTGGCGCTGAGTTGTCGCCGTACTTCATCATCAAATGCACGGCTAAAAGCCGCGTACTTGTCTGCTGGCAGGCTCAGTCCCGCCGCCATCGCATGGCCACCAAATTTGCTGATCAATTGCGGGTGTCGGCTGGCGATGGCATCGAGCACATCGCGGATATACAATCCCGGAATGGAACGGGCGGAACCCTTGTACTCAGGCTCCAGGCCATTGCTGTCCGCCTCGGCAAAGGCGATCACCGGCCGGTGCACCCGGTCCTTGATGCGCGAGGCCAGCAGGCCTACCACGCCCTGGTGCCAGTTGCGGTCGAACAGGCACAGCCCCCAGGGCATATCTGCCTGGTCCAGATGCAGCTGATCGAGTATCGCCAGGGCATCCCGCTGCATGTCCGCCTCGATCACCCGGCGATCACGATTGAGTTCATCCAGTTGCAGGGCATACTCGCGGGCCAGGCAGGGGTCTTTTTCCAACAGGCACTGGATGCCAAGTGACATGTCGTCCAGCCGCCCGGCTGCATTGAGTCTCGGCCCAATGGCAAAACCCAGGTCTGCGGCTACCAGTTGTTCCCTGTTGCGGCCGGACAAATCCAGCAGCGCCTGGATTCCCGGTCGGGTTCTGCCGGCGCGAATGCGCTGCAACCCCTGGTGCACCAGCACACGGTTAACCTGATCAAGCGGCACCACGTCAGCGACCGTGCCCAGCGCCACCAAGTCCAGCCAGGTGGCCAGGTTGGGTTCTGCCAGGCCCTGCCCTGAAAACCAGTTCTGCTCGCGGAGTTCGGTGCGCAGTGCGCTGAGCAGATAAAACAGCACTCCGACCCCGGCCAGGTTTTTCGAGGGAAACTCGCAGCCAGCCTGGTTGGGGTTCACGATAGCGTCGGCATCCGGCAACTGCCGGCCCGGCAAATGGTGATCGGTAATCAACACGTTAATGCCGGCGCTTTTTGCAGCCTCGACCCCCGCCAGACTGGAAATTCCATTATCGACGGTGATGATCAGGTCCGGCTCTGCCTGCTTGGCCAGCTCGACAATCTCCGGGGTGAGTCCATAGCCGTATTCAAAGCGATTGGGCACCAGGTAATCGACTTGCCTCAGCCCCATCGCACCCAGGGCCAGCACACCCAGCGCAGTGCTGGTGGCGCCGTCGGCGTCGAAGTCCCCCACAATCAGCACCCGCTGTTGTTGGCGCAGCGCATCAGCCAGCATGGCAACCGCGGCGTTTATTCCTTTCATTTGCCGTGGATGCGGCAGCTGGTTCAGCTGACGGTTCAAATCACTGTCGCAATAGACGCCCCTTGCAGCATAAATAGCCTGCATTAAATCGGGCAGCTGATCTGAAAAGTCGAGGCGCTGACGCTCAATGGGTCGGCGAGTGATTTTGGGCATAACCGGTGACCGTTGTTGACGAATGAACCGCAGTATCAACCTGAACCGGTCAGCGCGAGAGAATTTCCCAGCTGCCGTCACTGTTAATACAGGCGGTCTGGAGAATACCGGCACCCCAGTCCAGATCACGGCAGAGACGATTATCCAGACTTCGCACAGCCCGCGGGATAAAGGAGTAGTCCCGGTCCGTGTCATCGTTGCGCCATTTCACCGGTTTGTCGTCGGGCGCCAGGTCAAGGGCATGGCTGATGCAGCCCCTGTCGATCTCATCCATTTCGCGATTTGCCCGGGATTCCAGCAAAACACCGGCAATGGTTCCGATCACTTCACCCTCTTCGCCGCCAATGGCATCAGATACGGCAGTACCCGCTGCCCGCCCCATCGCTGAAGCCACCTGCCTGGCATCGCACCGCCCCGCAGTGATGCCGTAATCGTCCTGCCAGCGCTTGCCGCTATAGCCCTCGTAATAGGGGTCGTGCTTTTTGCGCCAACCGTGCGCGGGTGCATGAGAGGGCGGAGCGGCCAGCACCTGAATTGACAGGGCCAGCAACAGAAAACCCAGAAGCCGAAGATATTTATTGAAACTCATAGCCTGCTTGCCATTAACGATTGTGTGCAGGGAAGATACCACATGTATTGTCCTTGTAGCGCGGGATGTTTCGCAAACTTTCCGAGCAACGGTCTCATGTGATCACATCCGGCTTTTGACGGCCGGTAGAGGCGCGTATCTGCAGCAGCTGTTCTGCCGCATCTATAAGCTTTGCAAGCACCGGTTGGGGGTCGAGGTCATACCGGGAAGGAGTGGCCTGATACTGGTCAAAATAAATCCGCAGCGTTGCGCCCGATGTCCCGGTGCCGGATAGCCTGATAACAACCCGACCACCGTTGTCAAAAAACAGCCGAACGCCCTGACCCCGGCTCTCGCTGCCGTCAACCGGGTCGCGGTAACAGAAATCATCGGCACGGGTCACGGTCAGCCCGGCCAGCTGACGGCCGGCGAGCTGGTCGAGCGTTGCGCGCAGGTTCTCCAGCATCCTGCCGGCGACTGCACTGTCAATGGCTTCGTAATCATGGCGGGAAAAGTAATCGCGCCCGAATTGTTGCCAGTGTGCCAGCACAATTTCTCGCGCCGATAGCTTGCGCTCAGCGATGATGTTGAGCCAGAACAATACCGCCCAGAGACCATCTTTTTCCCGCACATGGCTGGAGCCTGTACCAAAACTCTCCTCACCGCAGATCGCGATCTTGCCGGCATCCATCAGGTTGCCGAAAAACTTCCAGCCGGTCGGTGTTTCAAAACAGGGAATATCCATCACCGCCGCCACCCGGTCCACGGCGCGGCTGGTTGGCATGGAGCGCGCCACACCGGGCAACCCCTGCCGATAACCGGGCACCAGGCCCGCATTGGCGACCAGCACGGCAAGGCTGTCACAGGGATTGATATAAAAGCCGCCACCCAGAACCATGTTGCGGTCGCCATCACCATCGGATGCTGCGCCAAATGACAGGGTTTCATCTGCATTCATCCGCGCGACCAGCTCACGGGCGTGGATCAGGTTGGGATCCGGGTGGCCGCCGCCAAAATCCTCCCTTGGTTCCGCGTTGATGACTGTGCCGGGAGTTGCGCCGAGACGCTTTTCCAGGATTTCCACCGCATAGGGGCCGGTGATCGCGTGCATGGCGTCGTAACACATGCTAAAAGCAGGGTCGCTCAGCAGCTTCTGCATCTTCGGAAAATCAAACAGGTTTTCCATCAGTGCAGCGTAATCATTGACCGGATCGACAATCTCCACCAGGGTCTCTGCCACCTGCTGTATCCCATCCGAGTCGAGATCGATCTCGGGCAGATCCAGGATCAGGTATTCACTGATCTCCATGCTCTGCCGGTATATCGCATCGGTGACCTTCTCCGCGGCGGGAGCTCCGTTGGCGCCATTGAACTTGATGCCAAAATCTTCCTCCGGTCCCCCGGGATTGTGGCTGGCGGAAAGGATAATCCCGCCGCAGGTCTGGTATTTGCGAATCAGGCAGGACGCAGCCGGGGTTGAAAGCAAACCGCCGCGACCGACAATGAGTTTACTGAAACCGTTGGCTGCCGCCATGCGCACAATGGTCTGGATGGCCTGGCGGTTGTAGTAACGACCATCGCCGCCGACCACCAGTTCCCTGCCCGAGCAATCGCCAATGGTATTGAACACGGACTGGACAAAGTTCTCCAGATAATGCGGCTGCTGGAATTCGCGGACTTTCTTTCGCAGCCCGGAGGTACCCGGCTTCTGCCCGTCGTAGGGTTGTGTGGATACCCGAACAGGTTGCATATCGGCTGCCCCCGGATTAATGCTGTTTTGACTCTTTTACCTGACAAGCTTCGCGGGCGAAATCCCGCCTGCTGTCAACTTCGAGGATGCAGCGTACAATAAAACAGGTCGACAAAGGTAATTTGGCTCGGGCAAAGCACCGACTCGGAACGGCTGTCCTGTTTAGGTCGACATTCCTATTGTACTGAGAGGCAAACTAGATGGTGATTGGTGTACCCAGGGAAATCAAAAACAACGAAAATCGCGTTGCCCTGACACCGGCTGGCGCGCGCCTGCTGACAGAAAAGGGACATCGCGTTTACCTGCAGACATCGGCCGGTGAGGGTTCCGGCTTTTCCGACCAGGACTACCGCGCTGCGGGTTGTGAAATCGTTGATGCAGCAACGGCCTGGAGTGCTCCGCTGGTACTGAAGATCAAGGAACCGCTGGCATCCGAGTACCACTTTCTCAGAGACCAGATCGTGTTTACCTATTTCCATCTGGCCGGTACCTCTCCGGCTCTGACTGACGCCCTGCTGCAAGCAGGCACAACAGCAGTCGCCTATGAAACCGTCAGGGATCAGCAGGGACGGCTGCCATTGCTGGCCCCGATGAGCGCGGTGGCGGGCAACATGGCGGCAACCATCGGCAGTTACTATCTGGCACGCTTCAACCAGGGCAAGGGCGTGCAACTTGGCCGCGTGCTGGGCAAACCCCACGGCAAGGTAGCAATTCTCGGCGACGGGGTAGTGGCCAGCCACGCAGCAGCTGTAGCCACCAGCATGGGTGCCCGCACCCTGATCTTCAGCCGCGACCTGGATCGCGCTGATTCGCTGCAGGCAAAAATCTCTGCCCAACTGGAAGTACTTTTGTCGGCACCGGAAAATATTGAACGGGAACTTCGCGACGTCGACCTGCTGATTGGCGCCGTGCTGCAGCCGGGCGGCAAAGCGCCCTTTCTGGTAACAGATGCAATGGTGGCCAGCATGGAACCAGGCTCGGTGATCGTGGATGTCAGCATTGATCAGGGCGGCTGTATAGAGAGTTCGCGCCCTACCTCTCACTCAAACCCGGTTTTTACCCGGCATGATGTGATTCATTACTGCGTCACCAATATGCCCGGAGCCTACCCGCGCACATCCACCCTTGCGCTCACCGATGCCACCCTGCCCTACGTATTGCGCCTGGCCGAACAGGGCCTTGGCGCGCTGCAAAGTGACAGGCATTTTGCCGAAGGCTTAAATGTCCACCGGGGAAAGCTCGCCTCCCTGCCGGTTGCGGAAAGCCTGGGGCTGGAGGCGCGCTATAAGGCCTTTGCAGCGCTTTGAACAGTGCACCGCAGGCTATTTACCCTGCAGTCTTGCCGTGCCCCGTGGAAAACCCGCCCAGTGTCAGACTCGAGGCTGGACAACCCCGCAACGGCTCAGGCTTTGATATTTTCCGCGATAAACTGGTGCACGGCGCCGAGGTCATTGGGCTGGACACTGAAGCGTTCCTCGCGCTGGAACAAATCTGCCATGTGATGGGGCAACTGCGGTTCAGCGGGATAACCGGACTTCAAAATCGCCTCCGGAAATTTGGCCGGGTGTGCCGTAGACAGGCATACCATGGGGATATCCCGGCGGCGGCGGGATTGACGTGCGGCTTCAACGCCGATCGCGGTATGGGGGTCCAGCAGGTACTCGGTGTTGTCCCAGACATCGGCAATCACTTTCAGCATCGCACTGTCATCCAGCCGATAGCTGCTGAACAGCTTGCGAGCCCTGGCCAGAGGCAGTTCTGCCAATTTCAATTTACCGGCGCTCCTGAACTCCGCCATTAACTCGGCGATGGCTGCACTGTCACGGTCGTACAAGTCGAACAGCATGCGCTCAAAGTTGCTGGACACCATGATATCCATCGACGGCGCCAGGCTGTGGATCAGCGCACGGGTGCTGTGGTCATTGCTGCTGATGCAGCGGTGCAGGATGTCGTTGGCATTGGTGGCAATTACCAGCTGGTCGATGGGCAGGCCCATGCGTTTGGCCAGGTAGCCGGCAAAGATATCGCCAAAATTGCCAGTCGGCACCGAGAAAGAGACCGGGCGATGAGGCCCGCCCAGCGCCAGAGCGGCATAAAAATAGTAGACAATCTGGGCCATGATACGCGCCCAGTTGATCGAGTTCACCGCCACCAGCTGGCGATCCTGTGGCAGGAAAGACTGATCAGCAAAACTGGCTTTGACCATGTTCTGGCAATCGTCAAAGTTCCCCTCCAGGGCGATATTGTGAACATTGCCATCCAGCACGGTGGTCATCTGGCGGCGCTGCACATCGGAAACCCTGTTGTGGGGGTGCAGGATAAAGATGTCCACGTGTTCACTGTGACGGCAGCCCTCAATGGCTGCTGAACCGGTATCACCGGAGGTGGCGCCCATGATGACCACTTTCTGCCCGCGCCGGGTCAGCACGTGGTCGAGAAGGTTGCCGAGAAACTGCAGCGCGAAATCCTTGAACGCCAGGGTCGGACCCTGGAACAGCTCGAGGATGAATTCGTTGTGTGCGGTCTGCACCAGGGGGGCTATGGCATCGTGGCGAAAAGTGCTGTAGCTCTTTTCGATCAAGCTGCGGAGGTCATCAGCTGACACCTCGTCAGCCACAAACGGCGTCATCAACCTGAAGGCCAGCTCCTGATAGGACAATCCTGCCCAGGACGCAATTTCCTGCGGGGAAAATTCCGGGATGGTCTCAGGCACATAGAGACCGCCATCCGATGCCAGACCGGCCAGCACAGCTTCTTCAAAGGTCAGTGCGGGCGCCAGCCCGCGAGTGCTGATATATTTCACTTCGTCTCCTGTTTTTAACCTAGAGATTCAACGCGAATTCGCACCACGTCACCTGCCGTAGCGGGCAGGGCCTGAATCCGGTCCACGGCTTCGTCGAGTCGGCCTTCAACAGCGCGATCGGTCAGCATTACCAGTGGCACAAAGTCCGGATCGCCCTCCAGCGCCTTCTGGATCACGGCCTCAACACTGATGCCCGCATCACTCAGGATCTGGGTGATTTTTGACAGAACTCCTGGCTCATCCCTGGCCGAGATACGCAGGTAGTATGCAGTCTCGACCTGGTCGACAGGCAGAATATTGATGTCATTGAGGCAGTCCGGCTGGAAACCCAGGTGGGGTACACGGTGTTCCGGGTCGGCAGTCAGGGTGCGCGCCAGGTCAATAATATCGGCTATCACCGCAGAGGCTGTCGGCTCTGCTCCGGCGCCGGCACCGTAGTAGAGTGTGGGGCCAACCGCATCACCCTTAACCAGCACAGCGTTCATCACGCCATTGACATTGGCGATCAGTCGCCTCTCGGGGATCAGGGTAGGATGCACACGCAGTTCCACTCCGCCGTTATTTCTGCGCGCAATACCGAGATGCTTGATACGGTAACCCAGCTCCTCGGCGTATTTGATGTCCTGGATTTCGATCTTGCTGATGCCCTCGGTAAAAGCCTTGTCCACCTGCAGCGGGATACCAAACGCGAGCGAAGCCAGGATCACCAGTTTGTGGGCAGCGTCTATACCCTCGACATCAAAAGTCGGGTCGGCCTCTGCATAACCGAGCGCCTGCGCCTCTTTCAGCACGTCCTCAAAGGCTCTGCCCTTGTCACGCATTTCCGTAAGAATAAAGTTGCCGGTGCCGTTGATAATGCCCGCCAGCCACTCGATTTGATTGGCCGCCAGGCCCTCCCGGATCGCCTTGATAATGGGAATACCACCGGCAACCGCCGCCTCGAAGGCAACAGTGACGCCCTGCGCCTTTGCCGCAGCAAAAATATCGTTGCCAAATTCAGCGATCAGCGCCTTATTGGCGGTCACCACGTGCTTGCCATTGGCGATGGCTTTCATCACCAGTTCCCGGGCGACCGTTGTGCCGCCAATCAGCTCGACAACAATATCGACTTCAGGGTTTTCGGCGACCGCAAAAATATCCCGACTCACGATGACACCGGAAAGATTGCAGCCGGGATTATCCCGTCGCGCGCCCACCTGAATCAGTTCAATCTTGCAGCCTGCCCGGGAATTGATGGAGGAAATATTTCGCGCCAGCACATTGACTGTGCCGCTGCCCACGGTACCGAGGCCGCAAATGCCGATCTTCACTGAATTCAAGGTGTTACCTTCCGATATGCCCGCTGGAAAAGGTGGCCACATTATCGCCGCAGGGCGACACTGTCAATTGCCATCGGGGGATTAGCGAGGTTTTGCTGAGGGGTGGCCGCAGATAAATTGCTGCCACCCGATTAAAGGCTAAATATCCAGGATTTTCAGCAGGGCTGCGGCGGGTCGATAGCCTGGCAACATGGTGCCATCCTCGAGCACCAGCGCAGGCGTTCCGGTTACACCGACTTTACGCCCCAGGGCCAGCTGGGAGGCGACCGGGTTACCCTGACAGATATTTTCGGCCACTGGCCTGTTTTGTTTCAGCATCGTCAATGCCGCGGGCTTGTCCTCTGCGCACCAGGCAGAAGCAATTTTGCGATAGGAGTTGGAATGCACCCCGGCACGTGGGAATGCGAGATAACGCACTTCTACACCCTTTGCTGTCAGGTCGGGCACCACCTCATTGTGCAATTTACGGCAATAGCCACAATCCACATCGGTGAACACATAAATCACCGCTTTTTTCTCACCGCTGGCAGGAAAGACGATGGCATCATCTGCCTTGACCGATGACATCAGTTCGCGGCGAATCTGGTTGGCCTTCATATCCGCCACGTCGACAAAATGTCCCGAGCGGGCCTGGTAGAGATTGCCTACCAGAAAGTACTCACCGGATTTGCTGACATAGATGCTCTCGGTACCACCATCAATGCGGACGATATACAGGCCCTCGACGGGTGAAGTCTCAACACCGCTGAATTCAAGGTCCGGCAACGCCGAGGAGAGTTTGCCAATAATGCTGGCGGATAACTCAGCCGGCACTTCGTCAGCCTGAGCTGCCGTCACAGCCAGGATGAATGCCAGCGGAATAAAAAACAATCGTTGAAACATAGGGAGAACCTGTCGCTTATCACCTTCGGGGGATTGGAGTCTGAGGCCTGAAAGAGGTTCCGTCAATGCCTGTAAATTAACCCCTCGGATGGTGCTCTGCATGCAAAGACTTCATCCGGCTGGAAGCAATATGGGTATAGATCTGGGTAGTGGACAAATCACTGTGCCCCAGCAATACCTGCACCACCCGCAGATCGGCGCCGTGATTCAACAGGTGGGTGGCA
>JBFFTH010000017.1:0-20920 GCA_041571855.1 Porticoccaceae bacterium
CGCGTTTCCACCAGGGGGGAAATATGACCGGCACTAAAGCAGGGTAACACCGGGCCATCTCCCGCAACTGACCCGCTCCTGTCCCGATAAATCCTCACAGGTCTCGACATCGGCAAACCCGGCCGCCGACAACATCGCTCGAACTGCCCGCCCCTGATCGAAACCGTGCTCAAGCAACAACCAGCCCCCGGCATACAAGTGATCGCCTGCAGAGTGAATAATATGCCGCAGATCGGCCAGGCCTTTTTCGGCGGAAATCAGCGCGGAAACCGGCTCGAAGCGGACATCACCGCGCTCCAGGTGAGGATCACCTTGAGGAATATAGGGAGGGTTGCTGGCAATCAGATGAAAATGTCGTCCCGACAGTCCGGAAAACCAGCTGCCTGGCTCGACACAAACGTTCTCCAAGCCCAAGCGGTCAGCATTTTCGCGGGCCAGGGACACGGCTTCGGGCACGCGGTCAACTGCGACAACACTCCAAGTAGGTTTTTCCGAGGCCAGCGCCAGTGCAATAGCGCCGGTGCCAGTTCCGAGATCAAGCACGCAGGCATCTTCAGGCAGCTGCAATTGCAGGGCTTTTTCAACCAGTGTTTCCGTATCCGGCCGGGGGATCAGGGTGGCTTTATTGACCTTCAGTGACAGCGACCAGAACTCTCGCTCTCCGACGATGTGGGCAATGGGCTCACCCTGTTTTCGACGCTGGAAGAAAGCCTGAAACAACACCAGCTGCTGATCCGTCAGTTGCTGTTCCGGCCAGGTGTAGAGCCAGCTTCGCCCCACATCCAGCAGCCGGGCCAGCATCACCTCGACATCCAGCCTCGGCGTATCGGAAACCATTTGCAGCTCGGCGGCGAGCTTCAGGCAGTCGGCAATCGTCACCATTGAGAATGCAGTCAGGCACCCGACAAAGCAGCCAGCTGCTCTGCCTGATATTCGTTAACCAGCGGCTGAATCAGCTCGTCGAGCCGGCCCTCCATAATTTCGGCAAGCTTGTAGAGGGTCAGGTTGATGCGGTGATCGGTCACTCGCCCCTGGGGAAAATTGTAAGTGCGAATGCGCTCGGATCGATCGCCACTACCCACCAGCAAACGCCGCTCTTCAGATAATGACCGGTCTGCAGCTTCCTGCTTTGCACTTTGCAGCTTGGCAGACAACAGGGACATTGCCTTGGCCCTGTTCTTGTGCTGGGAGCGTTCATCCTGGCACTCCACCACGATACCTGTCGGCAGGTGGGTGATACGGATCGCAGAATCGGTTTTGTTGACGTGCTGGCCGCCGGCACCGGAAGCGCGGAAGGTGTCAACGCGAAGTTCAGCCTTGTTGATATCCACCTCTTCCAGCTCATCCGCCTCCGGCAAAACTGCCACGGTGCAGGCCGAGGTATGAATCCGTCCCTGGGACTCGGTTTCCGGCACCCTCTGCACCCGGTGGGCGCCGGATTCAAACTTCAGCCGCGAATAGACATCGCTACCTAAAACCCGGGAGATCACTTCCTTGTATCCGCCGTGCTCCCCCGGACTCTCGCTGATAATTTCCACTTTCCAGCGCTGGCTCTCGGCATACTTGCTGTACATGCGGAACAGGTCACCGGCAAAAATGGCCGCCTCGTCGCCGCCGGTGCCGGCTCGAATTTCAAGAAATACATTTCTGCTATCGTTCGGGTCTTTCGGCAGCAACAGGGTCTGCAGTTCCAGTTCCAGCGCCTCCCGCTGCTCTTCCCCCTCCTTTAACTCCTCCTGCCCCATTTCCCGCATTTCCGGGTCATCGTCTTTGAGCAGGGCCTTTGCCTCCTCGATATTCGACATCACCGCGGTGTAGGCGGCAAATGTTTTTGCCACCGGCTCCAACTCGGAATATTCCACCGACAGATCTCTAAAACGATTTTGATTCGCGAGGACATCGGGCTCACCCAGCAAATGCCCCACTTCCTCGTAACGCTGGCTGAGGTTATGCAGCTTATCCCGCATTGAGGCCTTCATCTGGAATCCTTGCGGGTCTTTTCCCCGGCGGCATCGGCAACCGGCTCGAGATCAAACAGGTCGTGCGCCAATTCGAGGTGATCGGTGCGCCCGTCCTCACAGACCTGGCGCAAGCGAGTAGTAGGCTTGTGCAGCAGCTTGTTGGTCAGGTTTCTTGCCAGCTGGCGCATGACCTCCTCAGCATCCTGCCCTCGCTGCAATGCCAGCACGGCACGCTGAACTTCTTCGTCACGGAGATTTTCCAAGCTCTGGCGCAGCGAACGGATGGTGCCGGCAGCCGACTTCACCCGCAGCTGGCGCACCCAGTTCTGAACGCCTTCCTCGATAATCTCTGCCGCAATCGCCGCCGCATCTTCCCGGCTTTTGATGTTTTCGTGAATAACTTCCTGCAAATCATCGACCGTATAAAGGTAAACATCGTCCAGCGAGCCAACTTCTGACTCAATATCTCTCGGTACCGCGATATCCACCATAAATATCGGTTTGTGCTTGCGCTTCTTCAATGCCGATTCCACTGCCCCCTTGCCGAGAATCGGAAGCTGGCTGGCGGTGGAAGAAATCACCATGTCAACATGGTGTAAATGATTGGGTATATCCGACAACAGAATTGCCTCGGCATTGAACTGCTCTGCCAGGTTTTGCGCCCTATTCAGTGTGCGATTGGCAACCGTAATGCGCTTGACACCCTTTACCTTCAGGTGACGGGCAGCCAGCTCAATGGTTTCTCCGGCACCGATGAGCATCGCATGCACATCGGCCAGGTCCGAGAAGATTTGCTGTGACAGACTAACCGCGGAGTAGGCCACGGAAACCGGGCTCTCGCCAATTGCCGTTTCAGTTCGCACCCGCTTCGCCATCGCAAAAGCCTGCTGAAACAAATGCTCCAGGCAGCAGTCGAGCGTACTGGCCTCCCTGGCAACCGCATAGGCGGATTTTAACTGGCCCAGAATCTGCGGCTCGCCCAGCACCATCGAATCCAGGCCGCTGGCCACTTTCATCAGGTGCCGCACCGCCTCTTCACCACGGTAAAGGTAATGGCATTCCCGAAGCTCACCGTCATCCACCTTGTGGTAGCGAGAGAGCCACTCGAGCACGCTCTCAGGCTCACCGTTGGCAGCGTAGATCTCGGTACGATTGCAGGTAGACAGTATTGCGACTTCGCCAACCCCGGTAGCATCGACTGCATGCTGCAATGCCGCGACCATCTGCTCGGGCGCAAATGCAACCCGCTCCCGGATTTCCAGACTGGCGGTGCGATGGTTAATTCCTAGGGCAAAAACTGTCATTGAGGGGGTCAGGGCGTAAAAAGATCGCAAATTGTCTGATTCTCCGGGCCTAAAGGCAAGTGCTAGCGACAAAAACCGGCGATGGACTGTCAATACAGGTTCGCAGTCGATATCGACTGTGACCCCTGGGGAGGCGGCATAAGCAGCGATTAAAACCGCCAATGGACCGCTAATCTTTCAGTAAAACCACTGTCATACTAGAATAGTCAGCCAATCAATGGAGACGGCGCTGTTTCGTGTTCAGTAAACCAAGCATTATTTTTAACCTGATCCTGTGCGCTATCCTTGCCGGGTGTGCCACGGTCAGTGATAAAACAACTGAGCCAACGCCGGAGGCAGCAGCGCAAACCACACCCCGGAGCGAGGCAATTCGACCCTTCCCCAAGGGAGTCCTCTACGAACTGCTGGCGGGTGAACTGGCCGGCATCCGCAACCAGCCGGAAATAGCCCTTGAGCGCTACATGGTCCAGGCAGAGGCGACCCGCGATATCGCTGTCACCGAGCGCGCTGCCAATATCGCCGCCTACCTGGGCGCCACTCCCGAATTAGTGCAGTTGACCGAGCTATGGCTCCAACTGGAACCGGCCAACCACCGGGCCCGCTACCTTGCTGCCCTGGCTCTGGCTGAGGCCGGCAGACCCATTGAAGCTTTTGACCACAGCGAATCTCTGCTCCTCAACGGCGACCACACAGCGCTGGTCACACTGGCCGAATACAGCGGGAGAATGCCACCCGAACTACGGCAACAACTGCTGGAGAGGTTCAACGGCCTGGAAGAGAAATATGCGGATAATCCGCATGTCGCCATTGGCCTGGCACTGATCATGCAGAGCCTGCAACAATACGACGATGCCCTGCACGCGGCAAAGAGGGCAAAAAAACAGCTAGGGGACAGTGAAAACCTGACCTTGCTGATCGCCCGACTCCAGCAGCAAAAGGGCGACCGAGAAGCAGCGCTTGCCACGCTGCAACATGCTCTCTCCGCTCAGCCACAGAGCCGGGCGTTACGGTTGCACTACGCACGCCTGCTGGCAGAGGATGATCTCACGGCAACCTATCAACAATTAAAGATTTTGCTGGAGCAGAACCCGGCCGATATCGAGCTTAAATATACCCTTGCCGTTACCAGCCGCCAGCTGGGCAAGAATGAAGAAGCCAGCGGCCTGTTCCGGGCATTGCTCGGCAACCCCCTGCTCAGCGCTTCCTCACACTTCCAGCTCGGAGAGATGGCGGAACAGGCAGGTGACATCGAGGCGGCGATGCTTCACTACCGCCAGGTCAGGCAGGGACCAAAACTGGTAGAGGCTGCAGCCAGGCTCTGCAAGCTCATGTCAGAGACACAACAGGCTGACAAGGCACGCCTCTATCTCCAGCAACTGCGGCTGGAGCAACCGCAAAGCGCGGTTTTGCTCTACCAGGTGGAATCTGAAATGTTGCTGGAACAGGACAAAATGCATACCGCCCACAGCTTGCTCACAGAGGCTTTGGAGCGGCACCCTAACAACCTGTCGCTGCTCTACACCAGATCCATGGTCAGCGAGCAAAACGATGACTTCACCAGTTCGGAAAAAGACCTGCGCACAATCATTGCCCTGGACGAGGACAACGCCATGGCCCTGAACGCGCTGGGCTACACGATGACCCTGCATACAACCCGCTACCGGGAAGCCCACGACCTGATCAAAAAGGCGCTGTTACTTGAGCCCGAGGATCCGGCCATCATTGACAGCCTGGGCTGGGTTCTCTACCGCATGGGCAGGCACGAGGAGGCCCTTGCTTATCTGCGCCAGGCGGCTGCCCAGCTTCCCGATGCGGAAATAATCGCCCACCTTGGCGAAGTGCTCTGGGTAACCGGAAAAACCACTGAAGCCAAAAGTGTCTGGCAGTCCATTCTCGACCATGACCCGGACAACAGCATTATTCACGACACCATACAGCGGCTGCGGGCAGGCAAGGAATGAACCGTTGCCATGTCATCGCAGCAGTCACAGCTGCCCTGCTTCTGTTGGCCGGCTGTACAACCCAGCCGTTGCATCCGGTGGCTGACAACTGGCAGGCGCACACGCAAAAACTGGAGAAACTTGACGCCTGGCGGCTCAACGGCAAAATGGGCTACCGGCAATCCGGTGACGGCGGCAGCGCCTGGATTGAATGGCAGCAGCTGCCGGAGCAGTTTGAAGTTCGACTCAGCGGACCTTTCGGTGCAGGAACAGCGTACCTGCGCAGCAAGCCGGGCCTCACCGAACTGACACAAGCGGGAGAAGAGCCCATTCGCGCCGCTTCTGCTAAGGAGCTGACCCGGCACCTGTTCGGCTGGCAATGGCCAGTCGAGGACCTGCAGTTCTGGGTGCGCGGCTTACCATCTCCCCACGGCATGACCCAGACCCTGACCCTCAACGAGCAGCACTTGCTCTCCAGTCTCGAACAATCCGGATGGCGACTGAAGTTCAGCCGCTACAGCGTGCAGGACCAGTGGTTACTGCCAGGGAAAATCCATGGCCAGCGACTGGCCGACGATGGCGCGACATCATTCACCCTGGTCATCAAGGCATGGCAGGCGGGCAATGACTGACACCCTGACCCTGCCCGCGCCGGCAAAACTCAACCTTTGCCTGCTGATCACCGGTCGCCGACCCGATGGCTACCACAACCTGCAGACACTGTTTCAGATCCTGGACTACAGCGACACCCTGCATTTCACAGCCAACAACACAGGCGCGATAACCCTGGATCCCGAACTGCCCGGGGTGGCAACTGAGGAAAACCTGATCTATCGCGCCGCCCGACTGCTGCAGGAGCACGCAGGCTGCTCAGCGGGGGCTGCAATCCAGATCGAAAAAAAGCTTCCCATGGGCGGGGGATTGGGCGGCGGCAGCAGCAATGCGGCCACCACGCTGGTCGGCCTGAATCGGCTCTGGCACCTCGGCTTGAACATGGATGAGTTAGCCGCTTTGGGGCAGCAATTGGGCGCAGACGTACCGGTATTCGTGCGCGGACAAACCGCCTGGGCAGAGGGGACCGGGGATAAGCTGCAGCCTGTCGAAATCAAGCCCGTGTGGTACCTGGTTTTGGTACCCCCGGTGCACGCCTCGACAGCGGCAGTTTTTAGCAATGAACATTTGACAAGAAACTCCCGTCCGATCAAAATACGCGCCTTTCTTGAGCAGGGTGGTCAAAATGACTGCCAGAATGTTGCGGAGATGCTGTATCCACCCATCCGGGAAGCCCGAAAATGGCTGGATAATTTCGCTAAAGCTCAAATGACGGGAACAGGTGCCTGTGTATTTGCCTGCTTCGATACGCAAAGCGACGCCGAAGCAGTGCTGGGAAAAATACCGCAGGACCTTCAGGGCTTTGTAGCCAGAGGCGTCAATCAATCGCCGCTTTACTGCCAACTGCCGTCAAACAACTGATTGGGGTGTCGCCAAGTGGCTAAGGCAACGGGTTTTGATCCCGTCATTCGGAGGTTCGAGTCCTCCCACCCCAGCCATTTTTCAAAGACGCCACACGAATGCCGATACCGCTGCAACGGGTTAAAGCCATGCCCAATTTGATGATTTTCTCTGGCAATGCCAACCCAGAGCTGACAAGTGAAATTGCCCAGAGTCTCGGTGTTCAGGTCGGCGATGCCACTGTGGCCCAGTTTTCGGATGGCGAAATCAATATACAGATCAATGAAAATGTTCGCGGACGTGACGTTTTCATCATTCAGCCAACCTGTGCACCCACTCACAAGAACCTGATGGAGCTGGTACTTCTGGTCGACGCCCTGCGGCGCGCCTCGGCATCCCGGATTACCGCTGTCATCCCCTACTTTGGCTACGCCCGCCAGGACCGCCGGGTGCGCTCCGTACGGGTGCCGATCAGCGCCAAAGTGGTCGCAGACATGATCACCAATGTGGGTGTAGATCGCGTTCTCACTGTGGACCTTCACGCTGAGCAGATTCAGGGCTTCTTCGATTGCGCAGTGGACAATGTCTACGGTTCGCCCGTACTGCTGGCTGACATCGAGCGCCAGAAGTATGAAAACCTGATCGTGGTTTCACCGGATATCGGCGGTGTTGTTCGCGCCCGCGCCATGGCGAAAGAGCTGAATACCGACCTTGCCATCATCGACAAGAGACGCCCCAAGGCCAACGAGGCCCAGGTGATGAACATTATTGGCGAGGTCGAAGAACGCACCTGCCTGCTGGTCGATGATATCGTCGATACCGCCGGCACCCTTTGCAAAGCCGCCGACGCCCTGAAAGATCAAGGCGCGGCAGCGGTCGTCGCCTACTGCACCCACCCGGTGCTGTCTGGCAGGGCCATTGAAAATATCGAAAATTCCGAGCTGGACGCCCTGGTGGTGACCAACTCGATCCCGCTCAGTGAAACCGCGCGCAAATGTAGCCGTATTCGCAGCCTGAGCCTGGGACGCATGCTGGCAGAAGCAATACGCCGGGTCAGCAACGAAGAATCCATCAGCGCGATGTTTATCTAGCCACTCGCTAACAAATAGAAATCTGCTGAGGAAGACCGCCCGCCTTCAAAAGAAAGCGGGTTTTTTTAACCCCCTTTCAGTTCTGGTCGCGGACTGAATCGGATCAAACAGGAGTTAAGACCATGTCTGCTACTGACAGTACCCTACATGCCAAGGCACGTGACAATGCGGGGAAAGGTGCGAGCCGCCGCCTGCGTCGTCTTGCCAACGAAGTACCCGCCATTGTTTATGGCGGCAAGAAAAATCCGCAAAACATTTCCCTGGTCCACGATGACCTGGCGCATGCACTGGAAAACGAGGCCTTCTTCTCGCAAATCATCAGCCTCAATGTCGATGGAAAAACTGAGGACGTCATCCTCAAAGACCTGCAACGCCACCCGGCCAAGCCGCTGATTCTTCATGCTGACTTTTTTCGTGTGAGCAAGAAGCAAGCGATCAACGTCAAAGTGCCGCTTCACTTTATGAATGAAGAAAACTGCATTGGTGTCAAGCAAGGCCATGGTTCAATCGCTCACAACATCAGTGAGCTTGAGATCACCTGTTTGCCTGGCGACCTGCCGGAGTATCTGGAGGTAGATATGGCAGGGGTTGATATTGGTGATGTTGTTCATATCTCTGATATCAAACTGCCGCAGGGAGTAACCAGTGTCGCCCTGTCGCAGGGTGAAGAGCACGACCTGCCGGTGGCGACGGTTAATGCTCCCAGAGCGGTAGAGGAAGGCGAAGAAACTAGTGAAGAAGCTAGTGAAAAACCCGCTGAAGAAGGCAGTGAAGAAAGCGGTGAAGAGTAACCTAAAACTTCACATTGCCTGAACCAAAGGCCCCGACATTGGACACCCCGATTCAGCTTATTGTGGGGCTGGGTAACCCCGGCCCCAAGTATGAACGGACCCGTCACAATGCCGGGGTTTTTTTCGTCATGGAGCTTGCGCGTCACTTCAACGCTACGCTGAAAGATGAAAGCAAGTTCCACGGCGCAACCGGCAAGGCCCAGATCAATGGGACAGATGTACGACTGCTGATTCCCTCAACCTACATGAACCGCAGTGGGCAGTCTGTTTCTGCTCTGGCTAGGTTCTATGACATTCCCATCGAAGCCATCCTGGTGGCCCACGATGACCTGGATCTCGCTCCCGGGGTTGCCCGCCTCAAGATCGGCGGTGGCCACGGTGGTCACAATGGCCTCAGGGACACGATCAAGGCACTGGGTAACAAGAACAACTTTGCCCGTCTTCGCATCGGTATCGGCCACCCCGGTCACGCCGATGCGGTGGTCGACTTTGTGTTGAAGAGGGCATCAAAAAGCGAACAACAACTGATTGATGGCGCCATCGATGACGCCATAGGCGTTATGCCGGCAGTGGTGACGGGCAACTGGAACCAGGCCATGAAAACGCTGCATACACGCTGAAAAGACAACAGATTATAGAGACTGGGAGCAAAAAATGGGCTTCAACTGCGGCATTGTCGGCCTCCCCAATGTGGGCAAATCGACCCTCTTCAACGCGCTCACCAAAGCGGGCATCGGCGCAGAAAACTTCCCCTTCTGCACCATCGAACCGAACACCGGCATCGTGCCCATCCCCGATCCGCGCCAGGACAAGATTGCCGAAATAGTCAAACCTCATAATGTGGTACCCACCACCATGGAGTTTGTCGATATTGCCGGGCTCGTGGCCGGGGCATCCAAGGGTGAAGGACTGGGCAACCAGTTCCTTGCCAATATCCGGGAAACCGATGCCATTGCCCACGTGGTGCGCTGCTTTGAGGATGAAAACGTCATCCATGTCGAGGGCGCCATCGACCCGGCCTCCGATATCGAGGTCATCAATACCGAACTGGCTCTTGCCGACCTCGAAAGCGCTGAAAAGGCGTTGCAGCGCGCGGCCAAACAGGCCAAGGGGCAAGACAAGGAAGCGGCTGCCCTGAAGGCACTGCTGGAGAAAATCCTCCCCCACCTCAACGAAGCCAGACCGCTGCGCTCCCTTCGACTCAGTGACGACGAACTGAAACAACTGAAGCACCTCAACCTGCTCACCGTCAAGCCAACCATGTATATTGCCAATGTGGATGAGGATGGCTTCGAGAATAACCCCTACCTGGCGCGGGTAGAAGAGATTGCTGTTGCAGAAGGCGCCGTAGTAGTGCCCATCTGCAACAAGCTGGAAGCAGAAATTGCCGAACTCGAAGACGATGAAAAGCTGGAATTCCTGGAAGAGATGGGCATGCACGAACCCGGCCTCAACCGTGTCATTCGCGCCGGCTACTCACTGCTCGGCCTGCACACCTACTTCACTGCCGGGGTCAAGGAAGTCCGCGCCTGGACCATCAAGGTCGGTGACAAGGCGCCGCGGGCAGCCGCTGCCATTCACACCGATTTTGAACGCGGTTTTATTCGCGCCGAGGTGATTTCCTACGAAGACTTTATTGCCTGCAACGGGGAACATGGTGCCAAGGAGGCCGGCAAGTGGCGACTGGAAGGAAAGGACTACGTGGTTCAGGATGGGGATGTCATTCACTTCCGGTTTAATGTCTGAGGGAAGCCAGACCCATTAGACAGCCGGCAGGCTCCCTCTTCACCCCACCCCGCATCCCACTGCAGTTGCGATACTCGCAAGATCCATTTTTTGCAGCACGCCACAGCCCAGCCACCGTCTGCTTTCTGGCCAATTTTTGCAGAGGGGCAAATAAGCCGGGACAAGATCTGAGTCTAGGGGGGGAACATCATGGTAAAGCCGATGCGAACAAAAAATTCCGGCTGGGGGACAAAATTGCCGTGCTTGTCCGTATCGTCGTAATCGACCACCCACTGCGGTTCAACGAAGCCGTGAAACAGGTTACCCCGATGGCGAAATGCCTTACCCACGGCAATTGACAGCGGGATGTAGTGAGTATCGTTTTCAAAGTCAAACTGCCAGGTCCCCGCACTCATCAGGTACCAACCGTTGTTGAGGGTGCGGGTATAGGCTGGCTGAAAGGAAAGGTGATTCACGGGCAGATCATCGCCATGAACATCCTTCTGCCAGTTAATAATCAGGATCAACTGGTCGACGCGGGTAAAATTATAGCGGCCGATGCCGGCAATACCCGCACGCCAGTTATCATTGCCATAGCGCTCATTGCCGTTATTCTGATTGGTTGGGAAAGTGATGCTGGGGCCAAATCCCCACTTGTAGTTGCTGCCGCGTACGACGGTGAAGGCATCAAAAATATTGATATCGCCGATACCGGTGCGGGTGCCCGCCTGCTGACCATATGGATTGAAAATGGGTGACTCGCGAATCACTGCAGTCACGCGGATAAACTGCTCCGGCAGAAAATCGCCCTCCGCCACGGGATGCGTGTAGCGCAGCTGATAGATATTGAGGTCATCGATATCGGCATCCTTGAAATCGAACCAGCCGAACTGGCGGAAATCGAGCAAACGCGCAAACTCGAAAGGGTTCTGCAGACGCTTTGTCTCCTCAAGGGTGATGCCATCGTCGCCAATTGCTGACAGAGAAAACATAGCAAGGGCAAGGTTTGCCAACCTTTTCATGCTCGACATATGACACCCTCTTGATATTTTACGGCCCCGGCTCCGACTCCGGCCAATGAAAGAGTATAAACTCGACGCATCTTACTCAAAAGATTTGATTCTATCATCCTCACTCACCGGCCGACCCTGACAAACGAGAGCGTCTTGCGGAGTCGCTCTTAGCCCAGCTTAACGCCCTTCCCCTTGTTTATGGTTTATACTGACGCCATGTTATTGGTGAAAAGACTTCTGCTGGTTCTTGCTTTACTTGTTCTCGCTATAGTTCTGGTTTTAGTGATTGCTTCCCGCACGGTCCCTGGGCTTGAGATCAGCAACCTGCGAGGTGCGCTGCACACTGTCACCGGGCTCGGTGCCACTAAAGCCGAACCGTCCAAAGCTCGCACACTTTCCGTGGCCGCGGGCTACAGATTCAATATTTTCTCCAGCGACGTGCCGGGGGCGCGGATGATGACCCTCACCGATTCCGGCGACCTGATTGTATCGGCCAGCCGCGAGGGCAAAATCTACCGCCTGACCGACCGCAACGGGGACGGCGTCGCCGAAGAAACAGTGGTGCTGGCATCCGGCCTGAAAAACCCGCACGGACTTGCCATTCAGGACGACTGGCTGTACATCGCCGAAAGCCACCAGGTTTCGCGCACCAAGTTCGAGCCTGCGAGCTATGGGCTCACGGACGCGCGCGAGGTTATCATACCCGGCCTGCCGGACGATGGCGGTCACAACACGCGCACCATTCACTTCGGGCCTGAGGGCAAGCTCTACCTCACCATCGGTTCCAGTTGCAATGTCTGCGAGGAAATTGACCCAAGGCGGGCAACAATGATGCAGTTTAATGCCGATGGCAGCGACAGCCGCATCTTCGCCAGCGGGCTGCGCAATAGCGTGGATTTCGACTGGGCACCCTGGAGCGGGGAGCTGTTTGCCACTGACAACGGCCGCGACCTGCTGGGTGACAATTTCCCACCCGAGGAACTCAATCGTGTTGTCGACGGAGGATTCTACGGCTGGCCCTACATCAATGGCTTTGGCAAGCCAGATCCGGATTTTGGCAGCCGCGATCATCCGCAAAACAGCCTGCCGCCCGTCTTCGGCTTTCCCGCCCACAATGCACCACTGGGTATTCGATTTTTACAACATCAGCCAGCGGATAACAAAGTTGCCCTGGTGGCCCTGCACGGGTCGTGGAACCGGAGCACACCAGACGGCTATAAGGTCGTCCGGGTCAGTTGGATGGATGATGGCAGCATAGTTGCGGAGGATTTCATCAGCGGCTTTTTGAGACCGGACAGCAGCGTTATCGGGCGCCCGGTGAGCATCATAGAGAACAAACAAGGCGTGATTTATATCAGCGACGATTTCGCTGGCGCAATCTACCGGGTAGCGCCCACCCCCGGGCACGACAACAAATACTCTGCGCCGGACTCAGCGACGGCAGGGAAAGTACGGGGTGAAAAAGCCGGCGATACATAGCGCATGTAAATGAAAAATCTTTGCTAGCGAAGGCCCTGGTTAATACTGTCCAGAACATTGCTTCCCGGGCAAAGCTCTTTTTCGGTGAGCTGATTCAGGGGTCGGCTTGCAGTATCCAGCACATCGTGCAAATCCCGGGTATCCGCGTCAAGGTAGAGCAAGCCCGTGAGAATACGCCCGCTGTCCTTGTACTCCTGAATGGCGTTGAGCGCTGAGAAGCGGTCATTCAGATTATGCTTTACATCAGCCTTGTGGAGACAGATAACGGCGCCATCGTGCATTGCCACTTCCTGGGTGTCGCCCTCCCTGTAGCTGGTTTTGATCTCATCCTTAACAGGTACAAAGTCGAGCGGCATCATCTCGGCATGTTCCCTGGTGCTTTCATAGCTCTTGGTGGACCCCTGGTGGTTGTTAAAGGTCACGCAGGGCGATATCACATCAATCAGGGCAAATCCATTGTGAGCCATCGCCGCCTGCAACAGGGGCACCAATTGCTCCTTGTCCCCGGAAAAGCTTCGAGCCACAAAACTGGCGCCCTGCAGCAGCGCAACGCTGCACAAATCTATTGGCTCAAATTCGTTGGCGAGACCGGCTTTGCTGACCGACCCCACATCCGCAGTCGCCGAATCCTGGCCTTTCGTCAGGCCATAGCAACCGTTGTTGGCAACGATGTAAACCATGTTCAGGTTGCGACGCACCAGGTGTATGAACTGCCCCATACCAATGGCTGCAGTATCACCGTCGCCCGATACGCCAATGTAGACCAGGTCTTTGTTCGCCATATTGGCGCCTGTAGCCACCGAGGGCATGCGACCATGGACCGAGTTAAAACCGTGGGATTTGCCAAGGAAGTAGGTTGGCATCTTCGAGGAGCAGCCAATGCCGGAGATCTTTGCGACCCTGTGGGGAGGGATAGCCGCCTTGAAACATGCCTGCTGGATAGCCGAGCTGATCGAGTCGTGCCCGCAACCGGCACAAAGAGTTGAGATCGCACCTTCATAATCAGTGAGGGTAAAACCGCTATCATTGACCGGCAGATTGGGATGTCTGAATTTGGGTTTGATATAAGTCATCACGCCGTCTCCGGGTGCAGTTCTGTTACGGTTGCGCCGCCATCCGGACTCAGCACCTTGCTGATTTCCTCAACAATATAGCGCGCGCAAATCGGAGTTCCACTGTAGTCGAGCACCGGCGTCAAACGGCCGGGGGGTATTTCACACTCATTGATAATCAGGCGGCGCATCTGGCCGTCGCGGTTCTGCTCGATAACGAAGATCACGTCGTGCTCATTGATAAAATCATCAACCGCGTAGTGGAAGGGGAAAGCTCGAATACGCATGGTATCCACCGCGTACCCACGCTCGGCGAGCTTTTCAACAGCCTCGTAACTGGGCGAGGCTGTTGTACCGTAGAAAATGGCGCCAATCTTTTCCTTGTGCTTTTTGTTTTTCACCGCGGGCGCCGGCTTGATTTTCGGCCGCGGTACATACTGCTTGGCCGTTTTGAATTTAAGCAGCAGCCTGTCCATGTTTTTCACATAGACATCGCCAGACTCGGTATACAGCGCATACTCGTCCCGGGAAGAGCCTCGAGTGAAAAAAGCACCCTTTTTCGGGGCAGTCCCCGGAAGCGTGCGGTAACAGATGCCATCGCCATCAATGTCGAGGTAGCGGCCAAAATTTTCGATTTTGTCCAGCCCTTCCGCATCCAGAACTTTGCCCCTGTCCATGGTGTAATTGTCATCCCACTCCAGGGGTGGTGACATCCAGTCGTTCATACCAAGGTCAAGGTCGCTCATCATAATAATTGGCGTCTGCAGTCGCTCGGCCAGGTCAAAAGCATTGACCGTCATATCAAAGCACTCCCGCGGCGTTGCCGGGAAAACCAGCACATGCTTGGTATCGCCATGAGAGGCATAAGCAGCGGCCAGCACATCCGCTTGCTGGGTTCGTGTGGGCATGCCGGTCGACGGTCCGGCCCGCTGCACATCTATCAGCACCACAGGCACCTCGGCAAAGTAGGCCAGCCCGAGGAATTCACACATCAGCGACAGCCCCGGTCCGCTGGTAGCGGTAAAGGCCCTGGCACCATTCCAGCCCGCGCCGATCGCCATGCCAATCGCCGACAGTTCATCCTCCGCCTGAATGATGGCGTAGTTTTTCTTGCCAGTGCCGGGATCGATGCGCATGCGTTCTGCATAGCGCGCAAAACTCTCAATCACCGAGGTCGAAGGCGTGATCGGGTACCAGGCTGCGACCGTCGCACCGCCGTAAATCGCGCCGAGGGCAGCGGCGGTATTGCCATCCATAAAGATATGATCTGACTCGGTAATATGGGACGGCAGGTTCGCACCTCGCTCGACGCGGATATCGAGCGGGCAATCAAAGTGCTCCATGGCGTACTGGTAGCCCAACTCCAGCGCATGCACGTTGGAGGCAAAGACTTTGTCCTTGCCCTTGAACTGGTCGCTGAGCAGGTTTTTCAACACCATAAAATCGATGTCCAGCAGCGCCGCCAGAGCACCCACATAGAGCACGTTCTTCATCAACTGCTGGAGCCTGGGCGAATCAAATTCGCGCATGCAGATCTTGGTCAGGGGAATGCCAAAAAAAGTGATGTCGTCACGCATCATCCTTGGATCCAGCGGCTTGGTATTGTCGTAGACAAAATAACCACCGGCATCCACATCGAGAATATCCTGGCGCATGCTCTGGGGATTAACACATACCATCAGGTCAATCCCGCCCCTGCGTCCCAGATAACCCCTAGAACTCACCCGCACCTCAAACCAGGTGGGCAAGCCCTGAATATTGGAAGGAAAAATATTGCGCGGACTGACCGGGATGCCCATGCGAAAGATCGATTTCGCAAACAGGTGGTTGGCGCTTGCCGACCCGGTGCCATTTACATTGGCAAACTTGACCACAAAGTCATTGATGCCTTTCATTGTTCCACCCCCTGCTGCAGAAGGTCACCGCAGACCTTGCCGACAGAATAGAAATAGCGCTGCATATCCCAGGCGCCGGTCGGACACCGCTCAGCACAGAGACCGCAGTGAAGGCAGACATCTTCGTCTTTCGCCATGATGCGCCCTGTTTTCAACACATCAGAAACGTAGACATCCTGTGACTTGTTCTCCGCCGGAACAAGCATACGGGAGCGCAGCTCATCTTCCGGTCCATTGTCGATAAAATTAATACAGGAAGTGGGACAGATGTCGGTGCAGGCGTCGCACTCAATACACCTGTGGCGATCGAATACCGTCTGCACATCGCAATTCAGACAGCGCTCGGCTTCGATAAAGGCCGCATCCAGGTCAAAGCCGAGCTCGACTTCAAGATCCCGGTCTTTCAGCGCGCTTTCCAGGTCGACATGGGGCATCATCATGCGATCATCATCGGTCGGTGCACTGTCGTAGCTCCACTCGTGGATACCCATTTTCTGGCTCACAAGATTTGTCTTCGGCGGCAGCCGGTCGTGTACATTCTTGCCCTGGCAGTAAAGGTCTATTGAAACCGCGGCCTGGTGCCCATGGGCAACTGCGGTAATGATATTTTCGGGGCCAAAGGCGGCGTCACCGCCAAAGAATACTTCTGGACGCGAGGACTGAAAGGTTACCTCGTCCAGTTCAGGCAGGCTCCACTTGTTGAAGCGAATGCCGGTTGATTTTTCGATCCATGGGAAGGCGTTTTCCTGCCCGATCGCCACCAGCACATCATCACAGGGATAAAACACCGGCTCTTCACCCTTCGACACCAGCGTCCTCTTGCCGCGCTCGTCGTAGACCGCGTCAACCCTGTCAAACTTCATGCCAACCAGCTTGCCATCCTCAACCACGAACTCGAGCGGCACATGGTTATCAATGATGGGAATGCCTTCGTTGATCGCATCCTCCTTCTCCCAGTCGGACGCCTTCATATCTTTATAGGGGCTGCGCACAATCACCTTGACGTCTTTGCCGCCCAGGCGAAGGGAGGTGCGACAACAGTCCATCGCCGTGTTGCCACCACCGAGCACAATCACCCGCTCACCAATTTTTTCGATATGGTCGAACGCCACATTTGACAGCCAATCGAGGCCAATGTGGATATTACTTTTGCCCTCCTTGCGCCCGGGAAGCTTGGGCAAATCCCTGCCTCGCGGCGCCCCGCTGCCGACAAAAATTGCGTCGTAACCCTTGCCGAGCATTTCCTCCATGCTCTCAACATAATGATTCAGGTGTGTCAGCACACCCATGTCGAGGATATACCCCACCTCTTCATCCAGCACGCGCTCGGGCAGGCGAAACGAGGGGATCTCACTGCGCATAAAACCGCCGGCCTTGACCTGGGCATCGTAGAGATGAAGCTCATAGCCCAGTGGCGCAAGGTCCCGCGCCACTGTCAACGAAGCAGGGCCACCGCCTATCAGGGCGATTTTTTTCCCGTTTTTAGGACCCACCGTCGGCAGTCGTGACCGGATGTCCTCCTTGTTATCGGCCGCGACCCGCTTGAGGCGACAAATCGCCACCGGCTTCTCCTCGACCCGGGCGCGTCGGCACGCCGGTTCGCAGGGACGATCGCAAGTGCGCCCTAAAATCCCGGGAAATACGTTCGACTCCCAGTTAATCATGTAGGCATCGGAGTAACGCTGCTGCGCAATCAGGCGAATATATTCAGGAACGGGCGTATGCGCCGGACAGGCATACTGGCAATCCACTACTTTGTGGAAATATTCCGGGTTATTGGTATCTGTAGGCTTCAAACTACCCCCCGTGAAGCAATCTGCTTGGTGACTTGGGAATCTTATAATCGACCCTATCAATACTCCACACCAAATCGGCCATTTTTATGTTTTTTTCGGCCCCGACACAGAAGTCTGCCACAACCGTCAGCCGGGCCATCAAATCCGGCAATCCCACGGCTCCATTTGACCAACCATTACGCTTTAATTCACCTTGACAAACCCTATTGAACTCGCCAAAATTCGCAGCCCTTCAGGGATCAGCCCTGACACGAACGCCTGCGGCTACGTAGCTCAGCTGGTTAGAGCACAGCATTCATAATGCTGGGGTCGGTGGTTCAAGTCCACCCGTAGCTACCATATTCATAAAAAAGGCTCAGGTTTCTGTCTGAGCCTTTTTCTTTTCCGGGCGCACTCTTCATCCCATCAAAACAAGACTCAGAGATCGGTATCTCATAGAACCAAACTGCCAGATAGACCCAAACTAAACAGTTTGGCCGGAAAGGGATGAGCTTATAAACATTTATCCGTGCATTATGCCAGTCAGCACCATGCAAATAGACAGGAACACGGCCTACCCGATTAGGCATTCCTGTCGCTGCCTCAACCCGACCTTCCATCGATCCTGGGACTAAAAAGCACCGGAGCATAAGCGAGCACAAAGGCACCGTAAGCAAAAACCCAGAACGCCGCCGCCATCAGGATAAACAATGTATTTTGCCCAAACAGCACAGAGGCGAATACACGAAAAAAGAAGGACAGCAAGAGCAGCGCGAACGCTGTCGTCATCACAGCGCCTACGTTAATAAGCCTGCCTGTGTGTCCCAGTGACACCCTAGAAATCATCGACAAAATCATCAGCCCCATGCCGCCGACTGTAATGGTGTGGTAGGCCGGAGAAACACTCTGCAGCAGTTCCAGTTTTTCCATTCCCAGCATTAATAAACCGGCACACAGGGCCAGGTAACTCAGGTGCAGCGACCAAACCAGGGGGGTGCTGAATGTGACCCAGATTCGCCAGCGCAGCGCACGAAGAAAATTTGCAAGACCGGCGATGATCAGAATCGCTGCGTCAACTCCCGGGGCAAGGGGAAGCAACTCGGAGACGACAAGGACTGAGAAAATGACAGTAGCTATTGACAGTTTTTCCAGCCAGTAAACCGGTGCCACCCGGGCAGTTCCGGTGCCGTTGGCTGTAAACATGGGAAAGACCCTGCCCCCCATAATGCACATAACAAGGGTAACGGTTAACACCATGGTGTGGCCGATGACCTGATAGGGCGTGGCAATCACACCCATAGCGGATAGATGCATAAGCCCGTTAAGAACCGCCATCAACAGCAATATGGGCACAAAAAACAGATTGCGCCACAACCGGGCTTTGACAATGGGGAATGACAGAAACACAGCTGCCATAGGAAGAAATAAAAGATCAACGGCAACCACAAGATAAAACTGACCCACCGGCGGAAATAACAACAGCACCCTTGCCAACAGCCAGACAGAAACAAGCACTGCCAGCGGCTTTCCTTTAACACTCGGCACGCCAGTCCAAGTCTGCACAGCTGTCAGCAGGAAGCCCGCTATGATGGCAGCAGCAAAGCCGAAAAGCATTTCGTGCTGGTGCCAGAACAAGCTGCCACCAAAGGGTGAAATCTCGAGGTAACCGGTAAATGAAAGGCTCCAGAGCGCGATGCTGACCGCGCTAAATAAAGCCCCAAGCCAGAACAGGGGCCGAAAAGCCAGCCGAAAGAATGGCAATGTGTCATCCTGCTTCTCGCTTCTTACTTCTCGCCCGTCAGACAGCAACATAGCAGCCAACTAACCGCCGGTGGCGTTCATAAAACGGACAATCTGCGGCCTGTTTTTATCGTAAAAGTGATGCCGCTCGGGCTTGATACTGATACCGTCCTGAATGGTCTTCTTCAGGATTCCCATATCGCCGGGGTGATGCCTCATCACCGCCCTGAGATCAATGGAATGCTCCTCACCCAGACAGAGCAACATACGACCTTCACAGGTGATCCTTACCCTGTTGCAATGGCCACAGAAGTTATGACTATTGGGAGAGATAAAGCCCACCCGAATATCACTGTCCAACATGCGATAGTAGCGTGAAGGGCCAGCAGACTTGGTTGCGCTGGCAACTAGATCATGTTCAGTGCGGATTATTTCCCGCACCTCGGCACTGGTGACCATCGATTCGCGGCGATTGCGCTCCCCCACATGGCCCAGCGGCATTTCTTCAATAAAACTGATATCGATTCTCTTGCCGCGGGCAAAATTGATCAGATCGATGACCTCGCCATCATTCTGACCCCGGATAATAACCGCATTAATTTTGACTCGCCCAATCCCGGCATCCTGAGCCGCGTCAATACCACGAAGTACTCTGTTCAAGTCGCCATGACGGGTAATAGCCCTGAATCGGTCAGGATTCAGCGAGTCCAGACTGATATTGATTCTGGAGACACCCGCTGAAGCCAGCTCTGATGAATAGGCCTGGAGCCTGGAGCCGTTTGTGGTTAACAGCAACTCATCCAGCCCCGACAAATTACCCAGACGTCGAAACAGCGAGAGAACATTTTTTCTGACCAGGGGTTCGCCGCCTGTCAGGCGAATTCTTTTCACACCCAGTTCGACAAATGCCCGGCCGAGAAAAGCCATTTCTTCCAGAGTCAGCAACTTCTCGCGGGGAATGAAAGACATGTCCTCCGCCATGCAGTAAACACAGCGGAAATCACAGCGATCGGTGGCCGACATTCTGATGTAGTTTATCGTGCGCCCGAAAGAGTCAACCAGCTGATTATTTTTTTCTGCGCCAATCATCGCTATACAAGAATCCTGAAATTAGGGTCGTTTCACCCATGAGCTTACCGAGAAAAGAGCATATAAAGTACTAATTTTTTCCGTGTTGATATAGGTCAAAAGGCAACTCATATAATGGTGTTAGATTAGCATTCGAGAGGGAAGAAATCCTTATTAAACAAATATTTAATACATTAGTGGTAGCCTTTTTAACCCCTAAGTATTAACCGCCACAATCACTACATGAGCAGGAAAAAATCATGAAAAGTTCCTTCGTAAAATTATCAAAAAGCACGCTGGCTATTGCTGTTGCCGCGAGTGGAATTGCCCTTTCAGGACAGGGGTTTGCCGAAGAAGCAGCCTCGCTATCTGATGCCGTTAAAAATGGTACTGTTGATTTGAACTTCCGCTACCGTTATGAAAATGTAGACGACGACAGCAGAGCGGAGGAAGCCGATGCTTCCACCCTGAGATCCCGTCTCACCTATACCACCCAGGCCTACAAGCACTGGCAGGCCCAGGTGGAAGTGGACGACATCACCATCATCGGCGGGGAAAATTATGACGATTTCCACAACGATAAAACCGACCATGCGGTGGTTGCCGACTACGAAGGCACCGAGGTCAACCAGGC
>JBFFTH010000018.1:0-20892 GCA_041571855.1 Porticoccaceae bacterium
GAGAAGAGGGTTTAACAAATTGGCAGAAGCCAATTTGGGCGCCGGAGCCTGCGACGGCGGGGCAACGTCCCGAGACACAGGATGTGTCGAGTCAACCCCTTCCGGGTCGCGACTATTTAAGAAGGTCGTCTCAATAGAGATGGCCCTTTTTATTGCGCTGGTTTTATTCCTCCTCGCTGGAATCGATACTGACACCGAGTACATCCTCGATAGACATCACATCGCTGAGGCCGAGTTCGTCGATAAATGCGTCGATATGCTGGTATGCCCACTGCTGCATGTAGGATTTCTTGTCCGGATCAATCTTCCCGTCGAAAAGGAAGACGTGTTTATCGGTGACCCGTTTCAGGTTATCCCACAGGCTGTAATCCCGGCCAAGGTGGCAATAATCCATTGCTGCCACATCATCCGCTACTTCATGGACCAGCTCATCCAGGCCGGGAACTGAAGCGACATGCCCCTGGTACAAATAGGCGGCGTGCCTGAATTCATCGGTCCAGGCAAGGCTGGCGAAATCCATCATGTTGTTGTAGCGATAATAGTTTTTGCCCAGTTGTTCATTGAAATAGCGCGCAAAATTACAATTGCCCGGTGTCGGCCCGGCGAAGCCATAGCAGACTATTTTGGCATCCGGTCCGGGGTTCCACTGATAGTGTTCGGGCACAGCGACGAGGTCATTCTGGGTATCGGAAAGAAACAGCGCCAGTGCCGGCGCCAGGGCGCCACCCTTGCTGTGGCCGGTGACAGAGATCTCCAGCCTCTTGCCGTGTTCTTCGGCCAGATTGCCCAGCAACTCCAGCAGGCCAATGCCCTCTTTGTCCTCTTCCTCCTCGGGGCTCTCGTTCGGCATCAATACCCCGACCGGTATTTCCGTGTAGGCGTCAAGAGCTACATCCATCAGCCGGATCAGGCGCCGTCGAAGCGAGTAGATGCGTATCATTTCATCAGTGGGCAGAAACTGGCCGATACTGTAGGCGAGGTTCTCCGTACCCTGCGCAGCCAGCTTCCAGAATTCCTGGTAGCTTGCCAGCTTGGGGAGCAATCGCCGCAGAGTGCGATTGGGTGTTTCCTGTTTCTCATCCGGGAGTGGCTGCTCGGCAAAAATCGCGCTGGTTTCGGGGTGAGACCGGCTGGCAGAAAGCCGATCATAGAGAAAATTGAACTTTTTCTCCTTGCTGAGCATGCCCGGGTCAGCTTCAGATCGCATGCCCAGGAGGATTTTAAGTCCTAGCGCGGTGCTTAGGGAGACTTTGGCTTCCGGCGCCAGCGAGTGGTCACCATAGTGCCAGGGGACCTGGCGGTGGTAGAGAAAGTCGCCAAACAGCCAGTCGGACAGTGCGATCGGGTTGGTGCCGCGAACGACAATGGCAAAGCGGGACGGGTTTGCGCAGTTTTGCACCACATACATCATGGAGCTGTCAAATAGCGTGCCCAGGTAACGGTAGGAGGCCGGTCCCCAGATCAGCTTCCATTGCCCATCCAGTGTGGGCAGATTCTCAAGCCCGTATTTGACGCTTTTGGCAAGTCGTTTGCGTTTCAGGTCGCCGTCTGAGCCCGTTTTCCAGAATCCGCCATAGGAGAGCAGGGATAACGTCAGCATGACTTGCTCATTGGAAAATTGGCTCATTGTGGTGGTCCTTTTTTCGGTCAATAAATGGATTTAATTCAGTTGGCCTGCAGTGTGGCAAGAATGGGCGGATTTACCTCTTCCGGTCTAGTGTAGGCGAAATCGTGGCCTGCATCCTTGACAACATGCAACTTTAACTGGGGTGCCAGTAGGCGAATCTTATCTGCCCCGGCAATGGGAGTAATAGAATCGCGATCACCCCAGACGGCGGTCATTTTCAGGCCGAGCTCGCCGATCCGGGTAAAGTCTTCACTCAGGTCCTGCATCGGGAAGTGGCGTATGGTGGATGTCAGCGCATAGGGTGTCCCCTTGATATAAAACTGCTGCTTGAAAAGCCGCACCAGTTCCTCGCTGATTTTTCCTTCTCTGACGGCGTTATAGATTTCTTGCAATAAAAGGTCTGCGCCGCCTGCGATCAGTAATTTCTCGCCGATAAAGGGAGCGGCTAAAAGTTTGATCGCTCCCCGCTGCTGTGGCACAAAGCCGGCCGGCGCCAGGAGGATCAACTGCTTTACCCGTTCCGGATAGGTGGCGGCGAAACAGGTGACAATTGCACCACCCATGGAGTACCCGACCAGATTGACCGGTTCCCTGATATCAAGCTTATCCAGTAACTCCCTGATTTCATTGATGTAGAACTCGCGATTGTAAGCTGTCCGGGGCCGGTCAGAGTAGCCCCGACCGAAATGGTCAAAAATCAGCACCCGAAAGCCCGCTTCAGTGAGGGCAGGAATGGTTTTGTCCCAGACAAATTTGGCCGTTGCAAAGCCGTGGGCCAGAACGACTTTTTCGCCGTTTTCGGGGCCGTGCCACTGGTAGCTTATACGCCCGCTCGATAGCGCTACACTGTTGCCGCCGAGATGGTGGAATTCGTCGGTGACGGGTCTATAACGTCCGGCAGCACGCTGGTATTTATAGGCAAGAAAGCAGGACAGAAGCAGTAAAACAATAAAAACCGTTGTGGTCATGGTGGGATTCCCTGATGAGTTCAGCGGGATTTTCCAATCATTTCTATTGTAAGATCAAGGCGAATTCGGGACCGCTAGTCGGTAGAATGCAGGGTTTTAGGCTACAGGTAAGATTATGAGAACAGCAGTATTGGCCGGGGCAAGCGGATTGACCGGCAGAAAATGCCTGCAAATGTTGTTGGCGGATAAGCGCTATGAAAAAGTCACAGCCATCGTCCGGCGCCCCCTGTCTATCGAGCACCCAAAGCTGGAGCAGGCGGTGATTGACTTTGAGCGGATGGCCGAGCATGCGGGGCTGATTCGCGGCTCAGACGTGTTTTGCTGCCTCGGCACCACGATAAAAACGGCCGGAAGCCGGGAGGCTTTCTCGCGGGTGGATTTTGATTACCCGCTGGAACTGGCCAGGATAGCCTCAGAAAATGGCGTCGAGAATTTTCTGGTGATCAGCGCCCTCGAGGCCAACCCTCAATCGAAGATTTTCTACGGCCGGGTCAAGGGGCAGATGGAGGAAGCCGTCTCGCGCTACTCGTTCAAGGGGGTTTTCATATTTCGCCCCAGTTTGCTGATCGGAGAAAGGGATGAATCGCGCCTCGCGGAAGGGATAGGGCAGAAAGTTTTTGCTGCCATGCCATTCCTGTTTTCCGGCCCGTTGCAAAAGTATCGGCCGATTGCGGCAGAGGCGGTTGCATCGGCAATGATCACCGTGGCCAACGCATCCCTGAGTGGAAAACGGGTATTCTCATCGAGCCAGATTCAGGCGATCTTTGATACCGGGCAGGTATAATCAGACAAAACACAGAAAATGTTATGAAGAAATTTAGCCATATCGGCCTGATTGCCAATGCCCACGTCACCGAGATTGAAGACTCGGTCAGGCACCTGAAAAAATTCCTGCAGTCAAGGGGGTTGCAACTCTCGCTGGAAGCGGAAACTGCCCGTATTTTGTCAGATGTTGACCTGCCCGTGTTTGATGAGACGGACCTGGATCGACACCTCGACCTGGTGATAGTCGTGGGTGGCGATGGCAGCATGCTGTCAGCAGCGAGGATGCTGGTGCCCCATAACGTGCCGGTGCTGGGTGTTAACCGGGGACGGCTTGGCTTTCTAACCGATATTCTGCCCGACCGTATCGACCAGGAGGTTGGTCGGGTGCTGGACGGTGAATACAACATCTCCAACCGCTTCCTTCTGGATGTCACCATCACGCGCAATGACCAGATCATCGGCAGGGGCGATGCCCTGAACGATGTCGTGCTGCACCCCGGCCTGTCGGTGCGGATGATGGAGTTTGAGCTCTATATTGACCACCAGTTCGTCTACAGCCAGCGTTCAGATGGCCTGATTATCTCAACGCCAACCGGTTCCACTGCCTATGCCCTGGCGGCCGGCGGTCCGCTGTTGCACCCCAAGCTGGATGCCATCGTAGTAGTGCCCATGAATCCCCATACCCTCACCAGCCGTCCGATTGTGGTGGATTCCGACAGCAAGATAGAGATCCGCGTCGGCATGAAAAACAAGCTGCACCCGGTGGTTTCCTGTGACGGCCAGAAAGATATTTTGAGTGAGCCCGGCGACATCATTCATATCGAGAAAAAATCACAGCTGTTGCGACTGATTCACCCGGTTAACCACAATTACTATGAAACCTGTCGTTCCAAGCTGGGTTGGGGCAGCCGCCTCGATGACCGCAACAAGGGCGCTCAGCCTCGTTGAGCCGTAACCATATGTCGCAAGATTCCTGGACCCTGGTGGCCGAGTACAAGCCCGATATCGACCTGGTGGAGATTTGCCGACAGCTCGACTATCTCAATATCCGTTACAGAGTCCGCCGTGACTCCGGCATGCAGGAGTTGTGGATTGCCGAGCCGGCTCAGCTGGAGACGGTGTTGAAAGTCATAGCCTTTATCGAACAGGCAAGAGAGGAGACCCGCAAGGGCAGTAGCGGCGTCTCGGGATCAAGAGCGGTGCAGGGATTATCATTTAAAGATTCCCTAAAGAAGTTTCCCGTGGTTTGTATCACCATCCTGCTGGGCATTGTCGGTGCAATGATTGTCAGCTACCAGTTTGACTGGGTGCACTGGTTCACCTTCCAGGATTTTTTGCTGGAAGGACCCAATATCTATTTCGGCAGTGCTGGCGAGGCGCTGGAACGGGGGCAGTACTGGCGATTGCTTACCCCGGCGTTCCTGCATTTTGGTGTTTTCCATATCGCCTTCAATGGGCTCTGGGTCTGGGAATTGGGCCGAAGGATTGAATGGATCGCGGGCAGCGGTCATCTATTGAAAGTCATACTGACCACGGCCCTGTTTGCCAATATTGCGCAGTACTGGTGGAGTGGTCCCTCCCTGTTTGGCGGACTGTCGGGAGTTGTCTACGGCTTGCTGGGTTATCTGTGGATCCGCAACAAGTTGCTGCCACATCCCGTCACGCGGCTGCCGCCGGGTATACTCGGTTTTATGCTGTTCTGGCTGGTTATCTGTATGACGGGTATCGTCGGTGCTCTTCTCGGCGGCGGGGTGGCCAATGCTGCCCACACGGGCGGCCTGATCATGGGTATGTTGCTGGGCGCGGTTTATGGCTTTTTTGCCCGCACCAATTCCGCCTAGTTGTTATAATCGGCCGCCTTCTCAGAGAGATATTCAGATTCACCCTTATGGACTTTCAGCAGCTGATTGACAGCATAACCCCGGAAATTTACGAAAACCTGAAAAACGCGGTCGAGACCGGCCGCTGGCCCAATGGTTTGCCCTTGACGTCTGAGCAGCGTGAGCAAAGCCTGCAGGCGATCATCGCCTTCGATCTGCGCCACCGGCAAGAGCGGGACCGGGTGGGCTATATCCACAGCAAGAAACATGACCACTGCGGCAGCACTGGCAGTGAGCCCCTTATTCCCGAGGACGAACCCAAACCGATCAGGTGGGAAGACTGATGCCGCTGCAGCGTGCTGGCCACCTGAGAAAGATGGTGGTGTCACTCGGTAGTGGTCCTGAACAGCCGGTGCAATACCAGCTGCCGCTGGATGAACAGTTGGCACCGCTCAATCCATTGCTCGGAGATAAGATCAGCCTTCGCTATACCGGCACCATTCACTGCCTGTACTGTGGTCGGAAAAGTAACAAGAGTTTCAACCAGGGTTACTGTTATCCCTGCTTTAAAAAACTGGCCCGTTGCGATCAGTGCATCGTCAGCCCCGAGAAGTGCCACTACCACGAGGGGACCTGTCGCGAGCCGGAATGGGCGGACCAGCACTGTATGACGGATCATATTGTCTACCTGGCCAACTCCTCCGGAGTCAAGGTAGGCATCACCCGCGCCAGCCAGCTGCCGACGCGCTGGATCGACCAGGGTGCAGTGCAGGCACTGCCGATACTGCGAGTGAAAACCCGCTACCAGTCAGGCCGGGTCGAAGACGTTCTGCGCCAGCAGGTGTCAGATAAAACCAATTGGCGCGCCATGCTCAAGGGCCAGGTCGAAGCGATTGACCTGGCCGCGGTGCGGGACGTTCTGTTTGATCGCTGCAGCAAAGGGCTGGAAGAACTCGAGCAGGAGTTTGGCATGCAGGCGCTGAAGCTGCTGGATGATGCCGAGGTGACCGATAGTCTCTATCCGGTGCTGGAGTATCCGGACAAGATAACCAGTTGCAACATGGACAAGAACCCGCTGGTGGAAGGCACACTGCTGGGGATCAAGGGTCAATACCTGATCCTGGACAGCGGCGTCATCAATATCCGTAAATACACGGCCTATCACATTGAATTTTCGTCACAGGAATAACCATGGCGCTCAGAGATGCTCAACCTCGCACGATTTACCTGAAAGATTACCGCGTTCCCAACTACCTGATTGATCGCACGGAGCTCTATGTCAGCATTGGCGAAGGCGAGACGCGGGTTACAGCCACTCTCTCGCTGCGCCGCAATCCGGCCCATACTGCAGAGCGAGAGGGGGAACCACTGGTTCTGCATGGCCAGGGGCTGGAATTGCTGAACATTGCTGTCGATGGCGAACCACTCTCGGAGCGCGACTACCTGTTGCTGGAGGATGAACTGCATCTACTGCATCCCCGCAACAGCTTTGAGCTGACGACTGAAGCTGCCATCTGCCCGGAGAAAAATACGTCCCTCGAGGGGCTCTACAGATCCCGCACCATGTACTGCACCCAGTGTGAGGCGGAGGGTTTCAGAAAAATCACCTGGTACCTGGATCGGCCCGACGTGATGTCGGAGTTCACCACCACGATCGAGGCGGACAGGCAATTTCCGGTGCTGCTGTCCAACGGCAACCTGGTTGCTGAAGGTCAACTTGACAGCGGACGACACTGGGCCAGATGGCACGACCCTTTCCCGAAACCAAGCTACCTGTTTGCCCTGGTGGCCGGGGACCTGGCGGTGGTGCGCGACAGTTTTACTACCTGTTCCGGGCGCGAGATCGATCTCTATCTCTTCGTGGAGGAAAAGGATCTCGACAAGTGCGACCACGCCATGGCTTCATTGAAAAAAGCCATGCGCTGGGACGAGGAGGTTTACGGCCGCGAATATGATCTCGATCGCTTTATGATCGTCGCTGTCGACGACTTCAACATGGGGGCCATGGAGAACAAGGGGCTGAATATTTTCAATACCTCCGCGGTACTGGCCAACCCAGAAATAGCCACAGACATGGCGTTTCAGCGCATTGAGGCGATTGTCGCCCACGAATATTTTCACAACTGGTCGGGAAACCGTGTTACCTGCCGCGACTGGTTCCAGCTCAGCCTGAAAGAGGGCTTTACCGTATTCCGCGATGCCGAGTTTTCGGCGGACATGGGTTCCCGCACGGTGAAGCGAGTGGAAGATGTCAGCCTGTTGCGAAGCGCGCAATTTGCAGAGGATGCCGGTCCCACTGCGCACCCGGTACAGCCCGCATCCTTTATGGAGATTTCCAACTTCTACACGCTCACGATCTATGAGAAGGGCGCGGAAGTTGTGCGCATGATACATACCCTGCTGGGAGCGGAGCTTTTTCGGCAGGGTAGCGATCTCTATTTTTCGCGGCACGATGGGCAGGCGGCTACCATCCAGGACTTTGTCGCTGCCATGGCAGAGGTCAGCGGTCGCGATTTCAGCCAGTTTATGCACTGGTACTGGCAGGCGGGTACTCCGCAACTGAACGTCACTGCCGAATACGACGAGCAAAGCCTGCGCTATTCCCTGCACTTCAAGCAATCCTGTCCGGATACGCCTGAGGCGACAACTGAGCAGAAGCAGCCCTTCCTGATCCCGGTGAGAATTGGCCTGGTCGGCAAGCAGGGCGATCTGCCGCTGGGTGACGGGGGTGAGACAGAGCAGGTGGTCGAAATAACCAAAGCCGAGCAAACCGTGGTTTTCGAAAATATCGCCGAGCTGCCGGTGCCGTCACTGCTGCGGGGATTCTCTGCTCCGGTAAAACTCAATTACCTCTACAGCCTCGACGATAACGCTTTTCTGATGCAGAGAGACAGCGATGGCTTCAACCGCTGGGATGCCGCGCAGCGACTGGCTGTGGCCCTGATGTTGCAGCTGATGGTGGACTACCGCAATGAAAAACCACTGCTGCTGGACAGCCGCCTGCCCGATGCCTTTGCTACAGTGCTGAAGGATGCGCTGGGACCCGACGGGGACCGGGACAAGGCCATGCTGGCCCAGATTCTGACACTGCCGTCGGAAGCCTATTTGTCCGGGCTGGTGGCAGAGGTTGATGTGGAGGCAATCCACCATGTGCGCCAGTTTCTGCGCGCTGAACTGGGTCGCCGGCTGCAGGACCTTTTCCTGCAGGTGTACACGGCGAACCAGACCGAGGAGCCCTATCAACCAACCGCCGATCAGGTTGGGCAACGCAGCCTCAAGAACCTGGCGCTGGCCTGCCTGGTTGCAGGACAGCACGAGAGCTCACTTGAGCTGGCAGAAAACCAGTTCAGGAGTGCCACCAACATGACTGATACCATGGCGGCACTGAATGTGCTGCTCAATGATTCCAGGGACCAGGCACAGCAGCTGGCGAGTGAGGCGCTGGCTGATTTTTACCGTCGCTGGCAGACCGAGGCCCTGGTGGTCAATCAGTGGTTCCAGGTACAGGCATTCTGTGTGTTGCCGGGCGGGCTGGAGCGGGTGCAGCAATTGATGCAGCACCCGGCCTTTGATATCAAAAACCCCAACAAGGTGAGGTCCTTAATCGGCGCCTTCTGCAGCGCCAATGCCATCAACTTCCACCGGGTGGACGGGGAGGGCTATAGCTTTCTCGCCGACAATATCCTGACCCTCGATAAGCTCAATCCGCAGATTGCCTCCCGCCTGATTGCGCCGCTGAGTAAATGGCGCAGATATCCTGAAGACCGGGGTAGCAAAATGCGGGCTCAGTTGCAGCGCATTGTCGACGCACCCGAACTGTCCCGGGATGTATTCGAAATGGCGAAAAAGAGCCTCTAGGCGCCTGCGACTATTGCAAGGGCAGCTGGATGTGGAAAGTGGTGCCGACATCCACGTCCGACGTCACCGCCATTTCGCCCTTGTGCTGCTCGGTAATAATGAAGTGTGCGAATGACAGGCGTTTAGCCGGGCTGCTACTCCTGTCGACGATGTTGTTGAAAAACGGTTCAAAGATAAACTGCTGATCTTCGATGCTAACACCGCGGCCATTGTGGGATACCTTGATCCACAGGTTGTCGTAGGCTTCCATGACCTCGATATTGATGGTTGGATTGAATGCCTCCCGCTTGACGCCGACAAAGGCGTTACAGCAGTGCCGGAACAGGCTCATGAACACCTGTTGTAACTCTGCTTCAAGGCATGGGATATCGGGCAGGTGTCTGGCATATTTGCGATTGATTACAATGTCCCGGAAATGTACGCCGGCGGGGTCGGAGAGCACATCCTGACCGAGCTCAATAGCGTGGTCTATGATGCTCTCAATACGGCAGATTTTCTTTTCACCGCCCTGCTCACTGGCGAACGACAGCAGGTTCTTGATGATAGAGGCAACCTGGAGGCCTCTTGTTGTTGCATCCTTTAGCAGTTCCACCTGTTCTGCCTGCTCGGTGTTTTCCGCCAGGCTGAAGTGCACCCTGCGGAGATCGTCGAGAATGGTTTGCAGCGGCAGGTTGATATCGTGTGCCATGGTTGCCGCCAGCTCGCCCATGGAGGACATCTTGTCCCGCTGCACCAGCATGTTTTCTGCCAGAATGCGCTGGGTGACATCATCGATCAGCACAACGACCCCGGTTTCGCTTTCTTCCTCCAGGGGATAGATCGTGATGTCAAAGTGATACTTGCCGCGCTGGCAGTGTTTGACCGTAATGGCCTTGTTCTCTTTCACCGCCTGCTGCACCTGTTGCGGGTGGACGGTAATGGTCGGGTAAGCGTCCCAGAGGTTTTTTCCGATGGCGTCGTCGGCCTTGACACCGCTGATCTCTTCCGCCCGTCGGTTCCACTGGGTGATGTTGTTATTGTTATCGAGACCGACCAGCATCAGTGGCATTGAACGCAGAATCTCGGCGATATAGGACTCTGAAATGCGCAGTCGGCGCGTTGTCTCGAGGTGTTTGGAGATTTCCTTTTCCAGTGCCTCATTAATCTTCTTTAGTTCTGCATTGGAGTTGTTCAGCTTTTCGGTGCGATTGATTACCCGCTCCTCAAGACTGGTCTTGATCTCCTCCAGTTGCCGGTTATAGTGGCGCGCCTGGCGACGCGTGAAATAGAGACGAATGATGACCAGTGAGAGGGCAATAATCAGCAGGCCGGCACTGGTGTTGGCAACATACTGCCAGTTGGTATCGCCATTTTCCTCGCGGAAATACCAGAAGATGTCAGCATGGACGGCTTCAGTCAGAAACACCAAAGTGATAAGAAGCAGTTTTTTCATGGCAGCTCTTTGTAAACTCTCTGTGTGTAAGTTTTCGCTATTATAGTGGCTAATTCCGTGGAGTCAGTCATTTTGATGAAAACTCTGCAGTCGGGCAGCATAAAATCTTGATGTCCAGTCGCTGCCTTTAAGATGAGGTTGCAACCGGCAAACAGCTCCGGACCTGGAGGCCCCAGACGCTGTCTTGGCGGCAGTTAATAACGGCTTTTTCTACGGAATCGGTGAGATTTTATGTTACCTGTGGTCACATTTGATGCGGGGCGCAAGGGAGCCGTGGCGGCGACACATCTACCTCTCCTGTTGCAGGCCGCAGGTGCAATAGTATCCATAGCAAGGTGGGAGTTGGCAGTTTGAAAAGTGACCGCAATTTTGATGATCTCGCTGACCATTTCGCGCGCAAGATTTATGGCACCCTGAAGGGTGAGATTCGCCTCGCGGTCATCTGGCGTGACCTGCTGGCATACCTGCCGGAGCTGGAGAGTGGGACATGCTTGCGGGTGCTGGATGTTGGCGCCGGGATGGGGCAGACCTCCCTGCGCCTGGCCGAGATGGGACATCGGGTCACGCTGAATGATGTCTCCCGGGAGATGCTGGCAAAGGCCCGTCAACAGGCGAGGGAAAGGGGAGTGGATGACAGGATCGAGTGGAGCTGTGGGCCCTATCAGGAGTTGCAGCGCAGTGTCAGCGGAAAATTTGATCTCGTGCTGTGTCATGCCCTGATGGAGTGGTTGAGCGAGCCGTCGGAGTTGATACCGGCGCTAAAAAGCTTTATGTCCCCCGGCGCGGCGCTTTCCCTGACTTTCTACAACCAGCACTCGCTGGTCTATCGCAACCTGATTCGTGGCAATTTCAATCTGCTTGATCGCGAGTTTGTCGCTGATGGGGGCAGCCTGACGCCGGCACAACCACTGTTGCCGGAAACGGTTAAAGCCTGGCTGGCTGAGAGCGGCCTGGACATTGGCGCCAGTAGCGGTATCCGTGTATTTCAAGATTACGTCACGACCCGGCGGGGAGGCCATGAAAACCCGCAGGCAGTCATTGACAAGGAGCTGGAGTATTCAAGTCGCGAGCCCTACAAGTGGCTGGGGCGATATATTCATTATCTGGTCAGGTAACCTGGTTCCAGGCAGCAATCCATCCGCGAGCGACGCTCACCCTTTCAGCGGATAATAGAATATCACTTAACCTTCTATATTCTTCCTGCCACTGATATTCATCATGGTTGCAACCATTGTGGCTACGACAGACTCCTTGTTGTTGTCATAGGCGATCAGTTCGCCCTCCGTGACTGTAATGGTTTTTCCGGCTTTTTTGACAAGCCCGACAGCGCGGAATTTTTCGCCCCTGGCCGGTGCGAGTAGATTAACTTTGAACTCAATGGATAAAACACCATAGCCTGCCGGCATCAACGATAGGGCCGCATAGCCGCAAGCGCTATCGATCACGGTTGAGACGATGCCCGCGTGAACAAAACCATGTTGTTGAGTAATCTGCTCACTGAATTGAAGCTCTATCTCGACTTTGCCGGGCTCAATGTTCAATAGCGAAGCATTGATCGTCTGCATTACCTGTTGCTTTTTGAAGCTATTTTCCACTGTTGTTTTGAAATCTGGGTTTTTTGGCTCGAATTGCTGCAACATGTGATAGTGCCTTCCTATGCTTATGAAAAATCGGTGTTAATTAGGTGGGCTGTTACGGTTTTCTGGCCACAAATGGCTTTTTGCGGTTTGGGTAACAGGTCGTACAGATCTCGCAGACCCTGCCATCACAGCCCCTGGCGGTACAATATTGGCGTCCGTAGAAGATAATCTGCAGGTGCAGCGCGTTCCAGTTCTCCATCGGAAACAGCCGCTTCAGGTCTTTTTCGGTTTGCGCCACGCTTTTGCCGCTGCTCAGGCCCCAGCGCTGGGCAAGGCGGTGGATATGGGTGTCCACCGGAAAGGCGGGATGGCCAAAGGCCTGGGACATTACGACACTGGCTGTTTTATGGCCAACGCCAGGCAGTTTTTCCAGTGCTGCCATATCTTCAGGGACTTCTCCGGCGTATTTCTCCACGAGAATCTTTGACAGTTTCGAGATCGCCCTGGATTTCTGGGGAGCCAGCCCGCAGGGACGGATAATGTCGTAGATGGTGTCCACCGCCAGCTGGCTCATATCGAACGGGTTGTCGGCCATGGCAAACAGTTTTGGTGTGACCTGGTTGACCCTTTCATCAGTACACTGTGCCGAGAGCAATACCGCGACCAGCAGGGTAAAGGGATCCCTGTGGTCGAGGGGGATTGGCGTTTCCGGGTACAGCTCGCTGAGCCTGCGGAGAATAAACTGTACACGCTCGGCTTTTAACATCAGCTTTTGATAAAGGCTTTAATTCTTTCAGCCGCTTCGCGACATTCCTCGACTGGCGCCACCAGCGCCATGCGCAGGTAGTTGGCGCCGGGGTTGATGCCGGAGGATTCCCTGCCGAGGAAGCTGCCCGGCAACACGGTCACGTGTTGCCGGCTGAAAAGTTTTCTCGCGAACTCGGTATCATTGCCCTTGCCCGCCGCTGAAATATCTGTCCAGAAATAAAACCCGGCATCGGGTAACTCGAGCGGCAGGACATCTGCCAGCGTTTGCTGAAATACCTGGAACTTGCGCCGGTACTGATCGCGGTTTTTGCGCACATGCTCCTCATCCCGCCAGGCGGCGATACTGGCCAGCTGGTTGGGCTGGGACATGGCGCAACCATGATAAGTTCTGTAGCGCAAAAAGCGTTCCATCACCGCTGCATCACCGGCGACGAATCCTGAACGCAGGCCGGGCAGGTTGGAGCGCTTTGACAGGCTGTGGAAAACCACGCAGCGGCGGTAATCATCCCTTCCCATTTCTGTGCACACCTGCAGCAGTCCCGGTGGCGGATTAGCCTCGTCAAAGTAGATTTCCGAATAGCATTCGTCGCTGGCGATAATGAAGTCGTACTGATCGGCCAACGCGATCAGTTTGCCGAGGGTTGCCTTGTCGAGAACCGCTCCGGTGGGATTGCCGGGGCTGCACAGATAGATTAACTGGCAGCGCTCCCAGGTTTCGGCCGGAACACGATCAAAGTCGGGAACAAACCCGTTGTCAGGGGTGCAGTTCAGGTAGCAGGGCTCAGCGCCCGCCAGCAGGCAGGCACCCTCGTAAATCTGGTAGAAGGGGTTGGGCATCAGTACCAGGGGTTTCTCGACGCTCTGAGCCGGGTCGATGACGGCCTGGGCAAAGGCAAACAGGCCTTCGCGCGTGCCATTGACCGGCAGGACCTGGGTTTCCGGGTCAATGCCTCTGAGCTTGAATCGAGCCTGCAACCAGTCGGCAATTGCAGCGCGCAGTTCCGGCATACCCCTGGTTGAAGGGTAGGCGGAAAGCTTGTCCAGTGCCCCTGCCAGGGTGTCCCTGACGAATCCCGGTGCCGGGTGTTTGGGTTCTCCGATCGACAGGGCGATGTGCGGAATAGCCGGTGGAGTTGCGCCAGCCTTGAGCGCATGGAGCTTTTCGAACGGGTAGGGGTGAAGCTTGTCGAGATTCGGGTTCATGTTTTCCGCGGGGCCCGGGATGATAGCAGTAGTAATATTGGCCACTTCAAGAGTTAATTATCCAGTTTCATTTGCCGCAGGGGTTTACCCCCCAGGTCTTCCTGGTTGCGCTTGTCCAGCTCGCGGCAGATAGTGGTGCTCAGTGCACGGCAGGTTTCAGGATCGCTCAAGGGCTGGTAGTCGTGATCTACCACGTAAAACATATCCTCCACGCGCTCACCCAGCGTGGCAATTTTTGCACTCAGCAGCCTCAGCCCGAAACGCATGAAGATGCGGCCCAGGTGAGCCAGCAACCCCGGTCGATCAGGTGTGATCACTTCCAGCATGGTGGCGTTCTTGTTGATGTCGTTACTGATCTTTGCCACGGTTTGCATGGTAAAGCTTTTCAGCTGGCGCGGCGTATGGCGATGCACCTGTAACGTGGACTCGGAGGGGTTGGTGAGGGCGCCGGACAGGGCCAGCCGAATCTTCTCAACCACCTCGGGATTGCTGCCAAAGGTCTGGTCATCCTCGTTGAGGGCAAAAAAACTGTCATAGGTGTTGCCCTCGGTGCTGGTATGCAGCCTGGCATCGAGGATGTTTAAACGCAGCTGATCGAGGGTGGCGGCGACAATGGGAAAGACGTTGCTCAAGCCCTCGGTGTGGATGAATATCCGGGTTGCGACGGGTGTTTCAATACCCACATCATCAATCAGAATCACCGGTTCATTGGGGTTGGCCTGATCGATCATTGCCAGGGTAACGCGAACGATATCCTCCGGTCGCTCGCGAGTAAACGTGTCGTCATCCAGCCCGCCCCAGATAGCCAGCGCCCGTTTTTTGCTAATGCCCTGGTCGGCCAGCATCGCCAGCGCCGCCTGCTTGATGCTGGCGGCCCATGCTTTCTTGTCGACAGGGTTGGCAAGCCCCCGCTCCAGGGCACGGCGGGTTTCCGAGAACAGTTGACGCAGCAGGGAGGCTTTCCAGCTGTTCCAAAGTGTGGGATTGGTTGCCGTGATATCGGCAACTGTGAGCACATAGAGATAGTCAAGCTTGATCTGGTCACCGATGAATCTGGCAAACTTGTGGATCACATCGGGATCTGAAACATCGGATCGCTGGGATGTGCCTGACAGCAGCAGATGGTTTTCCACCAGCCAGGCGACCAGCTTGGTTTCCTCTTCCGACAGGTTGTGGCGCCGGCAAAACTCGGCGGCATCAACGGCGCCCAGGGTCGAGTGGTCTCCTCCACGCCCCTTGGCGATGTCGTGATAGAGCGCGGCAATGAACAGCAGTTCGGGCTTGGGAAGGTTCTTGTAGATATGGGCCGCAAGCGGGAACTGGTCGGACGATTCGGGCCGGTCGAAGCGTCGCATATTCCTGATCAGCAGCAGGGTGTGGGCATCGACCGGGTAGCGGTGGAACAGGTCGTGCTGGGTTTGGCCTATGATTTTGCCGAACTCCGGCAGATAGCGGCCCAGAATGCCGTAGCGGGTCATGCGCTGTAGCTGAAGCCCGAGCTGGTTTGGACACTTCAGCAGGCGGAGAAAAAGTTCCTTGTTCTGGGGGTTGTTGCGAAAGGAGTCGGTGATCAGACGCCGGTACTGGCGTATCTGGCGAATCGTGGCAGCGCGGATGCCGACAATCTCCTCACGCTCTCCCAGAAGGCAGAAAATCTCCAGCAGTGATGAGGGTTGCTGTGCAAAGATGTGTTCATCGACAGTCTCGATATACTGATCGCGGACCTGAAAGCGCTCATTCACTGGCACCACTGTTTTTGCCTTGTCCTTGTGCAGGATGGTTTCGTCCAGATACTGCAGCATGACGTCGTTGAGTTCGCGGATGGAGAGCACAACCTGGTAGTAATGCTGCATCATCTTTTCGACCGCCAGGCGCTTTTCGGTGTCCTTATAGCCCAGCAATTCCGCCAGTTTGCGCTGACTGTCAAAGTGCAGCACCTCCTGTGGCCGGCCTGCGATGAGGTGCAGCCCGTAGCGCACCTTCCAGAGAAATGCTTCATCGCGCTTGAGTTGCATATACTCCTCGGCGGTCAAGAAGTCCTTGCCGACCAGCTCCACCATGGTGTCGGCGTTAAAGTGACGACGGGCTACCCAGTTGATCATCTGGATATCCCGCAGCCCGCCGGGCGCCTCCTTGATGTTGGGCTCCAGGTTGTATTCGTTGTGCCCAAACTTCTCGTGGCGCTGGTGTTGCTCTTCGAGTTTGGCGCTGAAGAACTTTTTCGAGGGCCAGATTTTGCGTGGCCCCGTCTTGTTGATCATCGACAGGCGGAGTTTCTCATCGCCGTCGATGGTGCGTGTCTCCATCAGGTTGGTCATCACGGTGATGTCTCCCCGAGCCTCCTCAACACACTGGGACAGGGAGCGGACACTGTGGCCGATTTTTAGCTGGATATCCCAGAGAAAGGTGAAAAAGTCGGCGATATCCTGCTGATAGCGGGCGGGGTTGCCGCGCCGTATAAGTACCATCAGGTCGATGTCGGAGTGGGGGTGAAGCTCTCCGCGACCGTATCCGCCCACCGCCAGCAGGGCGATGTGTTTGTCCCACTGGTAATGTCTCCATGCCAGGCGGATGATTTGATCCATAAAGTGAGAGCGTTCGTGCACCAGCGTCTGCACTTCCTCGCCCTCGTGGAAGCGATTGTCCAGGTGGGTATTGGCGGCGCTGATGGCGTTTCTGTAGGTTTCAATCCGGGATCCCTTTTTCAGGTCCTCCAGAAATTGTTCCCTATCAAAAAAAAGCGGTGATTTGTCTGCGTTCATGAATGATCGGTGCCAGGGAAGCCAGTTATTTTGACGTATAGAAAGGTTCTTCGGGTCTGGCTGTCAGCACTTCAACGCCATCCTTGGTTACTGCCAGGGTGTGCTCCCACTGCGCCGAGAGCCTGCCGTCGCGGGTTTCGACGGTCCAGCCATCCGCCTTCAGCTTGGTGGTATATTTGCCGGCGTTAATCATCGGCTCGATGGTAAAGGTCATTCCCTCGCGCAACATCATGCCTGTGTCCGGCTGGCCATAGTGGAGGACCTGGGGGTCCTGGTGAAATTCATTGCCAATGCCGTGGCCACAGTAGTCGCGCACGACACTGTAGTAATTTTTTTCCGCATGCTGTTGGATAACATGGCCTATATCCCCAAGCCGGTTGCCGGGTTTTACCTGCTCTATGCCCTTGTAGAGGCATTCCTGGGTAATTTTCACCAGCCTCTGCGCGTGCTCTGGCACTTTGCCGACGAGGAACATGGCACTGGTGTCGCCGTAGTATCCGTCCTTGATCACGGTGACATCGATATTGATGATATCGCCGTTTTTGAGAATTTTCTTTTCGGACGGGATGCCGTGGCACACGACATGGTTGACGGATGTGCAAATCGATTTTGGAAAGCCGCGGTAATTGAGGCATGCCGGAATCGCCTGTTGAACATTGACAATATGGTCATGACATATGCGGTCGAGCTCTGCAGTGCTGACACCCGCCTCGACATAGGGGGCGATCATCTCCAGGCATTCCGCCGCCAGGCGGCCGGCGACGCGCATTTTTTCGATCTCTTCCGGGGTTTTGATTTGTGCATTCATGAATCAGGAGTTCCGCAGAGGGTAAAAAGCTGGCTATTGTACCTTGCCATCAGGGCCGGCGTCAGCATTGACGCTGATTCCCGAAAATAAATTTGACTTCGCTCTCTGTACCAATGCGGTCAGTTTGTGGTATAAAGCGCACCGCTCTCGACACTGGTCCGTTCGATGGTTGTCGGAGGCGAAACTAAACTAAAATACACACACGTATCGACACACCTGTCAGGGTGCCGGAAACCCGAATTAGGTCGCCGGTTGGCTGGTGGGATGCGTGGAGGCTTAACCCGAAAAGGTGAAATTATGACAGCTGTAAGCATGCGTGACATGTTGCAGGCTGGTGTCCACTTTGGCCACCAGACCCGCTATTGGAACCCCAAGATGGATCAATATATCTTTGGGGCCCGTAATAAAATTCATATCCTCAATCTGGAACACACTGTTCCGGCATTCAACGAAGCGCTCGAAATCGTCCGCCAGAAGGCCAGTCATGGCAACAAGATTCTGTTTGTGGGCACCAAGCGCGCTGCGGCCAAGTCCGTCAGGGAGCAAGCCGAACGTGCCGGCATGCCCTACGTCAGTCACCGCTGGCTCGGCGGTATGTTGACCAACTACAAAACCATCCGTGCATCGATTCGTCGTTACCGTGACCTGGAAACCCAGAGCCAGGACGGAACTTTCGACAAGCTGACCAAGAAAGAGGCGCTGATGCGCCGCCGCGCCATGGAGAAGCTGGAGAACTCTATTGGCGGCATCAAGGATATGGGCGGTCTGCCCGATGCGCTGTTTGTGGTTGACGTCGACCATGAGCGCATCGCTGTTCAGGAAGCCAATAAACTGGGTATTCCCGTGATTGGTATCGTCGACACCAACAGCAACCCGGACGGAATTGACTACGTGATACCGGGTAATGACGATGCCATTCGTGCCATCAAGCTTTACACGACGGCAATGGCGGATGCCATTCTTGAAGGTAAAGGTCAGAGCGGCATTGCTTCCAGCAGGGATGAGTTTGTCGAGGCGCCAGCCGCAGATGAAGCAGCTGGACAGGACTCTGCAAAATAGTAGTAGCAGCTGCAAATAAATTAGCAAAAAGGGGGCTGCGCCCCCTTTTTTCCAATCAAGCAAGAAATTCAAGAGGATTAAGTCAATGGCAGCTATTTCAGCTTCCCTGGTAAAAGAACTGCGTGATCGCACAGGGCTGGGCATGATGGAGTGCAAGAAAGCGCTCACAGAAGCCGGTGGCGATATTGAAAAAGCAATTGAAGAGTTGCGTAAGTCAAGTGGCATGAAAGCGGCCAAGAAAGCCGGTCGCACCGCGGCGGATGGTGTGGTTGCCATCAAGGTAGCAGATGACAACAGCTACGGAGTCATGGTTGAGGTGAACAGCGAAACCGATTTCGTGGCTCGCGATGAGGGTTTCCTCAATTTTGTCAGGGATGTCGTTGAAAAGGCATTTGCTGCCAAAAACAGCGATATAGCCGCACTGGCTGCTGATGTTGAAGAAGCCCGCCAGGCCCTGGTGCAGAAGATCGGCGAGAATATCAGCGTTCGTCGGGTAGAGGTGCTGGAGGCGCCGGTTGTCGGTGCCTATGTTCACGGCAACAACCGTATTGCTGTGCTGGTGGCTCTGGATGGTGCCAACAGCGATGTGGCCAAGGATGTGGCGATGCACGTTGCGGCGGTTAACCCCCAGGTGGTGAAGCCTGAGGATATGCCTGAGGAACTGGTCGCCAAGGAGAAGGAGATTTATGTGGCCCAGGCTCGCGAGAGCGGCAAGCCGGAAGCAATTATTGAAAAGATGATTGTTGGCCGTATGAAAAAGTTTCTCTCAGAAAACAGCCTGGTAGAGCAGCCCTTTGTAAAAGATCCCGACATTACTGTCGGCAAGCTGGCGCAGGACGCCGGTGCATCTGTTCAGTCCTTTGTCCGTTTTGAAGTGGGTGAAGGGATTGATGTTGAAGAGGTGGATTTTGCCGCAGAGGTCGCGGCCCAGGTTCAGGCTCAGAATTAAGCAAAACAAACGGGGGCTTGCCCCCGTTTTTTTGCAAAATAAAATCGCTGCGGAGAAGAGATCATGCCGGGCACGGGTAAAGATCGTAAGTACAAGCGAATCCTGCTCAAGCTGAGCGGTGAGGAATTGATGGGGGAAGAGGGTTTTGGTATCGACCCCAAGGTTCTGGATCGAATGGCGCTGGAAATTGGCCAGCTGGTAGGGATCGGCGTTCAGGTCGGTCTGGTGATTGGTGGCGGCAACCTGTTTCGTGGCGCGGCTTTAAATGCTGCCGGCATGGAGCGTGTCACCGGCGATCACATGGGCATGCTGGCTACGGTGATGAATGCGCTGGCCATGCGCGATGCACTGGACCGCAACAATATTTCGGCCAGGGTTATGTCGGCGATCCAGATGAGCGGTGTGGTAGAGCATTACGACCGCCGCACGGCGCTGCGCTATCTGGAAAGTGGCGACGTGATGATTTTCTCTGCCGGCACCGGCAACCCGTTTTTTACCACCGATTCCGCCGCCTGTTTGCGGGGTATCGAGATCGGTGCGGACCTGGTGCTGAAAGCCACCAAGGTTGACGGCGTCTATGATGCGGATCCGATGACAAACGAGGATGCGCAGCTTTACAGTCGCCTTACCTATGACGAGGTGCTGGATAAAAAACTGGGTGTAATGGATCTGACGGCGGTGTGCCTTTGCCGGGAACACAATATGCCGCTGCGGGTGTTTCGTATGTCAAAACCGGGTGCGCTGCTGAATATCGTAGTAGGTGGCGACGAGGGAACCCTGGTGGAGGAGGGCTAAAAATGATTGAAGAGTTGAAACAAGACGCTGAAGAGCGCATGGAAAAAAGTGTGGCGGCGCTGGGCACTGCGTTTAACAAGATTCGCACCGGTCGTGCCCACCCGAGCATCCTTGATGGTTTGACGGTCCAGTACTACGGCGTTGATACGCCGCTGAACCAGGTGGGTAACATCACTGTCCTCGATGCGCGAACGCTGTCGATTTCAGTCTGGGAAAAACAATTGGTGCCCGCTGTTGAGAAGGCAATCCTGAAGTCTGATCTCGGCCTGAATCCCTCAACTACCGGGGAACTGATCCGTATTCCAATGCCTGCGTTGACCGAGGAAACCCGCAAGAACTATATCAAACAGGCTCGCCACGAGGCTGAAAATGCCCGAATTTCGGTCAGAAACATCCGTCGCGACGTGATTTCCGATATCAAGGACCTGCAGAAAGAAAAAGAAATCACCGAAGACGAAGAACATCGTGCACAGGATGATGTCCAAAAGATCACGGACA
>JBFFTH010000019.1:0-20083 GCA_041571855.1 Porticoccaceae bacterium
AGGAGATGTTGGCATGAATCAGGAGCGCATCTTCAAAGTATTGCTTGGTCCCCATATCACCGAAAAGGCTGCTACTGCGGCTGAAGGTGGCGCCAGCCAGATCGTGTTCAAGGTGACTTCGGATGCCACCAAGCGCGAGGTTAAGGCTGCCGTTGAAAACCTGTTCAGTGTTGATGTTGCCGATGTTCGCGTGGTGAATGTCAAGGGTAAAGCCAAGCGCACACGCTTTGGTGTAGGCAAACGCAACGATTGGAAAAAGGCGTATGTTCGTCTGGCCGATGGTCAGGACATCGACTTTATGGCTGCGGAATAAGGGGTTGAGAGATGCCAGTAGTTAAGAGAAAACCAACATCCCCGGGTCGCCGCTTTGTTGTCAGTGTTGTTAACCCGGATCTGCACAAGGGTGCGCCCCATGCGCCGTTGTTGGCAAAGAAAAGCAAGAGTGGCGGTCGCAACAATAGCGGTCGCATTACTACCCGTCATGTAGGCGGTGGCCACAAGCAGCATTACCGCATTGTTGATTTCAAGCGCAACAAGGACGGTATTCCGGCCAGGGTGGAGCGCCTGGAATATGATCCGAACCGTACGGCTTACATCGCCCTGGTTTGCTATGCCGACGGCGAGCGCCGCTACATAGTGGCGCCCAAAGGTATCAAGGCCGGTGCCGAGATTCAGTCCGGCGTTGGTTCCCCGATCAAGGCGGGCAATACGCTGCCGCTGGCTAACATACCGGTGGGCACAGTTGTCCACTGTGTCGAAATGAAGCCCGGTAAAGGTGCCCAGATCGCGCGCAGTGCCGGAGCCTCCGTACAGCTGGTTGCCCGTGAGGGACAATACGCCACAGTGCGACTGCGCAGTGGTGAGATGCGCAGGGTGCCGGTCTCCTGTCGTGCCACCATTGGCGAGGTCTCCAATAGCGAGCATAGCCTGCGTTCACTCGGCAAGGCAGGCGCTACCCGCTGGCGGGGCGTGCGTCCTACAGTTCGTGGTGTCGCTATGAACCCGGTCGATCACCCGCATGGTGGTGGTGAGGGTCGTACTTCCGGTGGTCGCCACCCGGTTACCCCGTGGGGTACCCCGACCAAGGGTTACAAGACTCGCAAGAACAAGCGCACCGACAACATGATCGTTCGTCGTCGCGGTAAATAATCAGCGGAGAAGAGGAAACCACAGTGCCACGTTCTCTCAAAAAAGGCCCTTTTATCGATCTTCACTTGATGAAGAAAGTTGAAGAGGCTCAGGAAAAGAATGACAGACGCCCGATCAAAACCTGGTCGCGGCGCTCAATGATCAGCCCGGACATGGTTGGTCTGACGATCGCTGTTCACAATGGTCGCCAGCATGTACCGGTGTTGATTAACGAAGAAATGGTTGGCCACAAGCTGGGCGAATTTGCGGCGACAAGAACCTATAAAGGTCACGTCGCGGACAAGAAGGCCAAGCGTTAAGAGGATTATGACGGTGGAAGTAGCAGCTAAGTTAACCGGTGCCAGGTTGTCCGCTCAGAAGGCGCGACTGGTGGCCGATCAGGTTCGCGGCAAGCCTGTTGAAGAAGCGCTCGACATTCTGGCTTTCAGCCAGAAAAAAGGCGCGGGTATTGTCAAAAAAGTCCTCGAGTCTGCGATTGCGAATGCAGAGCACAACGAGGGAGCAGATATTGATGAACTGCGTGTCTCGACAATTTTCGTTGACGAAGGCATGACAATGAAGCGCATCAAGCCTCGCGCAAAGGGTCGCGCTGATCGTATTTTCAAGCGCAGCTGCCACATAACTGTAAAAGTTGCTGACGAATAAGTTTTAGGAAACCATTATGGGTCAGAAAGTACATCCAACAGGCATTCGTCTCGGTATCGTTAAAAAGCATACTTCTGTCTGGTATGCCGACCAGAGTGAATATGCTGAAAAGCTCAATTGCGATCTAAGGGTTCGCGATTTCATCAACCGTGAGTTGGCTCACGCCAATGTCAGCCGAGTGGAAATCGAGCGTCCGGCCCAGACCGCGCGCATCACCATCCACACTGCCCGCCCCGGGATTGTTATCGGCAAGAAGGGTGAAGATGTCGAACGCCTGCGCTCGAAAATATCGTCGATGATGGGTGTGCCGGTTCATATCAATATTGAAGAGGTGCGCAAGCCTGACCTGGATGCGGCCCTTGTCGCCCAGAATGTCGCCCAACAGCTCGAGCGCCGCGTTATGTTCCGTCGCGCCATGAAGCGCGCCGTACAGAATGCCATGCGTCAGGGTGCTAAAGGTATCAAGATCCAGGTCAGTGGTCGTCTCGGCGGCGCCGAAATCGCGCGCACCGAGTGGTATCGCGAGGGCCGTGTGCCGCTGCATACCCTGCGTGCTGATATCGACTACGCAACGGCGGAAGCGTCCACTACCTACGGCATCATCGGTGTCAAGGTTTGGATCTTTAAGGGTGAGGTGATTGGCGATATGGATGCCGGTCAACCCTCGGGCAAGTCAACCAAGAAGTAAGATTGCGAGTTAAGGGTCAAGCGAGATGCTGCAACCGAAACGTACAAAATTCCGCAAGCAAATGAAGGGCCGCAACCGCGGTCTGGCACAGCGCGGTAGCAAAGTAAGCTTTGGCGAGTATGGGCTGAAGGCGACCGGTCGCGGTCGTATCACAGCGCGCCAGATTGAGGCGGCTCGTCGTGCAATGACGCGTCACGTTAAGCGTGGCGGCAAAATCTGGATACGGGTCTTCCCTGACAAACCGATTACCAGCAAACCCCTGGAAGTTCGTATGGGTAAAGGTAAGGGTAACGTTGAATACTGGGTTGCGCAGATCCAGCCGGGCAAGGTTCTCTATGAAATGGAAGGTGTTTCCGAGCAGTTGGCCCGCGAGGCGTTTGAACTCGCTGCCCGCAAGCTGCCCGTGCAAACCACCTTTGTTAAGCGGTCGGTGATGTAATGAAAGTGAGTGAACTTCGGGAAAAGTCCGTCGATGAGCTGAACGAGGCATTGAATGGACAGTTGCAGCAACAATTCAAGTTGCGGATGCAAAAGGCAACCGGTCAGTTGGGCCAGTCTCATCAGATGAAAGAAACGCGCCGCACTATTGCGCGCATCAAGACATTGCTGAAACAAAAGGCAGGTAACTGATCATGGCGGCAGCAGAAAAAACAGCACGTACGTTGTCTGGCAGGGTTGTCAGCGACAAGATGGATAAGACCGTTACTGTCCTCATCGAACGCCGGGTAAAACACCCGATGTACGGCAAGGTGGTGAGCAAGTCTACCAAGATCAAGGCGCACGATGAGAACAATGATTGCCGTACAGGCGATACTGTGACTATCGCGGAAACCCGCCCACTGTCCAAGTCGAAGTCCTGGACACTGGTGAAAATTGACGAACGTGCGACAGTGGTTTAACCCCCCGGTCAGCAGTATCCGGTTCGGAGAAAAACGATGATTCAAACAGAGAGTTATTTGGAGGTTGCCGACAACAGTGGTGCACGTCGCGTCATGTGTATCAAGGTTTTGGGTGGCTCCCACCGCCGCTACGCCAATGTCGGTGACATCATCAAGGTTACCGTTAAGGAAGCGATTCCCCGCGGCAAAGTGAAAAAAGGTCAGGTGATGAACGCCGTCGTTGTGCGCACCAAGAAGGGTGTTCGCCGTCAGGATGGCAGCCTGATCAAGTTTGACGAGAATGCTGCGGTGTTGTTGAACCAGCAGTTGGCCCCGATCGGCACGCGTATCTTTGGGCCTGTGACTCGTGAGCTTCGCAGCGAGCGATTCATGAAAATTATTTCTCTGGCGCCAGAAGTGCTGTAAGCCCGGAGAAGAGGAAAGGTTATGCGCAAGATTAAAAGAGACGACGAAATTATTGTCATTGCCGGCCGCGACAAGGGCAAGCGTGGCAAGGTTTTGAAAGTACAGCAGGATGGTCGCCTGATCGTTGCTGGTGTCAACATGATCAAGAAACACCAGAAGCCGAACCCAAATATGGGAGTAGCTGGCGGCATTATTGAGAAGGAAGCACCGATCCAGGCTTCCAATGTGGCTATCTTCAACGCGGAGGCCGGCAAGGCTGATCGCATAGGCTTTCAGGTCGCTGAAGATGGCAAGAAAGTTCGCATTTTTAAATCCAGCGGCAAAGCCGTTGATGCCTAATTTGACAGGTTACTGACATGGCAAGGCTACAAGAAGCTTACAAGAACGAAATCGCTCCCAGGTTGAAAGAAGAACTGGGTGTTGCAAATGTGATGGAAGTGCCCCGCATTACCAAGATCACTATCAATATGGGTGTGGGTGAGGCGCTGGCCGACAAGAAGGTGCTGGAGAATGCGATCGCCGACATGACGCTGATCTCCGGACAGAAGCCGGTGATAACCCGTGCACGCAAGTCAATTGCAGGCTTCAAGGTGCGCGAGGGCTGGCCAATTGGCTGCAAGGTAACACTGCGTCGCGAGCGGATGTACGAATTCCTCGAGCGACTGATCAGTGTGGCGATTCCCCGTATCCGGGACTTCCGCGGCATCAGTCCGAAATCTTTCGACGGCCAAGGTAACTTTGCCATGGGTGTTTCCGAGCAGATTATCTTCCCGGAGATCGATTACGACAAGGTGGACAAGTTGCGTGGTCTGGATATCGCAATTACAACCACCGCCCGCAATGATGATGAAGGTCGCGCCCTGCTGCGCGCCTTTAACTTCCCGCTCAAAGGTTGAGGATAGGCAGATGGCAAAAGTATCCATGGTAGAGCGTGAGAAGAAACGCGCCAAAACAGTCAACAAGTACGCCGCCAAACGCGCTGAACTGAAGGCGATCATCAGCAACGTAAATGCGTCTGATGAAGAGCGTTGGGAGGCCCAGGTCAAATTGCAGCAGTTGCCGCGTAACGCCAGCCCGGTCCGCCAGCGTCGACGCTGTCAGGTCACAGGTCGTCCCCACGGTGTTTACCGAAAGTTCGGCCTGTGTCGCAACAAGCTGCGCGAGGCCGCCATGCGCGGCGATGTGCCTGGCCTGGTCAAGGCTAGCTGGTAACTGAGGAACTGATTCGATGAGTATGCAAGATCCCATCGCAGACATGCTGACCCGTATACGCAACGGGCAAATGGCTGCAAAACATGCTGTCACTATGCCGTCTTCCAAGGTGAAGGCCGCAATTGCTGAGGTGTTGACAGCTGAAGGTTATATCAAGGGCTTTTCTGTTTCCGAAGGCGCCAAGCCGGACTTGACAGTGGAGCTGAAGTATTTTGAAGGCAAGCCAGTGATCGAGGAGATCGATCGCTTCAGCCGTCCTGGCCTGCGTCGTTATTCAGAGTCCGACAGCCTGCCGCAGGTTCGCGGTGGTCTGGGTATCGCTGTGGTATCGACCAGTAAAGGTGTCATGACCGATCGCGCAGCTCGCGCTGCCAATGTCGGTGGAGAAGTGCTCTGCACGGTATTCTAACGAGAGATAGAGATGTCTAGAGTTGCAAACAGCCCGGTATCAATCCCGTCCGGGGTACAGGTAAAGCTTGAAGACGGTTCGATTTCCGTCAAGGGCGGTAAGGCAGAGCTCAGTATGCCGGTCAGCGCCAACGTTGAAATCAAGCAGGAAGACAATGTGCTGACGTTTGCCGCCAAAGATGGCAGCAAGCAGTCCCGCTCGATGTCGGGGACTACCCGCGCTCTGGTAAACAACATGGTGGTTGGCGTTTCCAGCGGCTTTGAAAGAAAGCTGCAGCTGGTTGGTGTCGGTTATCGTGCCCAGGTTCAGGGCAACAGTGTCAACCTGACTCTGGGTTTTTCACACCCGGTTGTCTACCAACTGCCCGAAGGCGTCAGCGCCGAAATGCAGGGGCAGACTGAAATTGTGCTGAAGGCGGCTGACAAGCAGCTGCTCGGTCAGGTTGCCGCAGAGATTCGCGCCTATCGTCCACCGGAGCCCTACAAGGGCAAGGGTGTGCGTTATGCCGATGAGTATGTGCGTCGCAAAGAAGCGAAGAAGAAGTAGGTCTAGGTTATGGCGGATAAAAAGCAATCACGTTTGCGTCGCGCACGTCGCGCGCGCGGAAAAATTCGCGAGCAGGGCGCAACCCGTCTCTGCATCAATCGCACCCCGCGCCACATCTACGCGCAGATTATTTCTGCTGACGGTGGCCAGGTACTGGCGAGCGCATCAACGCTGGACAAGACCCTGCGTTCGGGCAGCACTGGCAATGTAGAAGCAGCCAAGAGTGTTGGCGTGCTGATCGCAGAGCGCGCCAAGGCGGCGGGCGTCACTCAGGTCGCCTTTGATCGCAGCGGCTTCAAATATCATGGTCGTGTAAAGGCGTTGGCTGACGCTGCGCGCGAAGGTGGACTGGAATTCTAAAGGTTAGCAATATGGCGGACGAAAGAAACACAACAGTTGACGAAGGCCTGCAGGAAAAGCTGGTACAGGTCAATCGCGTAGCAAAAACTGTGAAAGGCGGCCGTATCTTCGGTTTTACAGCCCTGACAGTGGTTGGTGACGGCAATGGCCGCGTCGGATTTGGTCGCGGTAAAGCGCGTGAAGTCCCGCAGGCGATTCAGAAAGCGATGGAGGCTGCCCGCCGCAATATGATCAGTGTCGATCTGAACGGTACCACTATCCAGTATTCCACCAAGGCAAATCACGGTGCGTCGAAGGTCTACATGCAACCGGCTTCCGAGGGTACCGGTGTTATTGCCGGTGGTGCAATGCGCTCTGTGCTGGAACTCGCCGGCGTGAAAAACGTACTGGCAAAATGTTACGGATCAACCAACCCGGTCAACGTTGTTCGAGCCACTTTCAAGGCGCTGGAAAATATGCGTTCACCGGAAGATGTTGCTGCCAAGCGCGGTAAGCCGGTTGAAGAAATCCTGGGATAAGTTGCCGTAATCACTGCATTGAATTAGAGAAGTTCTGTCATGGCGAAAGCGAAAAAAATCAAGGTTACTCAAACCAAAAGCACAGCCGGCCGTTTGAAAAACCACCAGGCCTGTGTTGCCGGGCTGGGTCTGCGCCGAATCGGTCACACGGTTGAGGTTGAAGATACCCCGTCGGTGCGCGGCATGATTAACAAAGTGAACTATATGGTTCGCGTTGAGGGAGAGTGAGAATGCAACTGAATACACTGAGCCCTGCACCGGGTAGAACAAAAGCTGCCAAGCGCGTTGGTCGCGGTATCGGCAGCGGCCTTGGCAAGACTGCGGGTCGCGGGCATAAAGGTCAGAAGTCCCGCACAGGTGGTCGTGTGCGTCCGGGCTTTGAGGGCGGCCAAATGCCGTTGCAAAAGCGTCTGCCGAAATACGGGTTTACTTCCCGTATGGCGGCTGTTACTGCGGAAATCCGGACCTCCGAACTGAACGGGATCGAAGGTGATGTTGTGGACCTGACGGTGCTTCGCGCCACCGGGATCATCAACAACTCAATTGAGCGTGCCAAGGTTTTCCTGTCTGGCGATGTCACCAGGGCGATTACTGTGAAAGGTCTGCGCGTTACCAAGGGTGCGCGGGCAGCCATTGAAGCAGCCGGCGGCAAGGTAGAAGAATAAGCATATGGCGAAAGGCTTTCCAATGGGCAACCAGAAAGGTTTGGGCGAGCTGTGGGCTCGCCTTCGCTTTTTGTTTGTCGCCCTCGTGATCTATCGAATCGGTACCCATATACCGGTTCCGGGGATTGATCCCGATCGCCTCGCTGCGCTGTTCAACCAGAATCAGGGCACTATTGTGGGCATGTTTAACATGTTCTCCGGTGGCGCCCTGGAGCGGATGAGTATTCTTGCGCTGGGTATCATGCCCTACATCTCTGCGTCGATCATCATGCAGTTGATGACAGCGGTAACACCATCGCTTGAGCAGTTAAAGAAAGAAGGTGATGCCGGTCGACGCAAGATTAACCAGTACACCCGTTACGGAACCGTGCTGCTGGCTGCGATTCAGGCAATTGGTATGACCGTCGGTCTTGCCGGCCAGGATCTTGCCTATCAGGTTGATTTCAGCTTTTATTTTACAGCGGTGGTTTCACTGGTTACCGGTGCGGTATTCCTGATGTGGCTGGGTGAGCAGATCACCGAGCGCGGCATCGGCAACGGTATCTCCATGCTGATTTTTGCCGGTATTGTAGCGGGCATACCGGGTGCGATTGGTCAGGCGCTGGAGTCATCTCGGCAGGGCGAGCTGCATATTATCGCGTTGCTGGTGATTGCCATTATTGCAGTGGCCGTGATTTATTTTGTTGTCTTCGTTGAGCGAGGCCAGCGACGGATAACCGTCAATTACGCCCAGCGCCAGCCCGGTCGTGGACCGGCGCAATCGAGCCACCTTCCTCTGAAGGTGAATATGGCGGGAGTTATACCGGCGATCTTCGCCAGCAGCTTGCTATTGTTTCCCTCGTCCCTGGCGACCTGGTTCGGTCAGGGAAGCAATATGCCTGAATGGATTCAGGACGTTGCACTGCTGATTGGCCCCGGCCAGCCACTGCATGTGTTCCTGTTTGCCGTGCTGATTATCTTCTTCTGTTTCTTCTATACGGCGTTGATGAACAACCCCAAGGAGATGGCAGATAACCTGAAGCGCGGTGGTGCTTTTCTGCCCGGTATTCGTCCCGGTGAACACACTGCGAAATATATTGATGGTGTCATGACACGACTGACGCTGATCGGCGGGCTCTACATGACAGCGGTATGTTTGCTGCCACAGTTTTTGAACGTTTACTTTAATGTGCCATTTTACCTGGGAGGCACGTCGCTGCTGATTGCAGTGGTAGTAACCATGGATTTCATGGCCCAGGTGCAGTCGCATCTTATGTCTCACCAGTACCAATCACTGATGAAGAAAGCGAACTTGAAGGGCTACGGCGCCCGTGGCCGTTAATTGAGAACCAGAGGTAGCGATAATGAAAGTGCGAGCTTCCGTTAAGAAAGTTTGTCGCAACTGCAAGATTGTCAAGCGCAAGGGTGTTGTGCGCGTGATCTGCAGTGCCGAGCCCCGCCATAAACAACGGCAGGGTTAAACGTAAATTATTGATTTTTACTGCGTTCGACGCTATCCTGTCGCGCCTTTTTTAAGCTGCCCCAAGCGGTGGCAAAGAAATTGCAGAACGCACCAGAAATGAGAGTGGAGTAGAGCGAATGGCCCGTATTGCCGGTGTCAACATTCCAGACAACAAGCACACAGTGGTTTCACTGACTTACGTCTATGGGATTGGCCGCACAACTGCCAAGCAGATTTGTGCCAAAGTAGGTGTCGCAGAAGATGTCAAGCTGGGAGACCTGTCCGATGAGCAAATCGACGCTGTGCGCAGCGCAGTTGCCGAGCGCACGGTTGAAGGCGACCTGCGCCGCGAAGTGAATATGAACATCAAGCGTTTGATGGATCTGGGTTGCTACCGCGGCCTTCGCCATCGCCGTGGACTGCCGCTGCGTGGCCAGCGCACCAAAACTAACGCTCGTACTCGTAAGGGCCCACGCAAGCCCATCAAGAAATAGGAATATTGACTTATGGCAAAGCCAGGCAATAAGACAGTCCGTAAAAAGGTCAAAAAAACCGTAGTTGACGGTGTTGCGCATATTTATGCCTCTTTTAACAACACCATCATTACCATTACCGATCGCCAGGGAAATGCCTTGAGTTGGGCAACCGCTGGTGGCTCCGGATTTCGCGGTTCGCGCAAAAGCACTCCTTTCGCTGCCCAGGTGGCGGCAGAGCGCGCCGGCGTCGCTGCCCAGGAATACGGCCTGAAAAATCTCGATGTTGAAGTCAAGGGTCCCGGACCCGGTCGTGAGTCAGCGGTACGTGCGCTGAACAACGTCGGCTACAAGATCAACAATATTACGGATGTCACGCCTATCCCGCACAACGGTTGTCGTCCCCCCAAAAAGCGTCGCGTATAAGAGGAATGTAGAGCAATGGCAAGATATCTCGGACCAACGTGTAAACTTTCCCGTCGCGAGGGCACAGACCTCTTCCTGAAGAGCGGTGTTCGCCCGCTGGAATCAAAATGTCGTGCGGAAAGCGCGCCCGGCCAGCACGGCCAGCGTCGTGGCCGCCTGTCTGACTACGGTGTCCAGTTGCGGGAGAAACAAAAGGTGCGTCGTACATACGGTGTGCTGGAGAAGCAATTCCGCAGTTACTACAAGGAAGCCGCGCGTCGCCAGGGCGTTACCGGAGAAAACCTGCTGCAACTGCTCGAGAGCCGTCTCGACAACGTGGTTTATCGCATGGGCTTTGGTTCAACCCGCGCCGAATCGCGCCAGCTGGTCTCTCACAATGCAATTCTGGTCAACGGCCAGAAGGTGAACATCCCTTCCTATCAGGTTTCCGAAGGCGATGTTGTCAGCATTCGCGAAAAATCCAAAAACCAGCTTCGCATTCAGTCTGCAGTTCAAATTGCAACACAGCGTGGTGAAGTCGATTGGGTCGAGGTAGACACCAACAAGTTGGAAGGCACATTCAAACGCGTACCGGATCGCGCTGATCTGCCCGCGGAAATCAATGAAAACCTCATTGTTGAGCTCTATTCCAAGTAACAGATTGGCTAGTTAGGTTAACTGCACCAATACAGGTACGGATTTATGACAACCAAAGAACTTTTGACTCCTCGCAATATCGACGTCACCGAGTATGGCCCGAACCACTCGCGCGTGGTTCTCGAGCCGCTGGAGCGCGGTTTTGGCCATACCCTCGGCAACGCCCTGCGTAGGATTCTGCTCTCTTCCATGACCGGCTGCGCCATTGTCGAGGTTGAAATCGACGGCGTTCAGCACGAGTACAGCAGCATTGAAGGCGTTCAGGAAGATGTCATCGAGATATTGCTCAACCTGAAAGATGTATCGGTCATCCTCCACGAGAGAGATGAGGTTACACTGACACTGAGCAAAAAAGGCAAGGGCGTCGTCACTGCTGCCGACATTCAGGTAGACAGCGGCTCTGAAATCGTCAACCCGGATCACGTGATTGCCAATCTCAGTGACAAGGGTGAGCTGAACATGCGTCTCAAGGTAGAACGTGGGCGTGGCTATGTGCCTGCTGATGCACGGCTTGATGAAGAAGATGAAACGCGCAGCATCGGTCGTCTGCGCCTTGATGCAACGTTCAGCCCGATCCACCGTGTATCCTACGCGGTAGAGAGCGCCCGAGTTGAACAGCGCACTGACCTCGACAAACTGATTCTCGATCTGCACACCGACGGTACTATTGATCCTGAAGAGGCGATTCGTCGTTCAGCGACAATCCTGCAACAGCAACTGGCTGCCTTCGTGGACCTGGAGGCTGAAAAGTCTTCTGAACCTGAAGAGCAGGAGGTTGAGATCGACCCCATCCTGTTGCGCCCGGTCGATGATCTGGAGTTGACGGTACGTTCCGCGAACTGTCTGAAGGCCGAGAGCATTTACTATATCGGCGACCTGATTCAGCGCACCGAGGTGGAGCTGCTGAAAACACCGAACTTGGGCAAGAAGTCGCTGACTGAAATCAAGGATGTTCTGGCATCCCGGGGCCTGTCCCTCGGTATGCGGCTGGAGAACTGGCCGCCCGCCAGCCTCCGCACTGAAGAAACAGCTTGAGAGCTGTAAAAGAGTCATAAATCGATTGCTGTAAGGGCCCGACGCCGAAACAGCAACAGTTGGAAGGAAGTAGAGATATGCGTCATCGCAAAAGTGGCCGCAAATTTAGTCGTACCAGTTCACACCGCAAAGCCATGTTCCGCAACATGACAGCTTCCCTGGTAGAGCACGAGCTGATCAAAACCACGCTGCCAAAAGCGAAAGAACTTCGCCGCGTGGCGGAACCCCTGATTACCCTTGCCAAGGAGGATAGCGTCGCCAATCGCCGCCTGGCATTTGACCGCCTGCGCAACAAGGCAACGGTTGGCAAACTGTTCTCAGAACTGGGTCCTCGCTACGAAGGTCGCCCTGGTGGTTACATCCGTATCCTCAAGTGCGGCTACCGATCCGGCGATGCCGCGCCGATGGCCTATGTCGAACTGGTGGACCGCGTAGCGAAAGACCTCGAAGATGCTGTTGAAGTGGAAGCAACCGAATAAGGTCTCCCAGTGGTTATTTAAAAAGCCGGATAGTTCCGGCTTTTTTTATGGCCGGCGTTTTTGCCTTGCAGGCGCGCTGTGGAATAATGGTTGCGAAGCACAAGGGGCGGATTTATGAAAGTTCTGGTTACCGGCGGTGCCGGTTATATTGGCAGCCACACCTGTTTGTCATTGCTGGAAAGCGGTCACGATATCGTGGTGCTGGATAATTTCTGCAATAGCAGTGAAGAATCATTGCTCAGGGTGAAGGAGTTATCGGGTCAGGCATTTCAGGTTGTCGAAGCCGACATCAATGACCGGGCTGCGCTGGACAGGGTATTCTCCGCTGGAGACATCTCTGCGGTGATGCATTTTGCCGGTCTGAAAGCAGTGGGTGAGTCCTGCGAACAACCGCTGTCGTACTACCGCAACAATGTGACGGGCACCCTGACGCTCTGTGAGGCAATGCAGGAATACAGTATTAACACGCTGATTTTCAGCTCCTCGGCAACGGTATACGGTGACCCCCATGCCGTACCGATAACCGAAGACTTCCCGCTCAGCGCCACCAATCCCTACGGGCAATCCAAGTTAATGGTTGAGTATATTCTGCGCGATCTGGTCGCGGCGGATAAGCTGACCAGCCAGCCTTTCTGGAATGTTGCCCTGCTTAGGTATTTCAACCCTGTCGGTGCGCATAAAAGCGGTCGCATTGGCGAAGATCCAAACGGCATACCGAATAATTTACTGCCCTACATAACGCAGGTTGCAATAGGCAGGCTCAAACAACTGTCGGTCTTCGGTGATGATTATCCCACCAAAGACGGTACCGGCGTGCGCGACTATATTCACGTTATGGATCTGGCTGAAGGGCACGTCAGGGCATTGGATAAACTGCTCAGTGGCGATTTGCCAGCAGATTGCCATGCCTGGAACCTGGGTACAGGGACTGGCTATTCAGTGCTGGAAATGATCGCCGCCTTCGAGTCTGCGTCCGGAAAAAATGTGCCCTATAAAATTGCCCCGAGAAGATCTGGGGACGTGGCCGAATGCTGGGCTGATCCCGGAAAAGCGCAGCGTGAACTTGGCTGGAAGGCTGAGAGAGAACTGCAGGAAATGATGGAGGATTCCTGGCGTTGGCAGGCTAATAATCCAGAAGGCTACAGCTAAGTGCTGCACTGACTGTCATCGCCAGGGCTCAAGCAAAGTGACAAGCCGACAGGTGATCGCCGGCAATCCGCTCCCGGCCCTGAATGCCAGGCCTGCTGCTACTCCTGGTGATACAACTCGCCTGTCTCAATATCCATTAATCGCAATGGGCCACCCCAGATGCAGCCCGTGTCCATAGGATACAGGTTGTGGCCGCAGGGTTTTCCCTCCAGCGCCGCCCAGTGACCGAATATAATTTTGTGTTTCCTTGCCTTCCGCTGCGGGTGTTTGAACCACGGCAGGTAGCCGGCAGGAGGGCGATCGGGTGACGTCTTGGTTTTCAGATCGAGCTTGCCATTGTCCTGACAGAATCGCATCCGGGTGAAATAGTTGGTTATGACTCGCCAGCGATCAGGCCCCGTCAGGCTGTCTGACCAGGTGTTTGGGATGTTGCCATACATGTGCATAAAAAACATGCTCGCCCGATGATCTCTGAGGACCTCTGAAACCTCAGCCGCCAGTTTCAATGCCTTGGACCGCCCCCAGATCGGTGGAATCCCGGCGTGAACCACAAGGTAGCCATGGGATTCAAACATCAGCGGCTGGTATGTCAACCATTGCAGCAGGTTGTGGCAGTCGGGGGCGGCGAGAACATCGTAGAAAGTATCGTTTTTGCCCGGCGAACGGATGCCGTGGGCAACGGCGAGCAGGTGGAGATCGTGGTTGCCGAGAACCGTGCGGAAGCTGCTTCCCAGCGACTGGCAAAAGCGCAGTGTCTCGAGGGATTCCGGCCCGCGATTGACCAGGTCGCCAACCGACCAAAGCTGGTCGCTGGCCGGGTCAAAGCTGACTTTGTCGAGCAGGCGTCTGAGAGGATTCAGGCAGCCCTGGATGTCTCCGACGGCGTATATCGACATCAGTGCACTGCTCCGGGTACAGACAGAAGAAATGCCGCAATCGGGGCTTCAAAAGCGCTGCCCGAAGAGGTGATCATCTTGTAATAGCCCTCCATGGTGCCCACGGAGGTGTCGAGAATAACGCCGCTGGTATAGGTGTAGATCGAGCCGGGTTCAATCACCGGTTGCTCACCGACAACGCCCATGCCCTCCACCTCTCGCCGGGCCTGGTTGCCGTCTGTGATGAGCCAGCGCCGGCTGATGAGTTGAACTGGTTCCAGGCCCTGGTTTTCGATGCTGATATGGTAGGCAAAAGCGAACCTGCTTTTGGCGGGTTCAGATTGACCGGCAAGGTATTCGGTTTCGACAGAAACTGTTATCTGCTGCTCAGCCATTGAGCGCCACCACTTGGTTGCTGAGTTCGACGAAGTCGAATACGCTGAGGTTTTCAGGCCGCAGAGATAAATCGGTTGGGATTTGCTGCAACTGCTCAGCAGTTAAAAAAGTTTTCAGACTGTTGCGAAGAGTCTTGCGACGCAACTGGAAACAGGTGTTCACCAGCTTCGAGAACTGTTTAATATCCTCTGCCAGACAGGTGCTGTTCCGGTGGGGAATGAGCCTGACAATCGCGGATTCAATTTTCGGCGCAGGCCTGAAGGCCGATGCCGGAACCGTGAACAGTGGCTGCACCCCGCAGAAGTACTGCACCATCACGCTGAGTCGACCATAGGCCTTGGTGGCGGGTGCGGCAGCCAGCCTGTCCACAACCTCTTTCTGCAACATAAAATGCATGTCTTGAATCTGGTGCTGGTACTCAAGCAGGTGAAATAACAGCGGCGTTGAAATGTTGTAGGGCAGGTTGCCGACGATGCGCAGGGGTCTGCCAGGCACAGCAAACCGGTTGAAATCAGTTTTCAGTGCATCGCCCTGAAAGAGGGTGAAATCGGGGTATCTCTGGCAAAACCGCTGCTCCAGGATTGGCGCGAGATCCTTGTCCAGTTCAATCGCTGTCATATTCGGACACCTGGCCAGCAGAGGCGCGGTGAGGGCGCCCCGGCCGGGCCCGATTTCTATCAGGTTGTCTTCTCGCCGCGGCGCAATCGAAGCGACAATTTTGTCAATGATGTTCTGATCCACCAGGAAGTTCTGGCCGAAACGCTTGCGGGCGCGGTGAAAATCAGTCTGGTCCACTTGGTTTTGCATCACTGACGGCGAGCCTCTGCCATGGCTGCGGCATAGTCGAGGGCAAGCTGCAGACTGCCGGTGTCGGCCTTGCCGGTTCCGGCTATGTCAAGTGCGGTACCGTGATCGACTGAGGTGCGTATAATCGGCAGCCCCAGGGTGATGTTGACGGCATTGCCAAAGCCCCTGTATTTCAGAACCGGCAGTCCCTGGTCGTGATACATGGCCAGCACCACATCGCAGGAGGCGAGGTGCTGCGGGGTGAATAAGGTGTCTGCCGGCAACGGGCCAGTCAGGTTCATGCCGGATTCTCTCAGGCGCTGTAAAACAGGTTCAATAATGTCGACTTCTTCGCGACCCATATGGCCGCCTTCGCCGGCGTGTGGATTGAGACCGGCAACCAGGATATGGGGGTTGTCGATACCAAACTTCTGTTGCATGTCCCGGTGAAGAATGTCGAGGGTTTCTGCCAGCATTTCACGGGTGATGGCGGACGGGACTTCTGACAGGGGCAGGTGTGTGGTTGCCAGCGCAACGCGAAGCCCTTCTGTGGCCAGCATCATGACCACTCTCGGGGTGTTGGTCAGTGCCGCGAGAAACTCGGTGTGGCCGCTGAAAGGAGTGCCGGAATCACTGATGATGCCCTTGTGCACCGGCCCGGTAACCAGCGCATCACAGATACGGTCCTGGCAAGCGCTGGTTGCATGGCGCAGGCAATCCAGTACATAGCTGCCATTGGCCCGGTTGAGGTGGCCGGGCGAAGATTTTTCCGGCATTGGCACTGGCATGATGGCCAGTTCGCCGCCTCTCAGCGGTTGTGGATCCCGGCCTGGGTCGAGTGATCTCAGTTCGAGGGGCAGCCTGAGCCTGTTTGCCCGTGACAGCAGCAGCTCGGGATCGGCATAGGCGACCAGTTCATGTGCCGAGGCAGATTGAGCGAGTTTAACCAGTAGTTCCGGGCCAACGCCTGCCGGTTCTCCTGGGGTAACAGCCAGCCTGAGAGTCATCGCGGTTTTACAGCGGCCACAAGCGGCCTCAGTTGGAGGCCAGCTTGATTTCGATAAAGGCCTCGTCGCGAATTTCCTGTAACCAGATTTCCAGTTCTTCCTGGTATTTGCGGCTGTGGAGAATATTCTGGGCCTGGTTGAATTTGATCTTTTCGCTGAAGTCCTCGCTGCGCCGATCTGTAACCTGCAGCAGGTGCCAGCCAAACTGGCTGCGGAAAGGCTGGCTGGTTTCACCAACGGCGGTGGACTTCATCACGGCCTCGAATTCGGACACAAACTGTCCGGGCAGTGACCATCCGAGGTCGCCGCCCGAAAGTGCCGAGCCGATGTCTTCCGAGTATTCCTCGGCTATCTCTGCAAAGTCTGCACCGGCGACAATGTCTGCCCTCATATCCACAAGCATCTGCCGGGTTTCCTCTTCGGTGCGAATTTCATTGGCCTTGAGCAGGATATGCCGGACATGGCTCTGCTCTATCAGCTGCTGGCCACCGCCACGGCGCTGGTAGAGCTTGAGCAAATGGATGCCGGCATCGCTTCGCATCGGCTCTGTCACCTGGCCGGGCTGTAACTTTTCCACAGCCGCGGCGATAGGGCCGGGTAGCTGTGCTGTTTTGCGCCAGCCGAGATTGCCGCCGTTGAGTGCATTCTGACCGGCGGAGTAGGTGATGGCGAGTTGCTCGAAGTCTGCGCCTTTATTCAGCTGCGCGAGAATCGCTGTCGCCCTGTCGCCGACCTCGGCAACCTGCTGGCGGTTGGCGCCGGCTGGAAGCGGCAGCAGGATATGCCCGAGCCTCACTTCAGCAGAGGTGATATTGCGACCCTCTTCAGAGGCAAGGAAGTTCTGTACTTCCTGCTCGGAGATGTTAATGCGCTGGTTTACCTTGGCTTCCTGAACCTGGTTGATAATCATATCGTTGCGTAACTGTTCTCTCAGATCTCCGAGAGAAACGCCCTCCCGGTGTGCCTTTTCTACCAGCTGGTTAAAAGTCAGGCCCTGGCTATCGGCCATCTGGGTGATCGCCTGGTTGAGCTGTTCGTCACTGATGCGAATCCCCGCCCGCAAGCCCATGTTCAGCTGCAGCCTTTCAAGGATCAGGCGGTCGAGCACTCGCGGTACGACAACTGATTTTGGGGGCAGCTCCCCGGTTCTGTTCTGTTGCAGTCGCGAATAGATGTTGTTGACCCTTTCCTCAAGTTCGCTCAGCATCACCACATCATCGTCTACGATAGCGACAACCTGATCCAGCAGCTGGATCTCAGCACTTGTGAATGAAAAGGGCATTGCTGACAGCATCAGCACAAAGCAGAAACGTAAAGCTTTTTTCATAGTGTTTTTCACGGAATATTGATTACTGTTGGCGCACGAAACCGTAGATGCCATCTTCCAGAATGCCGTCTACTTTGGTGCCGGTGCCGCCTAGACCTTTCAGCTGGATTTGCAGGAAGATGCCTTCATCCTCCTCCAGGTCATCTTCAGGAATGCCGGCGTAGTCGGTACCCAGCCGGTCATCCCGGTCGAGCCACTTGCGAGCCAGCAGGCTGACGCGCCAGCAGCAGCTGTCGTATTCGATGCCGGCGAAGGTTTCCAGTTCCCTGCTGTTGGTGAAATCATAGTTCCAGCGCCCGACAAAGCGCCAGTTCTCTGCCAGCGGCAGAATGGTCGAAACGTCGCCCTGGTCAATGTCGGCATCAATTTCGTTGGCTTCGACGAAGCGTGGAATTCTTCGGGTATAGCGGTAGCCGATATTGAAGATGCGCTGTTGCTGGTCGCGGTAGCGCAGGCTGACGTTGCCCTTGTCCACTTCGCTCTCCTCTTCATCGTAGAGGGCGTCCAACTGCAGGCGGAAGTTTTTTCCGAGCCGCAGCGCCAGTTCGGCGGCATAGGCCGACTCATCTCGGACCTGTTCTTCGAGGTCGTAATAATTGACAAGCTGAGCCGGGACATCGGGGTCATAGACCCCATCCGGGTTCTTGATATCCGTTTCTGTCAGATTCGGGTTGAGCGAGACAAAGCGGTCATCGAAGTAGAAAACCTGGCCGATGCTGGCACGCACAAACTCCTCCCCGGTAGATTTGCTGACCAGCCTCGAGGTGAGACCGATCGACAGCTGTTCGGTGTCGCCGATGCGGTCGCCACCGCTGAAGCGGTCATCCCGGAACAGCTGGTTGTAGCTGAAGGTCAGGTTGGCAGTGTCGAAGTTCGGCAGCTCGGATTGATCTTCATACTCGCTGTGCAGGTAATAGAGCCGGGGCTCGAATGTCTGCAGGTAACCTTTCAGCCAGCTGGTGTTCCGCTCCGCAAACAGGCCCGCATCGATAATGCCGACGGGTACAGTGACCGACGGGCTGTCGTCTGTCTTGCCGTCGAGCGGGTTGTCCAGATCGTAGGCCAGGTATTTTACCATCGCGGTGGGACGGAAGTAGCCCCACACCCATTGCTTGTCCCAGCTGGCGGCATAGTCCAGCCGCAGCCGGTCCCCGGTAATAAATGTGCCCATGCTGTCCTTTCTCAGCGGGGTGAGGCCGAGAGCACCCTGTACATTGTCATCCTTGTGGTCGTAGCTGGTGAACTGGTTTTTCAGGTCGAAGGTAAACTCGCCAAGGCGGTAGCGGCCGCGCGCGGTGGCCCGCGGCAGCAGTTCATACTGCTGGGGGGCGTTGTCGATAATGGTCTGGTAGCGTTTGCCCTGCAGGCTCAAATCCCAGTGCCGGAGCCTGTATCCGGCGGCCGCGGACTGTTCCAGGTGCGTCTGACTGTTAATCTCGAGGCTGGCATTGCCGAGGTCGCGGAAGTACTCACTGTCGCTGACCTTGGTATAGTCAATGTTGGTGCGCCAGCGCCGACCAAGGCCGCCTTCATGTTGCAGACTGCCAACCCAGCGATCCTCTCCTTTATAAGCTTTTATTGTTTCATCATCGTCATCGCCGCCATCGTCATCGCTGAGGAAGCCGCCACTGGCAACCGTGTAGGTTCTTGCCGACAGGTAGCGTCCTTCGAGTTCCAGCATTTCACCCCGCTCCTGGACAAACCGGGGCGTGATGGTGGCATCGTAATTCGGCGCCAGGTTGAGGTAGATAGGCTGGGCGTAATCGAGGCCATTTTCATCACTGACTGAAAGGTTGGGAAACAACAACCCGCTGGCGCGGCGGTCATCGAAGGGGAAGCGGATCCAAGGGATATAGAGAACGGGGACGCCCTCGATTTCAAGCCGGGTGTGGCGGGCTGTCATAATGCCGGTCTTGTCATTGAGGGTGGCGCTGCCCATGGCCAGCTGCCAGGCATTGCTGGCCGGTTCGCAGGTGGTGTAGGTGGCATTGTCTATGAAGAGAATGCCCTCTGTCTCCCGGACCAGCGTCTCAGCCGTGCCTCTTATTCCCGCATCGTGGTCGACAAAGGAAACGTTCTTGATGACGGCAGCGTTGTTGTCCAGATTGACCTCGGCGCTGTCGCCGATCGCCAGTGCATTCGGTTCGCGAAACTGGACATTGCCCTCAAGTTCAATCGTCCGCCGTTCCTGGTCAACGCTTGCCCGGTCGCTTCGAACCTGGCGATAACCCTGGGTCAGTTGCACATTACCTTCAAGGTGGGCGATATTGGTTTCCTGCTCTACCTCCGTTGAAGCCGAAGCTACACGCAGTGTCGCCTCGTCCGGGTTGAGGTCCGCATCCGGGTATTCCCGTTTCGGCTCAATGTAGGCGCCGCAGCAGCCGGGAGACAGCAGCTTGCGCTCTTCCACGGTCATGTCTTCTTCATAAACCCAGTCCAGGTTGCGGGCGAGGCGGACTCTGGGGCCCTCGTCTTCCGGTGCCGGCTCGGCTTCCGGGCGTTGGGGCCTTTTGTAGCCGCGCCCGGCAACCGTTTGCTCGGTACAAACCCAGCTGCC
>JBFFTH010000020.1:0-19920 GCA_041571855.1 Porticoccaceae bacterium
CCACAAAAAAACCCGGCAATGCCGGGTTTTCGATACAAGCGTTCGGCGGAACCCTTACTTGATTTTGTATTCCTTGTACTCCACATGCTTGCGAACAACCGGATCGTACTTCATGAAAGACAGCTTCTCAGGCTGAGTACGCTTGTTCTTGGTAGTGGTGTAGTAGTGACCAGTGCCAGCACTGGAAACCAGCTTGATCTTGTCTCGGTTTGACTTAGCCATGATTTACCCCTTAAACCTTTTCACCGCGACGGCGGATATCCGCCAGCACGTTTTCGATGCCGTTTTTATCAATGATACGCATGCCTTTCGAAGAAACACGCAATTTTACAAAACGCTTCTCGGCCTCAACCCAAAAACGGTGGGTGTGCAGGTTTGGCTCAAACCGGCGACGAGTTTTGTTTTGAGCATGAGAAACATTGTTTCCCGTCATCGGGCGCTTGCCGGTGACCTGACATACTTTAGACATGGTTCTGCCTCTATCAATAATGGTGTCGCAAAAGTAAGGCAACACACGAAAATTTTGAACGTTTTTACAACACCGGGTGGGAGCACCCCGCAAAGAGCCGCGTTTTATACCAGAACAGTTCCGCCAAATCAAATAAGAATGGAAAAAATCGCTCCCCTGCGCCTGACAATCGGATGATCCTTGCCTATCAGTCGCTGAAGTGCCGCTCCGTATGATAGCCCGCAGATGTGCTCAACATCTCATTCCAAAGGGTTTTGCCAACGCAGCGGTAAATCTCATAACCTGCCGTCTCGGCCTGCTGATGGCAGTTGCCGGCGGTATAGAAACCCTCACCCTTGACCACGAACTGGTCGGAAAATGGATCCGGCCAGACCAGAAGATCGTATTTGGGATAAAAGAGGTAAAAACCAACGAGAACAAGAAGCACGAAAACCGCTTTCACTGCTGACCTCCCAGATTCATAGCCACGCCCCTGTTATAAAATTTTCGCGCCGCTGGCACAAGGAACTGGTTGGCAGAGCTGCCGGCCAGCGGGTCTCAAATCATGCCCCTTTCGGCCAGTGAGACACTTGTGCCGCCGGCCACCACCAGGTGATCCAGCACCCGAATATCCACCAGCGCCAGTGCGCTCTTCAAGCGCTGGGTTATCAGCCGGTCTGCCTCGCTCGGCTCAGCAACGCCGGATGGATGATTGTGGGCAAAAATGACGGCTGCCGCATTGAGCAGCAGCGCACTTTTTACCACTTCCCGCGGATAGACACTGGCGCCGTCAATGGTGCCCTGGAACAGCTCCTCACAGGAGATGAGTCGGTGCTGGGCATCCAGAAAAAGTGTCATAAAAATTTCCCGCTGGCGGTGACCCAGTTGCGACTTCAAAAAGTCACTGACGAGATCCGGGCTGGTAAATACAGCTTCACGCCGCAACTTCTCCCCCAGATGACGCCGCGCCAACTCCATTACCGCCTGCAACTGCACATACTTGGCCTGACCCAGGCCGCGGGCCGAACAGAATGTTTTCTCATCGCTGGCGAGCAGTTCAGACAGGCCACCAAATTTGGCCAGCAGTTCCCGGGAGAGATCAACTGCGCTCAGCCCGGCACAGCCCGTTCTGAGAAAAATAGCCAGTAACTCGGCATCGGACAGGGCGACAGCACCCCGATGCAACAGCTTCTCCCGGGGCCGCTCACCGGCCGGCCAGTCCCTAATCGCCATATTCACCTCCTGTGCGGCTACGCAAATCCTCTTGTCAGTGGTATCTTAGCGCCTTCGAAAACGATTTGCAGACCATCCAGCTCTCAACAAAGGTTTCAGCATGAGCTCTCTGGCCAACAAGCGCATTCTGCTAGGTGTCACTGGCGGCATTGCGGCCTATAAAAGTGCCGAGATTATTCGCCGCCTTCAGGATGCCGGAGCTGAGGTTCGGGTAGTCATGACCCGGGCTGCCACCGAGTTCATTACCCCGCTCACCCTGCAGGCTTTATCCGGCAACCCGGTTCACCGGGACTTGCTGGACACCGAAGCCGAGGCCGCCATGGGCCATATTGAGCTTTCACGCTGGGCTGATCTGATTCTGATAGCCCCGGCAACGGCCAACTTTATGGCCCAGCTCGCTCACGGCGAGGGAGGAGACCTGCTCACGGCCGTCTGCCTCGCCAGCAGAGCCCCAAAAGCACTGGCGCCCGCCATGAACCAGGGCATGTGGCGCAACCCCGGCACCCAGAGCAACGCCAAGACCCTTCGTGCCCGGGGCATTCACCTGTTCGGCCCGGCTGAAGGGGAACAGGCTTGCGGCGATGTCGGTCCCGGTCGCATGTCGGAACCCGAGGATATCGCAGAGCTTGCCGCGGATCTGTTTGAGACCGGTTCTCTCGATGGTCGCAAGGTGGTGATTACCGCGGGGCCCACGCGCGAGGCAATAGACCCGGTGCGGTACATCAGCAACCACAGCTCTGGCAAGATGGGTTATGCGCTGGCGGAAGCCGCGGCGGAAGCCGGAGCAAATACGATCCTGATCAGCGGCCCGGTCAACATAACAGCGCCCGACCGGGTGCGCACGATACAGGTTATCAGCGCCCTCGAAATGTACCAGGCCGCCCTGGCCGAGTCTGAAGGCTGCGACCTGTTCATCGCATCCGCTGCCGTTGCCGACTATCGCCCGGCAGCCAGCTCGGGTGAGAAAATAAAAAAAACCAACGACACCATGACAGTGGAGCTGGTAAAAAACCCGGACATTGTCACCGCCATTGCGGCCCTGGAGCAGCGACCTTTTACGGTTGGTTTTGCGGCTGAAACCTCTGATGTAGAACAATACGCACGCAGCAAACTCGAGCGCAAAAATCTTGACCTGGTGATTGCGAACGATGTCTCGGATCGCACTATCGGCTTCAACAGCGACGACAATGAAGTACTGGTGGTTGAGAATAGCAGCACCGAGGCGATACCCAAGATCAACAAGGCAATTCTTGCACGACAGCTGATAGCAAGGATTGCCGAGATGCTTCCAGCAAAGCGGCCCGACTGATGCCGAAGACAAAAAAAACCGGCCTCGACAAGCCAAACACAGGGATGCTGATCTGGCTCCGCCTGAAAGCCCACCCCCTGATACTCTGCGCCCTGATAACCTATTTATGCATTTCCACCTGGGGTGTTTTCAGCCTCTTCGACCGCCTCTTTGTCGAGCAGCAGCAACAGGGCCTTGCCGAGGCCAGCAGGAGTATAGTCCTCGAGCAGGCCGGCCGGGTGAACCAGTTTCTCAAGCTGCACGCGCAACAGATAGAGCGGCTCGAAGCGGCAGGCGAAGCTGCGGCAAAAGCGATCCGCCAGCAAGACAGCGATGAAATTGCCCGGCTGGAAAAAATGCTTGCAGAAAGTGTCAACCGCCCGCAAACACTCTATCTTTTAACGCCCGGCGATCGCCGGCTCGACACGGACCAGAATTTTGCCGGCATAGAGATGGTTAAGGAGGTGCTGGCGGGCCAGCCTGCTCAGCTGCAAGCCGCCCGCCTGCAGAGCGGCTGGCAATTGCTGATCGCCATCCCCGTTCGCAACAACGATTCCATTATTGGCGCGATCTTTTCCAGCCATTCGCTCGGCAACCTGCAGCAATCCCTGGCCGCGGCCGACCGGCAAGGACAAACCCGCCTCTACCAGCAGCTGGCAAACTCCGGCAGGCAGGCATTTATTACCACCGGCCAGGAACAGCCGTCTCTGCCCGCATTTAGCCAAAGCACAAACCACCCCCAGTGGCTTTTGGAGTTTACCGGCGGCGAACATCTGCTGGCCTCCACCAAACCGGCACTTACAAACATCATTGTCCTGCCGGCGATACTGGCAGCAGTCGCGCTGATAGTTTTTCTTTTTATCCTCATAGCCGTTGTCAGGCGCTACGCCCATGAGCCTTTACCGCTGTCCGGGAAGGCAAAAGCTGAAACAGCGGAGGAAATGCCGCAGCAGCAGTCGTCCGCCAGCAGCTACCTGGAGATTTCACCCCCTGCTTCGGAGGCTGAACCCCGGATTTCAACTGATAAAAAAGCTGCCCCCGAGCAACACCGGAACGAGGCTGATAAAACGCAGCAGGATGCCTCCGCAAGCACATCAGACTACCCCTTGACAGTTTTCCGCGACTACGACATCCGCGGTCGTGCCGGTGACCAGATCAATAAAACTTTTGCCCTCAAGCTTGGGGGCTGTCTTGGCTCCCTGGCCCTGGAGCGGGGAGAAACAGCGCTGATTGTCGGCTACGATGGTCGCCTCACCAGCGACGAGCTCGCCGAAGAGCTTATGGCTGGGATTCTCGCCACCGGCTGCGACGTCATCTGCCTGGGCATGGTACCTACCCCCCTGCTGAACTTTGCCCTTCACCATTTAACGGAAACTGCATCCGGGGTGATGGTAACCGCCAGTCACAACCCGGCGCCTGACAATGGTTTCAAGATCTTTATCCGCGAGCGCGCACTTTGTGGCGATGAGATTACAGCGCTCAGGGACGACATGATCGCCGAAAACTTCAGATCCGGCGAAGGCCATCTCACCGAGAAAGATCTCTCGGCCGAGTATGCGGATACGATTATCAACGATATCGTCCCGGCTTCCGGCCTCAAGGTTGTGGTCGATGCCGGCAATGGCGTGGCCGGCAAAAATGCGATCGAAGTGTTGCAGGGGATCGGCTGTGATGTCGTCCCACTCTATTGCGACGTGGACGGCAACTTCCCCAACCACCCGCCGGATACAGCGGTCCCAGAATATCTCAACGACCTCTCCCAGGCCGTCCGGGCGATGGAGGCTGACCTGGGCATTTGCCTCGATGGCGATGGCGACAGGGTGGTTGCCATCTCCGGCAAAAGCCGGATTATCTGGCCGGACGAGTTACTGATGATTTTTGCCCGCGATGTCGTATCACGTAACCCCGGCACCGATGTCGTGTTTGACGTGAAATGCACCCGGCGCCTCAGCAGGCTGATCAGCAGCTATGGCGGCATACCGGTGATGTGCAAAACCGGCCACTCTCACCTGCGCAATAAAATCATTGAGTGCAATGCACTGCTCGGCGGCGAATTCAGCGGACATATCATCTTTCAGGACCGCTGGCACGGCTTTGACGATGGCATCTATGCCGCAGCCCGGCTGATTGAAATCATGGTCTTGCGGGAGCAGTCGCTGGAAGAAATTCTCTCCACCTTCGAAGAGCACCACAGCACGGCTGAAATAAAAATCCCGGTAGACGAGGAGAAGAAGTTTGCTGTTGTCAGGTCACTGCTTGAGAGCAGCGTCTTCAAAGATGCTCGCACCAACACCATGGATGGCCTTCTTGTGGAGTTTCCTAACGCCTGGGGCCTGGTTCGCGCCTCGAATACCAGCCCGGCGCTGACCCTCAGATTTGAAGCCACCTCAAGCGAAGCGCTTGAGAAAATACAGTCGCTTTTTCGACAGCAACTCAGTAGCATAGATAGCACCTTGACTTTCTAGTACTCGGGTTTTCATATGTCACTTACTCTGGACTCAGCGGCCAATATCGCACGGGTTCTCACCGAGGCCCTGCCCTACATACAACGCTTTACCGGCAAAACCATCGTGGTGAAGTTTGGCGGCAATGCGATGGTGGACGAAGCTCTCAAGAAGAGTTTTGCACGCGATGTGGTGTTGATGAAACTGGTCGGGATGAACCCGGTTGTCGTGCACGGCGGCGGCCCCCAAATCGGCGAGCTGCTTGAACGGTTGAACATCCAGTCCCATTTTGTCGACGGCATGCGGGTAACGGACAGCAAGACCATGGATGTAGTTGAGATGGTGCTCGGCGGTACCGTCAACAAGGAAATCGTCAACCTGATCAACAATGCCGGCGGCAAGGCGGTTGGCATAACCGGCAAGGACGGCAAGCTGATCCAGGCAAAAAAGCTGAAGGCCACCCGCAACTCGCCGGAAATGTCTGCTACCGAGATCATCGATATTGGTCACGTTGGCGAAGTGGAAAAAATTGATTGCGGCGTCATCGACATGCTCACCAACAGCGACTTCATACCGGTTATTGCCCCGGTCGGGGTTGGCGCCAATGGCGAATCCTACAACATAAACGCCGACCTGGTGGCGGGCAAGGTATCCGAAGTACTGGGTGCAGAAAAGTTAATGCTGCTGACAAATGTCGCTGGCCTGCAGGACAAGGATGGCAAGGTGCTGACCGGTCTCTCCACCACCCAGGTTGACGACCTGATTGCCGATGGCACCATTCACGGCGGCATGTTGCCGAAAATTCGCTGTGCCCTTGATGCTGTCAATGCCGGTGTCACCAGTGCCCATATTATTGATGGCCGCGTCAGCCATGCGGTACTGCTGGAAATTTTCACCGACATGGGTGTGGGCACCCTGATCACCAACGCAGCGCCAACCGCTAGCAATGAATAAACAGGGCAACCGTCAACAGCAGATCCTGCAGGCTCTGGCCCGCATGCTGCAGGCGACACCAGGCGGCAAGATAACCACTGCCGCACTGGCAGCCGAGGTGGGGGTGAGCGAAGCGGCACTCTATCGGCACTTCCCCAGCAAGACAAAAATGTACGAAGGGTTGATCGACTTTATCGAGGAAACGCTGTTTACCAGGGTGAGGGCTATCACCTCGGAAGAGGAAAATATCGAATCACAGCTCTACCGCATTTTGACTTTATTGCTGACCTTTTCCGAACGCAATCCCGGCATTACCCGTCTGCTGACAGGCGACGCGCTGACCGGAGAAACAGCGCGCCTTCACACCAGGATTCAACAGCTTTTTGATCGGCTGGAGACGCAACTCAAGCAAATTTTAAGAGAAGCAGAGGCACGCGAGGGAACCCGCTCAGAGCTGGTGCCCAGTGCTGCTGCCAGCCTGCTGCTGGCAACCGCTGAGGGAAGGATGTCCCAGTTTGTCCGCAGCGGTTTCAATCGTCCTCCAACTGAGCACTGGCAGGATCAATGGCAAGCCCTTATGGCAGGTTTTTTTCGCTCACCGGGTCAGGCTCCTCTGTAGCAGAACTTGTCGGCGACTGCTCCTGGGCAGAGAACTGATCGGCAGCGGACTCGGCTGCCGCAGCCTGCGACTCCGGTTGAGGCTGTCCGGAATTGAGGCCTTTAAGCTCGGCAAAGCGCCGGATGTAATATTCATACTTGTCACTGACCGCCTGGTATTCCTGCTGACGAACCCGCCTCAACTCCACATTCTCATCAATCTGGGCGCCCAGGTCGTCAATATGTTTCAACAGGGATTCGGGGACAGGCTTGCCACTTGTCTGCAGATTGGCCGCTCTGCTGCGAGAAGCGTCGAGCATTCGCCTGCTTTTCTCCTCATTGCCGGCAACGATATCCACCTCACGCTTCAGCAGTGACAGCCTTCTTTCCCGGGCCGCCTCGATCTCCTCTATGGAGCTGTAACTGCGCAGCAACATGCTGTCTTCGCGCTGCTGATCCTTATTGCTGTTTTGCTGCACTATCGCCGCGCCCTCATCGACGGGCTGGTGGGGGGGTACAACTTCAATCACTGTGCCCGATTGGTTAAGCACTTCATAGCCGCCGGCGACATACTCCGGGGGCACCGACTGATCGATAACGACAGTGCCCTGGCTGTTCTTGTAGCGATAGTAGGTTTGCGACTCAACGGACGTTACCGTAAACAATGCCGCCAGCAGCACTGCCGACGCCACTGCGCTGTAACGCCCGGACTTGCCGGGTAATTTCACTGCTCTCTTCACCAACTTAAACACCATACTCACGCCTGTAGTTATCAATACGCTGCAGTATCTCCGGGCTATCCCCCACCTCGTCAAGATATTGATAGATATGATCAATATCGATGATGCTGATCACAGAAATACCGAATTCTGCCTCGACGTCCTGGATAGCCGAGCGACCACTGGGTCCCTTTTCCTTTCTATCCAGCCCCACCACGACACCAGCCGCGGAGGCATTTTGCCCTTTAATGATCGTCATCACTTCACGGATAGCGGTGCCTGCGGTAATCACATCGTCAACGATCAGCGCCTTTCCCTGCAGGGGTGCACCCACCAGAGTCCCGCCCTCGCCATGATCTTTTGCCTCCTTGCGATTGAAGCAGTAGGGCACGTCCCGACCGTGATCCCGGTAGAGGGAAACCACTGTCGTTGCAGCCAGGGGTATACCCTTATAGGCCGGCCCAAAGACCAGATCAAACGCAATGCCTGCATCTTCAATCGCCGCCGCATAGAAGCGCCCAAGCGCCGCGAGAGAGGCGCCGCTCTGGAATTGTCCGGCATTGAAAAAATAGGGGCTCACACGTCCCGACTTGAGGGTGAATTCCCCGAAGCGCAGCACGCCCTCGGCAATGGCCAGTTCGACAAATTCGCGTTGATAGGCTTTCATCGTTAGCTTTCAAGCCTCAATTTTGCGCCAGGGCCATCTTCTGCACCCTGATGAGGTCGTCGATTCCGCGCCGTGCCAGCGTCAGCATGGCATCGAATTCCTGCCCGGTAAAAGGTGCAGCTTCGGCAGTGCCCTGAATTTCAATAAAGCCACCCACGCTGTTCATAACCACGTTCATGTCCGTCTCGGCAGTGGAGTCCTCATCGTAATCGAGATCCAGCACCGGCACACCCCGATAAATACCGACCGATACCGACGCCACCATGTTCTGCATCGGCTCGGCCTTGATAATGCCCTTGTTCTGCATCTGGCTGACGGCATCGACGAGCGCGACACAGGCGCCGGTAATGGATGCGGTACGGGTTCCGCCATCAGCCTGTATCACATCGCAGTCCACCGTAATGGTGTTTTCTCCCAGCAGTTTTAAATCCACCGCCGCCCGCAGCGAGCGGCCTATCAGGCGCTGGATCTCCAGGGTTCGCCCGCCCTGTTTGCCACGAGCAGCTTCACGGCCCATGCGGGAATTGGTCGATCGGGGCAGCATGCCGTACTCGGCGGTCACCCAGCCCTGGCCCCGGCCCCGGAGAAACCTCGGCACGGAATTTTCCACACTGGCGGTACAAATTACTTTGGTATCGCCAAATTCAACCAGCACAGAGCCTTCGGCGTGCTTGGTATAGTTGCGGGTAATTTTTACCCTTCGCAATTGCTCTGGCCGACGTCCACTTGGTCGGGTCATAGACGGTTCCTTAATTATTTTCATTCCGGGGTTTAAAACAGTCGCCATTTTAACCAAATGTCAGCGGCATGTGCGTCGAATAATCATTTTTCCGCCACCGGCGTGGTAACATTGCGCCGCCACTAAGGAGGACTCCATGCCCTATAGCATGACATCATTTGCCCGCGAAAGTGCCCAGTATCCCTGGGGACAGGCAAGCTGGGAAATACGATCCGTCAACCACCGCTATCTTGAGACACACTTCCGCCTGCCCGATACATTCCGCGAGCTGGAAATGCCGCTTCGCGAACTGGCGAGACGGCATCTCCAGCGGGGCAAGCTCGACTGCTCGCTTAACCTCCAGCTCGCCAGCGAAGGTGACAGCGTGGCGATCAATTTACCTCTCGCCAGCCAGTACATCGCGGCCGCCCAGCAAATTGCAGCACTGATGGAAAAACCGGCGAAAATATCCCCACTCGAGATTCTTCACTGGCCCGGCGTGTTGAAAGAGGCCGAGATTGACCGCGAAGATGTGAAGCAGGGACTGTTGTCTGTCTTTACACAGGCACTGGAACAACTGAACGCAGGCCGCGCCAGGGAGGGCGAGAAACTGAAGGCTATTATCTGCCAGCGGCTTGATGCCATTGAAGAAATCGTCACCAATGTGCGCCGGCAAATGCCCGCGCTGCTGGACGCGCAAAAACAGAAGCTGCGCAACCGACTCGACGAACTGCAATCGGAACTCAATCCCGACCGCATTGAGCAGGAGATGGTAATCCTTGCGCAAAAGGCCGATGTAGACGAAGAACTGGACCGACTCGACACTCATGTTGCCGAAATCCGCCGTGTCCTTGATCAAAGCGGCCCTGCCGGACGGCGCCTCGATTTCCTGATGCAGGAGCTAAACCGGGAAGCCAACACGCTGGGCTCCAAATCCCTTGCCACCAGTACTACCCAGGCGGCGGTAGAGCTGAAAGTGCTGATTGAACAAATGCGCGAACAAATCCAGAATATCGAATAATCACCCTGCAACCAGAATCCACCGGAGTCAGCAACTGCCATGTCCAGCCGCGGCACTCTCTACACCATATCCGCGCCATCGGGTGCGGGCAAGACCAGCCTGGTTCATGCACTCCTGGCCGGGGACAAAGGGGTTCGCGTTTCAATTTCCCACACCACGCGCCCGATTCGTCCCGGCGAAGAGGATGGTGTCAATTATCATTTTGTCAGGGAAGAGGAATTTTTGCGCATGGTCGGAGAGGGCATGTTTCTGGAGCACGCCAGGGTCTTCGGCAATTTCTATGGCACCTCACGCAGTTGGGTTGAGCAGACGCTGGCCACGGGCACCGATGTCATTCTCGAGATTGACTGGCAAGGCGCCACCCAGATACGCAAACTGATGCCCGGCTGCACGGGCATATTTATCCTGCCGCCTTCCCGGCAGGCGCTGGAAACCAGGCTCACCGGCAGGGGCCAGGACAGCCCGAAAACCATCAGCCAGCGACTGGCCGAGGCTCAGGAGGAAATGAGCCACTACGTCGAGGCCGATTATCTGCTGATCAACGACAACTTTGAAAACTGCCTGTCAGAGCTGCAGGCCATCCTCGCCGGCCAGCGGTTAACGCTGCCAAAACAGCAACAGCGGCATGCGGAACTTCTGCGCAACTTGTTGTCCTGAAATAACATTTTCTGTAAACTGGCGCGTCCTGTGGACTGCCGGCAACACACTGACCGGCAGTTTTGAATCCTTTATTTCTGAATAGCGGAATACATCAATGGCACGTATTACTGTGGAAGATTGTCTCGATCACGTGGACAATCGTTTTGAACTGGTTATGGTTAGCGCCAAGCGCGCCCGACAAATCAGCGTCGGCGGCAAAAACCCCCACTTACCCTGGGAAAATGACAAGCCCACCGTGCTTGCCCTGCGCGAAATCGAAGAAGGCTTTATCACCCCCGATATCCTCAACGACGTCGACCAGGATGACGACGCCCTGCTGATGGACATGCTTGAAGATCAGGCTGAAGAAACCAGCTCGGAAGCCGGTGCAACCGAATCAGCTGCTGACGAATCTACCGCTGACGACAAGTAAGCGTGGGGCAGGAGGCAAGCCGTGAAAGCGATTGACGCGCTGAGCAACAAGCTTTCCTCCTATCTCGAGCCCTCACAGATAAAAAAAGTTCTCCGCGCCTACAACTACGCTGAAAGATGCCACCGCGGCCAGATGCGCCACAGCGGCGACCCCTACATAACCCACCCGATCGCTGTCGCCAACATCCTTGCAGACATGCACCTGGATCACGAAAGCCTGATGGCGGCACTGCTGCACGATGTCATTGAAGATACCGGCGTCAGCAGAACCCAGTTGCAATTGCGCTTCGGCAAAAACGTGGCCGCACTGGTAGACGGGGTCAGCAAACTGACCGAGATCGAATTCGCCTCCAGGGCCGAGCAGCAGGCCGAGAACTTCCAGAAAATGATCCTCGCCATGTCCAAGGATGTCAGGGTGATGCTGGTCAAGCTGGCAGACAGGCTGCATAACATGCGCACCCTGTCGGTACTCAACGCCGAAAAGCGCCGCCGGATCGCAAGAGAAACACTGGAGATTTACGCGCCCATCGCGCAGCGCCTTGGAATCAACGACCTGCGACTGGAATTCGAAGATCTCGGATTTGCCGCCCTCTACCCGATGCGCTATCAGCGCTTGCAGGTAGCATTAAAGGCCGCTCGCGGCCACCGCAAGGAACTGGTTTCCGAGATCAACAATGTCATCACCCTGAGACTGCAACAGGAGGGACTGCAGGCCGAAGTTCTGGGACGCGAAAAGCACCTGTGGAGCATTTACCAGAAGATGCGCACAAAACGTCGGGCATTCCGGGAAATCATGGATGTGTTCGCCTTTCGTATCATCACCACTTCCGTTGACGACTGCTACCGCACACTGGGGATAATTCACAACCTGTACAAGCCTGTGCCGGGTTCATTTACCGACTACATTGCCATTCCCAAGCTGAATGGCTATCAGTCCCTGCACACGCTGCTGGTCGGCATGCACGGCATTCCGATTGAAGTCCAGATCCGCACCCAGGATATGGACAATATGGCCAACTTCGGTATCGCCGCCCACTGGCTTTACAAGTCAAAGCAGGAAAATGAAAGCCCCAGGGTCAACCGCTGGGTGAAAGGCCTGCTGGAAATGCAACAGCAGGCAGGCAATTCGCTGGAATTTATCGAGCACGTAAAAACAGACCTGATGGCGGAAGAGGTCTATGCCTTCACCCCGAGCGGCGAAATTATTTCGCTGCCCCGGGGTGCCACTCCGGTGGATTTTGCCTATGCGGTTCACACCGCTGTCGGCAATAACTGTATCGCCTGCCGCATCAACGGCGAACTCTCCTCGCTCTCGCAACCGCTGGAAAGTGGCGACAAGGTGAAAATCATCACCTCGCGCAGCGCCCAGCCGAACCCATCGTGGATCAATTTTGTGGTGACCGCCAAAGCCAGGGCTGCCATTCGCCACTTCCTGAAGACCCGAAAACATGATGAATCGATAGAACTGGGCAAGCGCCTGCTGGACAACGCGCTGGAAGGTTTTGGCTACAGCTACAGCAAAATCCGAAAATCCTGGATCAAACGACTGCTGAAACACACCAATGCACCAAACTTTGAGGCGGTGCTGGAGCAGATTGGGCTCGGCAATCGACTTGCCTTTGCGGTCGCGAATATGATGGTACCGGCGTCAAAGCAGAAGGATGAAGTACCAGCCGAATCGCAACCACCAATAATGATCGACACCTCCAGCGGCCTGGTGATCAACTACGCCCGCTGTTGCCACCCTGTTCCCGGCGATCCCATCATCGGCCACCTCAGCCCCGGCAAGGGTATCGTTGTGCACCGGGACAACTGCAAAAACCTGAGGGAAATACGGCACGATGCCAACAAATGCACCCCGGTAAACTGGTCTGAAAATATTTCCGGGGAATTTTCTGCAGTTTTCAAGGTTGAGCTCAACGCCGGCAAGGGCGTGCTGGCAACACTGGCCGCCAAAATCAGTGACGCCGGTGGCACCATAGAGAAGGTCAGCGTCGATGACCGCAATGCGATTACCGCGGTTGTCACTATCGTGATGGGGGTTACCGGTCGGGCTCACCTGGCAAACGTAATGCGCAAAATTCGAACAACCAAGGCGGTCCAGCGTGTTTACCGCGTGAAAAACTAGTTAAACCAGTTCAACGGGAACAGACATGATCAACAAAGCCATTATTCACACCGAAAACGCCCCCGAGGCAATCGGCACCTATTCCCAGGCGGTCAAGGTAGAGAGCACCGTCTACCTCTCCGGCCAGATCCCCCTGGTGCCGGCAACAATGACCCTGGTGGCGGGCGGCATTGAAGACCAGATCGAACAGGTTTTTAACAACCTGTCCGCGGTCTGCGAGGCAGCCGGTGGCAGTCTGCAACATATCGTCAAGCTGAACATCTACCTGACCGACCTGGGCAACTTTCCCATCGTCAACGAGGTCATGGCCAGGCATTTTCAGGAGCCCTATCCCGCCCGCGCCGCGATCGGCGTAAACGAACTGCCCAAGGGTGCCGGGGTGGAAATGGATGCGATTATGGTGATCTGAGAGACACCCTCTTGATCACTTCCCGGTACCCCTCGCGCCATGAAGGGTATTGAAACCGGAAACCGCTTTCCAGCAGGCGCCTGTTACTGCAACGTCTACCGGCAATGCTCACCTCACAGGGCTCTGCATGCGGTACCGGGACACCGAGCTGCCGCGCAAGCTCTCGCTGCATTTCAACATCAATTGCCGGGCTGCTGTCGCTGCCGAGGTAGACTTTATGCAGCGCATCGCCTCGCTCCAGCAGCGCCAGCAAATGCAGCAGCACAGCAGCGCAGTCATCACTGTGGATGCGATTAGTCCAGCGCGGATGGTCCGGCGCTGAAAACCTGCCCGCCAGCAGGTTGGATAACAACCGCTCCCGGCCCGGCCCGTAGATACCGGAAAAGCGCACAATGGTCACCGGCAAATGGCTTTCAAGTAAGGCCTGCTCAGCTTCCAGAAGTCGTTTGCCACGAAAACTTTCCGGCCGGGTTTCGCTGTCTTCATCGACCCACTGGCCCCCGTCCTGATGGTAGACAGCGCTGCTCGATACCCAGATCAGCGATACCGGCTGCTGCCGTTCGCCGAGGACAGCACAAAGATTTTTTGCCGCTTTGACATAGCTTTCGCGAGAACCCGCATCACTCATCTGCACCGGTGTCATGGTCACAATGACCACGTCAGGCTCAACCTTCAGCAGCACCTCTCGCAGCTGCTCCCTGTCCGTCACGTCGCCGCAGTAGGCAGAAACCGTATCCGGCAGGCATTCAGCACGCCTGCGCATGGCGGCGACTTGCCAGGCTCCGCGATCAATGGCATTGATTACGCGGGCACCGATATCGCCACAGGCCAGTAAAAGTAGTTTCAATCGACCTCCAATTTTTAATATATTTTCGCTATTATTGCTGCAAACGATCGGGAGCGGCCCCATGACCTTAACTGAATTTCGCTACATCGTAACACTGGCCCAACAAAAACACTTCGGCAAGGCCGCAGAACAGTGCCATGTCAGCCAGCCTACCCTCAGTATCGCGGTTAAAAAACTGGAGCAGGAACTGGGTGTCGAGCTCTTCGAGCGCTCAAAAAACAGTGTGCGCCCAACACCGGTTGGCGAAAAGGTTGTCGCCCAGGCCCAGCGCGTGCTGGAAGAAAGCGATGCCATTCACGACATTGCCTCTGCCGGCAAGGACCAGCTCAACAGTCCGCTGCATGTGGGCGCCATCTTTACCATTGGGCCCTACCTGTTCCCGCATTTTATTCCCGAACTGCAAAAACTGGCGCCACAAATGCCGCTGGTGATCGAAGAGGGTTTTACCGCTACCATGCGCCAGCGACTGCGCAAGGGCGAACTCGACGTGATTATCGTCGCCCTTCCCTTTACCGAGCCCGATGTTGTCACCCAGCCACTCTACGATGAGCCATTCGTGGTTTTGATTCCTGAGGGCCACCCGCTGGCCGAAAAAGAGATCCTCGAGCCCGAGGATCTCGATGCCTACAACGTCCTCATGCTGGGTGAAGGCCACTGTTTTGGGGACCAGGTTCGGGAAGCGCTGCCGAATCTGGGCAATCAGGAAACCAGCAACCGTATCCGCACGGAATCCGAAGGCAGCTCCCTTGAAACCCTCAGGCACATGGTCGCCTCCGGTCTCGGCATCACGGTGCTGCCCCTATCGGCGGCGTTGAGCGCCGGCTACCAGGGGCTGACCACACGGCCACTCTGTTGCACCAACGCCAGCCGCACCGTGGCCCTCGCCTGGCGCGCCAGTTTCCCGCGCCACCAGGCCATCGATGCACTGCGCAAGGCAATCAAGAAACGCCCGCTTCCCAGAATCTGATATGACTACCGGCACCCTGGATCAAACGGCTGTTACCCGGCTCAAGGGGGTTGGCACACAAGTGGCCAACAAGCTTGCCCGGCTCGGCCTCAATACTGTCCGGGATGTACTCTTCCACTTGCCCAACCGTTATCTGGATCGCACCCGCATCACGCCTATTGGTGCGCTGCAACCGGGGACTGAGGCGGTGATCGAAGGGGAAGTCAAGGGCTGCGATATTGTCTTTGGCCGCCGTCGCAGCCTGCTGTGCCGAATCCAGGATAACACCGGCACTCTCAGCCTGCGCTTTTACCATTTCAGTGGCGCACAAAAAAACAATCTGCGACCGGGCGTCAAACTGCGCTGTTATGGCGAGCCCAGGCGGGGTGCCTCGGGACTGGAAATCTATCACCCGGAATACCAGTTTCTCGACCGGGAACCCGCTCCCCTGGAAACCTCTTTGACCCCGGTCTACCCGACTGTTGAAGGCATCACCCAGCAGCGCCTGCGCGCCATCACCGGCCAGGCTCTGGGCATGCTGACGCCGGGCTCACTGGCGGAATTGCTGCCCGACAACATCAGCAGCGCCCGCGGTATCCCGCTTGCCGATGCCCTGCGCTATATTCACCGACCACCGACGGATGCCAACTTGCAGCAACTCGAAAACGGTGAACACCCGGCACAACAACGGCTTGCCTTTGAAGAGCTGCTGGCACACCAACTCAGCATGTTGCGCCTGCGCCAACAGGTTCAATCCCAGCCAGCGGCAGCGTTAATGGCCAAACCAGTGCTGCGCCAGCAGTTCGCCAGATCTCTACCCTTTGCCCTCACCGACGCCCAGCGCAGAGCCAGTGCAGAAATTGCCCTCGACCTGGAAAAACACTACCCCATGCTGCGCCTTTTGCAGGGGGATGTGGGCTCCGGCAAAACCCTGGTTGCCGCCTTGGCGGCGCTGCAGGCGGTAGAGTGCAACCGGCAGGTCGCCGTAATGGCACCTACCGAAATACTCGCCGAGCAGCATTACCAGAACTTCGGCAACTGGCTGTCCCCGCTGGGGATCGAGGTCGTGCTGCTGACCGGCAGGGTCAAGGGTCTGGCGCGGCAGCGATTGCTGTCGCTGATTGCGGATGGCAGCGCGGCTGTTGTCATAGGCACCCACGCCCTGTTCCAGGAGGATGTCTGCTTTCATCAACTGGCATTGACCATTATCGATGAGCAACACCGCTTTGGTGTTCATCAGCGGCTGGCATTGCGCGACAAAGGCTTCGCTGGCCTGACACCACACCAGCTGATCATGACCGCCACACCTATCCCGCGCACGCTGGCCATGAGCGCCTATGCCGATCTCGACTGCTCCATTATCGACCAGCTGCCGCCGGGTCGAACCCCGGTCAACACAGTGCTGATTGACCAGCAGCGACGACCCGAGGTGATCGCCCGTATCCGTCAAGCCTGCGCCTCAGGTCGACAGGCCTACTGGGTCTGCACCCTGATTGAAGAATCGGATTCTCTTGAGGCCCAGGCCGCCGAGGCCACCGCCAACGAGTTACACCTGATGTTACCGGATTTGCACACCGGCCTGGTGCACGGCCGCCTCAAGCCGGCCCAAAAAACCCAGGTAATGGAAGCATTCAAAAATGGCGATATCGATCTGCTGGTCGCCACCACGGTCATCGAAGTGGGAGTGGATGTACCCAATGCCAGCCTGATGATCATTGAAAACCCGGAGCGACTTGGACTGGCGCAGCTTCACCAGTTGCGGGGACGGGTTGGCCGCGGCAGCACCGAGAGCCATTGTGTTTTGCTTTACAGTTCACCGCTCTCCCGGCAGGGCCGGGAGCGCCTGGAGACCATGCGACGGACCAATGACGGTTTCAAAATTGCCGAGAAAGACCTCGAGTTGCGCGGTCCCGGCGAAGTGCTGGGCACCCGGCAGACAGGCGAACTCAACCTGCAAATTGCCAACCTGCAGCGGGATGCCCACTTGCTGGACGCGGTCAAAAGGGTCGCAACCAGGCTGCTCGCGGAAGAAAGTAACAGGGCAGGCGCTATTATCGACCGCTGGCTGGGCCGAAAAGCGCGGTTTGGACAGGTTTAATCCCCTACAACAAACCTGCCATAATCCTGTAATATGCCCTCGAGGTGCCAACACCGCCGAACAATCCATAAAAAATAAACACGGAGCACCGTTCATGGCCATAAACATTCCGATTACCAGCCTTTTTGGGAAGTCGCCTATTCGTCCCATACAGCAACACATGACAGTGGTCGCCGAATGTACTTTAAGACTGCGTGAACTGTTTGATGCAGCTGCAGCGGGCGACTGGGCAACCGTCAACAAGGTTCACAAAAAAATCTGCAAGGACGAGAACAAGGCTGACAAGCTCAAGCGAGACCTTCGTCATCAGCTGCCGAAAAGCATTTTTATGCCCATCGACCGGCGAGACTTTCTCAAACTGCTGTCGACACAGGACGACATTGCGGATCGCTGCCAGGACATCGCCCACCTGATGGTCTCTCGCAAGATAAGCCTTCCGGCACCCTTGCAGGAAAAGATGAATGAACTGGTCAACTCGGCTATCGCAACCACAACCCAGGCGGAGACGGCCATCAATGAACTCGACGAACTGCTGGAAACCGGCTTCAGCGGGCGCCAGGTTGATTTCGTGGAAGGCCTGATCAAAAAGCTTGATGACCTGGAAGACACCACCGACGACCTGGAGCAGGAAATAAAGAACCAGCTCTTTAAAATCGAATCCGAGCTGCCACCGGTCGACGTGATGTTTCTCTACAAGCTGATTGACTGGGTCGGCAATATCTCTGACAAAGCTGAGAATGTAGGCGACTGTCTGCATCAGATGCTGGCACGATAAGACAGGAGCGGCCACGATGGATATCTTTTCAGAATACGGTCAGATTTTGATCATCCTCGCCTGTGTCTTTGGCGTCTTCATGGCCTGGGGTATAGGCGCCAATGATGTCGCCAATGCCATGGGCACCTCGGTTGGCTCCAGGGCACTGACGGTCAGGCAGGCGATAATTATCGCCGCCATTTTCGAATTTGCCGGCGCCTACCTGGCCGGAGGCGAGGTCACCTCGACCATTCGCAAGGGCATCATCGATCCCGCACTACTGGCGGGAACACCTGAATACCTTGTCTACGGTATGTTGTCGGCCCTGCTCGCCGCGGGCACCTGGCTGCTGATCGCCAGCTTGATGGGCTGGCCGGTTTCCACCACCCACTCCATTGTCGGTGCCATTGTCGGCTTTGCGGCGGTTGGCATTTCTGTGGATGCGGTCAACTGGGGCAAGGTAAGCAGTATCGTCGCCAGCTGGGTGGTATCACCGGTTCTCGCCGGCAGCATCTCCTTTATGCTCTTTCGCAGCGTGCAGGGGCTGATCCTGACCCATGAAAACCCCTTTGAACGCGCCCAAAAGCTTATCCCTTACTACATGTTCCTGGTCGGCTTCCTGATCGCCATGGTAACCCTGCTGAAAGGGCTGAACCATGTGTTCAAGGATATCGGCGTCAAATTCAGTTTCGGTGAGGATGTCCTGATCGCCATCGCTGTCGGCATCATTGTCGCTGCGGTGGGCACCGTTTTGCTGCGGCGGGTAAAAAGAGATGAGTCGCTCGAAAAGTATGATCGCTTTGCCAACGTCGAAAAAATGTTTGCCGTGCTGATGATATTCACCGCCTGCGCCATGGCCTTTGCCCACGGCTCAAACGATGTTGCCAATTCTGTTGGTCCGCTGGCAGCTGTTTACGGCGTCGTAAAATCAGGGACTGTAGAAGCCAAAACCGCCATGCCGGGCTGGATCCTGTTGCTCGGTGGCGCGGGTATCGTGGTCGGGCTGGCCACCTATGGCTTCAAGGTCATGGGCACCATTGGCCGCAAAATTACCGAGCTCACCCCAAGCCGTGGTTTTGCCGCCGAGCTCGGTGCAGCCGCCACCGTGGTGCTGGCATCGGGCACCGGCCTGCCGATCTCGACCACCCATACGCTGGTTGGCGCTGTACTCGGTGTTGGCCTGGCAAGGGGGATTGCTGCACTCAACCTGCGAGTGATTGGCACCATTTTCCTGTCGTGGCTGATCACTCTCCCCGCCGGTGCCTTTCTGGCAATCCTGTTTTTCTTTTTCTTCAAGGGCTTTTTCGGCTAGACCACCAGGCCCGAACAAAAAAACCGGGGCATTTGCTCCGGTTTTTTTATGCTGGAATTTTCCGTTTGGATTGACCAGCCTTTGCCACCGTTTTTGGGGTTGGCTGCACACAGTTGCGGGACAAACTCCGTTGAGCGAGTCACCGGGACCATCAGCCACAAAAACGGTATCACTGGCCGCAATAAAAAGCGGGCCCGTTACCGGAAGCGTCTGTCGCCGGAGTTGAGGCAGTACTGAAAAGCAGAGGGCCGGTTCACACCGACCAATAATCCCGTTAGGATACCCCC
>JBFFTH010000021.1:0-19888 GCA_041571855.1 Porticoccaceae bacterium
ACACGGTCACCGAGCTGAAAGAGGTTAAGCATGCCTATAAAGCAGGTATCAAAGCCCGGCGCGGTGTTGATTTCTGAAACACCCGCGACCTGCCCCGGTGCATTGCCTGCAGGAGAGGGGTGTTTACTTCGGGGTATTAACCATGGCCGCAGCATACGCATTGATTGTCGATAAATCTTTGGCGACCTATTCGGGGCAGTAGCTGAGCATGCGGCGGATCTCACCAAAACTGTTTTTTGTTTCTGCGACAATCTTGCTGGGGCTCGCTTTCTGGTTGGCCCTGTTTAGTGGCCCGGTGGATATTTCACCCTCCAAGTTGTTCTCGCTGTTTAGTTCAGATGCCGGACAGCAGGAGAAGATTCTGTGGCAGTTGCGATTGCCTCGCGTATTGCTGGCGACGCTTTCCGGTGCCTGCCTGGCCTGTTGCGGCGCGGTGATGCAGGGACTGTTTCGCAACCCCCTGGCCGATCCGTCACTTATCGGCGTCTCCAGTGGGGCTTCGGTCGGCGCCAGTTGCATGATCTATTTTGGTGGCAGCATGCTGATTGGCGGCATAGCCTTGCCGCTTATCGCGGTTGGCGCATTTGTCGGAGGATTGCTGGCGACATGGATTGTCTACCGGCTGGCGACCTCCACTGCCGGGACATCTGTAGCCACCATGCTGCTCGCCGGCATTGCTATTACCGCCCTGGCCGGGGCCGTTAACGGCCTGTTCAGTTTTTTTGCCGATAACGAAATGTTGCGCCGTATCAGCCTTTGGCAGATGGGCAACTTCGGTAATGCCGACTGGGCAAAGGCGGGTTTGCTGGCCCTTGTCATTGTGCCTCTGTGCCTCTGGCTGCCCGGCTACAGTCGCCCCCTTAATGCTATCCTGCTCGGGGAGTCGGAAGCCCGGCACCTGGGTATTGATGTAGAAAGCCTCAAACGTCGGCTGATTTTTTTTACTGCCCTCGGAGTCGGGGTTACGGTGGCGGCAACGGGGGTAGTAGCCTTTGTCGGGCTGATCGTCCCGCATATTGTTCGGTTGCTGACCGGGCCAGATCATCGCTGGTTGATTGCAGGCTCGGCTGTGCTTGGAGCAGTACTGTTACTCTGTGCCGATACCGTCGCACGAATGGTGATTACGCCGACCGAATTGCCGACAGGGATTGTCACCGCTCTGCTGGGGGTGCCGTTTTTCGTCGCACTGTTGCTGCAGCAAAAAAAGGCAGTGCTTTAACATGTCGCTCTCAGCGCGAGATTTGTGTTTGTCCGTGGCCGGTTTTTCATTGCTGCGCAATGTCAGCATCGACGTCGAGCCGGGTAGGGTTACCGCCATCGTCGGCCCCAACGGCGCCGGTAAAACCAGTCTTTTAAGACTCCTTTGCGGTGAACATAAACCCTCTTCCGGACAGGTTCTGCTCAATCGCAGGCCGTTGCAGCAATGGCCTTTGCTGGAAAAAGCCCAGGTGTTGTCAATCCTGCCCCAAAGCTCAGACCTGAGTTTCCCCTTTACGGCACGTGAAGTGGTGGCCCTTGGACGTACCCCGCATGACACGGGCGTGCTCAGGGATCGGGAGATTATCGCCGCCGCCCTCAATCTGGTGGATTGCTCCTACCTCGACCAGCGTGCCTACACCCAGATGTCAGGTGGTGAAAAACAACGGGTACAGCTTGCCCGTGTATTGGGACAAATCTGGGAGCCGCCCGCCGGTGAACTCTCCGGAATGGATCGTTACCTGATTCTTGACGAGCCCACCTCGGCCTTCGATCTTTCCCACCAGCGGGACATGCTGAAAATTATGCGCAACCTGGCGGATCAGGGCATCGGCATTCTGGTGGTTCTGCACGACCTGAATCTGGCCGCCCGGTGCGCCGACCAGATGGTGGTCCTGAGCCAGGGTGAAGTCGTGGTAGCCGCTGAGCCGGAGCAGGTTCTTACTCCGGCAATTTTGCAGGATGTGTTTGGCGTAGAGGCGGAAATCAGTGTTCACCCTGTTTCCGGACGACCACTGGTAATACTTTGATATGGGCCGAATGATCTGCTGCAGCCTTCTGCTCTATGCACTGGCCAGCCCTCTGTCAGCCGGGATTGTTGTCTACGATGATCTGGACAGGCAGGTGGTGTTGGCCGCGCCTGCAAAGCGTGTGGTTGCCCTTTCTCCGCACCTGGCGGAACTCATCTATGCAGCGGGTGGCAGTGAGCAGATTGTCGCGACGGTCGATTGGAGCGATTTCCCCGAGCAAGCCAAATCGCTGCCGCGCGTCGGTTCCAACAACAAGATCAATTATGAGGCGCTGTTGCTGCAGCGACCGGATCTGGTGCTGGTCTGGCGCAGTGGCAACAGCGCCGACATTCTGGAGCAGTTGCAGTCGCTCGGTTTGACGGTTTATGTCAACGAACCGAAACAGCTGTCAGATATACCAAAGACCCTCAGCAGACTTGGCGTGCTGATGGGTCAGGAGGCGGTCGCCGATCGGGTTGCCGCTCAGTTCAGACGTGACATAGAGGCCTTGGGGCAGCAATTTCAGAGCGATGAAAGGCTCAGCGTGTTCTATCAGATTTGGGATCAACCTCTGATGAGTCTGGGGCGCGATCATCTGGTGAATGATGTCTTGTCGTTGTGTGGTGGGCAGAATGTGTTTGCAGACCAGGCTGCGCTGGTGCCGAGACTCTCTGTTGAATCAGTGCTGGCGGTGGAGCCGGAGGTGATTATCATTGCCCAGTACCTGTCGCCGGAGAGCGCTTTCGCATTGTGGCGCCAGTGGCCCCGGATGCGGGCCGTGGCCGGGGATAATCTCTACAGCGTCAACGCCTATCTGCTGCATCGCCATACGCCGAGGATCCTGGAGGGGGCGAAGGAACTCTGCCAGCACCTGGCTGCGGCGAGGGCTAATAAAAACCGTTAAAAGAAAAAAACCGCTGACATTTCTGCCAGCGGTCCCTCCCCCATAGATAACGTAGCGGCTTACAGGTCGTAGCCGCGTTCGTTGTGCTGGGAAATGTCCAGGCCAACGGTTTCTTCTTCATCGTTAATCCGCAAGCCCATCAGCACATCGAGAACTTTGAGCAGTATATAGGTAATAACCGCGGTGTAAACAAGAGTGCTGACAACACCAATTAACTGCACTTTAAACTGTGAGGCCATGGCCATGCCCTCGTTGTAGCCCTGTCCGCTGAATGCGCCCAGTTGATCAGAGGCGAAAACAGCTGCCAGCAGTGTTCCCAATATGCCGCCGACGCCGTGCACAGGAAAAACATCAAGGGAGTCGTCAATTTTGAAGCGATGCTTGATCGTCAGTGTGCAGAAGTAACAGATTACCCCGGCGCTGAGGCCAATGATCAGTGCGCCGCCAGGGCCGACAAAGCCGGATGCAGGGGTAATGGTGCCGAGACCTGCCACCATGCCGGTGACAATACCCAGTACCGAAGGCTTGCCGAAACGGATCCATTCCAGCGACATCCACGCCAGCGAACCCGCGGCTGCGGAAATGTGCGTGACCAGCATAGCCATGCCGGCGTCGCCATTGGCGGCAAGCGCGGAGCCGGCATTAAAGCCGAACCAACCCACCCAGAGCATGCCGGCGCCGGTCACGGTCATGGTCATGTTGTGGGGCATCATGGCGGTGGTCGGAAAACCGCGGCGGTTGCCGATAACCAGTGCGGCAACCAGTGCGCCAACACCGGCGGTGATATGCACCACGGTGCCGCCGGCGAAGTCAAGCAGGCCCATCTCTCCAAGCCAGCCGCCGCCCCATACCCAGTGGGTGATGGGTACGTAGACCAGTAGCAGCCAGATGCAGCTGAACACGAGCATGCTTGAAAACTTTATTCGTTCGGCAAAGGCACCCACAATCAGTGCGGGAGTGATGATGGCAAAAGTCATCTGGAACATGGCGAAAACAGATTCGGGAATGTCTCCGGCCAGGGTATCTTCACTGACATTCTGCAGCATAAAGTTGCCCATACTGCCAATCCAGTTGTTGAGATCTCCACCATCGCTGAAAGCCAGGCTGTAGCCACAGACTAACCAGATCAGAGAGGCGGCGCAGGCAATGGCAAAACACTGCATCAGTACCGAGAGGGCATTTTTTGAGCGCACAAGTCCGCCGTAGAATAACGACAAACCGGGCAGGGTCATAAACAGCACCAGCGCGGTGGAGGTAAGAATCCAGGCAGTATTGGCGCTATTCAGCGTGTCGGCAAAACCGACCGCGGGAAAACCAAGAAATGCCAGCAGAGAGAGGGCTTTAGTGGAAGTAAATCGCTTAAGCATGGTTCGTTCCTTTTGTTTATGCACCAAGCAGGTGCGATGTTTTTCATTAATGGTGCACAAGCACCAAAAAAGAGCTGATTCAACCGAATTTCTAACGGATATCTGGGGTTAAAAGCAATTATCGTACCAAGATTGTGCAAAGTAGGGCAAAATGGGGCGCAAGTGAAGCATTTTCTCACGAGGCAGTTATGGATTGGAAAATTTTTCTGACGGTGTTTGGGGTGGTTTTTTTGGCGGAACTGGGTGACAAAACCCAGCTCGCGACTATGCTGTTCGCAACCAATGAAGAGGTGAGTCGTTGGCTGGTGTTTTTTGCCGCTTCCGGTGCGCTGATCCTGTCTTCGGCGATCGCCGTGCTGGTGGGCGGAATGCTGGCCCAGTGGATCAGCCCGAAATTGCTCTCGTTGCTTGCCGGCGCAGGTTTTGTGCTCATCGGTCTGTGGACAATCTGGCAGGCTTATTCATCGGCAGGATAGAGGCCAGTTTTTGCAAAAGAGCGTTGCCGTGAAATGATTTAGTGTTAACGTAATACATAGAGTAAGCGTTTGAAGGAGAAGTTTTCCCATGTCCAACGAAGATTTGAAACAGCATCTGGCCGAGTTGCATAAAACGCTGGAAGATGCCGGCCACCTGAGTAGTAGCGAGAAGGATGTTCTTGGTCACCTGATGGAGGAGATGGTCGAAATTGCGGCGGGCGAACCGGTGAAAGCGGAGCATGCCGATGGCGTGCGGGAACAGCTGGAAAGGCAGGCAACAGATTTCGAGCTCAAACATCCCAGGTTGTCAGCAGTGCTTCGTCAAATAATGGAAGCCCTGGAGAAAATGGGTATCTAGAAAACGGGCTTACGTTGCAATCCCGATCGATGACTTTCCACTTTACCCTGGTCGCGGCACTGCTGGTTGCCTTGTCCTCATCCCTGCACGCGGATGACCGGCAACGGCGGCCGGGTGCTGCGGATTCCGAGCCGCGAGCGATTCAGATTCAGCAGTACCCGGATGCAGATGCATTGAGAGTGCAAGGCAAAGCGCTGTCTGATGGCGCCGAGCAGCCTCTTCCAGGTGATCAGCTGTCCCCTCAGCCCCTTACCCCCTTCCCCGGTAACAAGCAGCACTGGCGCTCCCAGCTGCCGGAGCTGGATGCAACACCGATACAGCAGGCACAGCCTGCATCGCCCGGAAACTCTCAGCAGGCCATCACGCCAAGGCCGCCGAGAGTGCCCGAGAAAGCGACTACAGGAACCCCTCTAAGGTCGTTGCCGGCCCCCAGTGGCCCGCGGCGAACACAGCCAGCGATAAAACCGGCGCCGTCGCTGGTCGGTTTGCAGTCACCTGCGGCAGGTGCCGAAAAGCCGCAGCCGCTGAAGTCATCGAAAAAAAATGTCCTGCAGCAGGTGGAGACTACCGGGGGAGAAAATCCATCCGAACAGGCTCGAGCAGACCTCCCTGCGCAGCAGGCGCGGGTTGCTGGGGATAAGTCCGGTGAGAAAGCCGGTATTCCAGCTACAGCTGTCGAAAGCACAGCTATCGCCAGATCAGAAGTTGTCGCCGCTGGCGCAACAAAGTCGACGTTTGGGCCGCATGCGAGGGGGTTTGTTGTTCAGCTGGGCGCCTTCAAAAACGTTGAGAAACTGGAAACATTTATTGCCAGACATCAGCTGACGACAGAAGGCCTGGATCGCTATGTCACACTGGTCGATGGCAAGGTCTGGCATGTGCTTACCTGGGGATATTTCGCCGACAGGCAGGAGGCCCGGCAGCAGTGGCAGCAGAATGGCAAGCCCGGCATTGATACCTGGATTCGCAGCACCGAGTCCCTGACGGCTGTATTGAGGGCAAGATAAGGTGCTGCCACAGCGGGTAAGCTGCATTGTCCCGAGCGTGGCCCGGGTGACCTGTCTCAGCCTCTGGGAGGCGAAACCCTGTGCTGGCTGTGCCTCAGGTTAAAGTCCCGCTGTCAGATCATAAAGCGCGCGCTCAACAGCCAGCTGCCCAGGGCGCCCGCCAGCAGAAAACCCGCTGCAGATAGTCTCGCACTGTTGAGAAGCTTGCGCCCCAGTTGGTCTTGCTCGTGATTACTGATGATAAACGGCAATCCTTTGTGCTCGGGTTGAGAGATGGTGTGTTGCGGAGGTTGCTTTGCCAGTTCCGCCAGCTGGTCTCTGGCTTTGAATTTTGCCGCCTGTTGCACCAGTTGCCATTCATCGCGGCCCAATGCGCCATCTTTATTGATATCAAAGCGAGCCAGAAGAGCGGCGTAATCTGCCTTCCATGAGCGCAAAATGTCGCCCGCCAGTTTCTCCACATGCAGGCTTTGCCGGCCTGCACTGTCACTTTCAAAATGACCGAGGACATAGAGCGGATCGCCGTCCCGGATCTGGTGTTCGGTGTAGCGATAACGCCCCATGCCGATAGATCTGGAAAGCAGGCCGCTGCCCTTTAGCGGTGACGAAACAGGGCGCCGGGAATTTCCATACCAGACCCGTTTGTGGGCGGTAGTGATCTCGCCATTGTCGGGTTGCACCCGGCAGCGACCGGTCGTGTCTTCCAGAAAGAAGGGCGATCGACTTTGTTTCTTCTCAATTATCTGCCAGTGGCTGGATTTGCCGCTGCGCTGGTAGCGCTCAATGGTATAGCGCCACCAGATGCAGAGTTCGCTGCTCAGCGGTGCGATGCGCGGGTGTGTATCCTGCCGGGCGATACCGACCAGCTCGGTGTAGCCCTGGCTGGCGGAACGGATTTTTGACGTCGGCATATCCTCAATCAGGCGGTGGCGATGAAACTGTTTCTTGCAGCGGTAAAGCAGAAACACACTGGCAGCAACCAGCAGCGAGGTCCAGATGGCGAAATCCCAGGGGGACATGCTGGCAATACAGGGGCGACAGAACAGGTCTGAAACAGGCATGGTCTGGATAATTTTGTAATGCTAGTCCCTGAACAGGGTTTTTATGTCGACATCAGCAGTTTCTTGTTCGGCAAATTCGAGTAATTGCCGCGGCCCAAAACTGAACAGGTTGGCGATAAGCACATCCGGAAACTGTTCGATGCGAATGTTGTTCTGGTTGACCGTGTCGTTATACAGCTCGCGCCGGTCAGCGATACCGGTCTCAAGCGATGAGATACGGGCCTGCAGATGCTGGAAGGACTCATTGGCCTTCAGCTCGGGATAGTTTTCCGCCAGCGCAAACAGTCGCCCAAGCCCCGAGCGCAACTGCGTTTCCGCTTCACCCAGGGCGAGGATATCTTCCTGTTCTGCGGCCGATGCCACATTGCTGCGGGCGCTGATCACCTTTTCCAGCGTTTCCTGCTCGTAGCTCATGTACTGCTTGCAGGTTTCGACCAGCTTTGGCAATTCATCGTGGCGTTGCTTGAGCAGCACATCAATATTGGCCCAGGCCTGCGAAACCCGGTGCTTGAGTGCCACCAGGTTGTTATAGATGCTGACGGCATAAATCGCCAGCAGCGCCAGAATACCGAGAAGAATAAACATCGAAACTGCCATAACCATGCTCCTTGACTGAGGCCACGGCAAGGATAGGTGCTTTGGGGGCTTTCAACAACTGTTGCCTTGCCAAATAAAGCCGGCATGCTCGCTGCTATCAAGCTGACTGCCCACGCTGCGGGTGAAGAACTGCTCAGCTGCTCATTGGTGCGAATCCCCTATCCCGCAGGTGGTTGTGAAGGGCGGTTGCGGGGAGGTTGATCTTGAGTGCGGCCGTTTGCCCCTCAGTTTGTTCTGCGCTACATTCGCTCAGAGTTGCGATAACAACGTTTGTTGTGCAGATATGGATCATTATTCTTCATACTGGAGCGAGGCGGATGATCAAGACCTTTTGGAAGCAGCCTGGCGCAGAGTTTGTCGAGGGCGATGATCGCCAGATCCTGAAATGGCGGGAAAATCCGGCCAGCTTTATCTGGGTGGATATCCAGTTCGGTGACAGGCATACGCAACAGGTGTCTCATCTGCTGGCATCCTTCAACTGTAACAAGTTGGCTGTAAAAGATGTCCTGCGCAGGCGACACCCGCCCAAATATGAAATCTTTGATCAGCAGATTTTTATCCTATATCGTGGCATCGCTGAAGTCGTTGACAGCCTTGAATTCAAACACCAGCAGATCGGCTTTTTTATTGGCGAGAATTTTCTGCTGACAGTTCATCCGGAGCCATCAGTTGGCATTGCTGCTGCGATCGATTCAGCCGGATTAGGTCTGCTGCTGGAGCACCCGGTGAGGCTGGCCCTTAAAATAATGCACAACTCCTCCGAGACATACCTCAACAAATTGCTGGAGTTTGAGGAAGAGCTGGGCGTAAAGGAAGATGCGCTGCAAAGTGGCAGTGGTGAGATGTCCCTGGCGGAACTGGCCACACATCGCATCAAGTTGCTGCGCCTGAAACGTATTTTCAAATATCACAATCAGATGTTCAGTGAGCTCTGCGACCTGGAGGCCAGCGATATTTCGCTGCCACTGTCACTCCATGAACACTACCTGAACGATGTCTACGAGCGGTTTGAGCGACTCTACAGCCTGACCAGTCTCTATTACGAAATGTGTTCGGATATGGTGGAGGGCTATATTTCGATCACCACCCACCAGCAGAATATTTCCATGCGCGTGCTGACCGTGGTGATGGCCATTTTTGTGCCACTGGGTTTTCTGGCCGGTTTGTACGGGATGAACTTTGTCAATATGCCGGAGTTGCAACACCCGCACGGCTACTTCATCGTGTTGGGTATCATGATCACTATAGCGCTGGTGCTGGCAGTGATGTTCAAACGTAAAAAGTGGTATTGAGGTAATGGCTCGTTGAGCTGAGGGGGCGATCCTATGGCAGAGTTTTGGAATAACACGCTGGTCCATGTGGGCGAATACCAGCTGATGGTCAGCCAGCTGGTGACCTCGATCCTGGTTGTTATTGCTACTTTTGTTATTGCTTCCCTGGCCAGAAAATGGATCGCCCGCCTGACACTGCACAAGGCGACCATCAGCAGAGATCAGATGTACGTGGTCGCCCGGCTTCTGCACTACATCATTATTGTCGTCGGTTTACTGCTGGCCGTTTCAACACTGGGCATTGATGTCGGCAAGCTGGCACTGGTGGCCAGTGCGCTCGGTATTGGTATCGGTTTGGGGCTGCAGGGCATAGTCAATAACTTTGTCTCCGGCCTTGCGATTATGCTTGAGCGCAGCCTGAAGGTGGGTGACTTTATCGAGGTCGACGCAGAGATCACCGGCGAGGTCAAGGAAATACATATGCGTGCGACCATGGTTCGCACCAACGACAATGTGGATGTCCTGATCCCGAACGCAGACCTGACCAACAACAGGGTTATCAACTGGACCCTGGAAGAATCCGTTCGCCGGTTTCGCATACCTGTCGGTGTCGCCTATGGCAGCGACAAGGAGATGGTGAAAAAAGCCATGCTGGAGGCGGCGGAGTCAGTCCCCTATACGCTTTACGAAAGAGGCCGGGAGCCGGTCGTGTGGATGACAGGGTTCGGCGATAGCAGCCTGAATTTTCTGCTGGGCGTCTGGGTAAAACCGGAACAGGTGAAACGGCCTACAGCGCTGATGTCAGATTACCTCTGGGCCATCGACGATGCCTTCAGAAAGTACGAAATCCAGATTCCATTCCCGCAGCGGGATCTGCATATAAAAAGCGGTTTGCACGCTGCGCAACAGTAACGCCAGGCAATAAGACCGGGGCTTTAATTTCAGCAGAAGTGCCGGTTGAGGCGATCATGGCCGGCTTTATGAACGGCAATAGGGAATGCTGCCCACGAGGGGCAATGAATGATCAGATTGGGTCGCATGGCTGTGATTCAGGCGATCGTGATGTCAACGCTCAGGTGTTGTTGCGCAGAAAGGGTGTTGGCAACCAGGCAGTTTTCCTCTGCTTTGTGCAGCAGCTTTTCAGCTTTCTCCCGGTTGGCTTCATCGCTGATCGTCAGGGAGACACGGTTGTGAATCTCTGTGAACTGCATTTTGCGCTCGACCCTGTCGAGGGTGCCGGTGGTATCGCAGCTGATGTCGGACCACTCCAGCTTTGAAATTGTTGCAATTGCCTTGAAGGTGGAGATCAGGCAGCTGGCAACCGAGGACATCAGCAAGTGCTCTGGAGACCACTGGTCACCGGGGCCATCAAAATCTGCAGGTGGGGCCACGCTAATTGGCTGCAGTTGTGGCTCTGAGACCTGAATATACTCGTCTGCATGTGCACTGGCGCCGACATGATACTGGTGTGGTAGCGGCTGCATATTTGGCTGCTCCTGTCTTCTGGGGGGATATTATGAAAAAGGTTATCAGAGTTTCCGCTCTGACGCGCGTGATTAATCCAGGGGAACAACGGCCATGGTCAGGCGTGATATGCAGGTCAGTTTGCCGTTGTCATCCTGCAGTTTGATTTCCCAGACCTGGGAGCGACGGCCGAGGTGCAGCGGGCGCGCGGTGCCGGTAACCAGTCCGCTCGATACCGGACGCAAGTGGGCGGCACTGACTTCCTGGCCAAATACCCGGAACTTGCTGTTATCCACCACGTACCCGGCAGCCATGCTGCCGAGCGTTTCTGTCAGCACCACGTTGGCACCGCCATGGACGATGCCGTAGACCTGGTGTGTTCTTTGGTCAGCCGGCATGGTGCCCACCAGGTAATCATCGCCGACTTCCGTGACCCTGATGTCGAGCAGACCCATAATGGTATCCGGGGTCATCGCCTTGTTGAGGCTTTCAACTGTCGGGAATTTGTGCCAGATAGAACTCATGATTGCTTGTCCTAGGGAAAAAGGGGTTTGTCTTCGCTGCGCGGTGCCAGGTCTGTCGCCAGGGTTTTATGGCCTGCCGCTTATACCTGCCCGGCAGCATTAGAGTTGCTCCGAATGGAAAATAGCAAAGAAGCGGGATCGTCCACCGGAATAGCCGTTAACTAGCGACCCAGGTTTGACTCTATGGCGTCGAGAAAGCCGTACATATCGACAACCTGCTCTTTATCAGGGGCAGTGGTTTTGCCCTTCAGGTCACCCGTGATAATGCCCATTCCGACGGTGTCGATCAGGGCTTTTTTCAGCTCGCGGGCGTATCCTCTCAGTGCCTGGTTATCCTCCCTGCCTGCCAGTTCTTCCAGTGCATTGGCAACGGCAAATATCAGCGCCGAGGAGTTGAAGTTGGCTTCTTTGCCATCGGTTTCAAGGTAGCGCAGGTAGAGATCGTGCGCCGTGCCGTGGGGCGCTTCATAGAGCTTGGTGCCATCCTTGCTCTCGATCACCGAGCTGGCAGTCGCCAGGCTGCCACCCAGCGCAGCGGAAATATCGGAGAAGATGTCACCGTCCAGGTTCTGGGCCGGGTAAAGACCCCAGCGCGGAGGGTCACAGATCATTTTGCTGAGCTGGCGTGACGGCCGCATGATCATAAAAGAGGGCGGCGGAGTATCCAGTGCAGCCAGCTCTTTGCGGATCTCCAGGATAATGGAGCTGTACACTTCGTCGTAGTTGATGAACTCGCGTTTGAGGCCGAAGTAGACCTCTTTCTTGTTTTTCGACGCATCGCGAAACACCTGTTTCACCCAGTCCTTGATGGCCTGGCGCTTGTTGGACATAAACAGGATCGGGTCACCTTTCCGGAGAATTCGCGCGTGTTTTTCCTCGCCGTCAACGATAACCTTGATAATGCCGTCTTCCGGCGCCGGCAGGTTAAAGCTGCCATACTGGTCGCCGCCGCCGGCACTCATGCGCGATATCGAGACGTTCGCCTTGCGCTCAGGCAGGCCGTAGTGCTTCAGCTGCTGAACCAGTTTGTAGAGTTTCATGCCGGTGACATTGTCCGGCACGCCCCAGAGCGCTCGCTCGGGTGGATTGGCGACAATACGCGCTGCCTGGGCATCAATCAGTTCGTAGTGGTAGCTGAGCCCGGCCGCTGCGACCCTGTCCTTGTATTCATTTTGATAGATTTCTTCGATAGCGGCGCGCATCACCCCGTCGTAGCCGGGCACCACCGTATCCTTCAGGCCCAGGTAGATATCCCGCTTTTCATCCAGGGCCCGCTGAAAGAACCTTCGTGCCCAGGCCTCGACATCACCCAGGCGGTTGGTGGTGAGCATCCACGGGTCACCTTTCTTCAGGAAGCGACGATGCAGTTCCTCCGGGTTGCCGCTGCTGCCCACGAACATCACCTTGGCGATCCCTGTTGCCGCTGACAGCTCACTGTAGCCAAAGTCGTTGCCGCCCGTCTCCATGGTATCGACTTCAATATCGCGATTGACCCAGTCCGGGCGCACCGCTTTCAGGTTGCGGAACTCGATGTCCTCGCGGGTGATATTGCCGCCAATTCCCTTGCGGATGGCGCCGTTGGGTGACTTGGTGGCCAGCTTGTCCAGCTCTTTCTCGACGATGTGGCGGTGCCTGGTCAGCAACTCATTCAATTGCTGGCGGTTTACCGTCATGCCCGCATTCTTGACACCGACGCCGTGCTTTTTCAGCGCATCAATGGCTTCGCGCACGGCGCCGCCATTGGTCAACAGCCTGTTTTCGGCAGTCAGGTCGATCTCGACCAGCTCAATGTCGAGATATTTTTTGACGAACTGGTCGAGGATACGCTCAAAGGCGACCTGGGCCATTTCGTCGCCATGCAGAATCACCAGTGGCTTGTGCACCTGAATTTTTGAGCCCATGTGGTTGCTCCTCCTGATGACAGAATTTAATTTTTTGATGCCGATGCTGCTTCCCCGTTGTCTTCGAGGATCATGTCTGATGCCTTTTCGGCAATCATAATGGTTGGCGCGTTAGTGTTGCCGCTGTTTAGCAGCGGCATTATGGACGCATCTACGACACGCAGGTTTTCCAGACCATGAACCCGCAGGCGGCTGTCGACCACTGCCATCTCGTCATTACCCATCTTGCAGGTGCCAACCGGATGATAAACGTGGCCGAGTCGCTCCTGAATCGGGTCAGCCAGTTGCTCGTCCGTCTGGTATTGCGGGCCCGGGTAGACTTCCTCGAGGGTATGGTCGGCCAGGGCGGGTTGCCTGGCATACTCACGCACCTTGCGTATGCCCTTGCAGATCACCGAAATGTCGTGATCGTCCCTGTCGGTCAGCAGATTCATTTTGATCCGCGGCGGATCAAGCGGGTCAGAGCTTTGCAGCGTGACATCGCCGCGACTTTTCGGCCGCACAGTGCAAACATGGAAGGAAAAACCATGTTTAGACAGCGCCTTCAGGTTGCGACCGTGGTTGTCGTATAGCAGTGGCAGGAAATGCATCTGGATATCCGCGGTTTCCACCTCGGGCGAAGATTTTACAAAGCCACCTGCCTCGGTCACCGATGCCCGCAGGGTGCCCTGGTTTTTGAATACCATCCTGAGCAGATTTTTTGCCTGCAGCCAGAGTCCTCTTAGTGTAAGAGAGACGCCGTTGCGTTGTTTGCTGGTAAAGCCAACGCAAACATCCGGGTGATCCTGCAGATTTTTGCCGACACCGGGCAGGATGTGAACCGGGTCAATATCGTGCCTCACCAGCTCATCCTCGGGTCCGACGCCGGAAAGCATCAATAGTTGTGGCGAATTAAAGGCACCACTGGAGAGGACAACCTCTTTATTCGCTTTGATGGTTTGTTTCTTGCCTTTGCGGATATAGCTGACGCCGACAGCGCGCTTGCCCTCGAACTCGATCCCGGTGGCGTGGGCGCCGGTAACAACGGTGAGGTTTGACCGCGCCATGGCCGGTTCCAGGAAGGCTTTGCGGGTGCCGTAGCGGCGCCCGTTCTTTATCGTGAACTGGTAGAAGCCGACACCCTCATAGTTGGCGCCATTGAAATCATCATTGTGTTTTTCGCCGGCCTCGATGCAGGCGTCGATCATGTTCCGGGCGACCGGGAACTGGCCTTCGGCATCGGAGACATTCAGAGGCCCGGCATTGCCGTGATATTCATTGTTAAAGCGCTCGTTGGCCTCTGATTTTTTGAAATAGGGCAGGACTTCCTCGTAGCTCCAGCCCTCATTGCCCAGCGCCGCCCAGCCATCGTAGTCGGAGCTGACGCCACGGGTGTACACCATTGCATTGATGTTGCTGCTGCCGCCGAGACCCTTGCCGCGAGGCAGATAGTGGCGCTTGTTTTTATAGGTCTTTTCCGGAACAGAGCTGAAATACCAGTTGTACTTCTTCCAGAAAGCGTGCAGCACAAAAAGCCCGGGAATCGAAATGCTGAAAGACTTTGCCGGTTTTCCCGCCTCAAGCAGGCAAACCCTGTTTTTGGGGTTTTCAGAAAGGCGGTTTGCGAGAACACATCCGGCTGAACCGCCTCCAACAACAATGTAATCGTACATGGTACTTACCCCTGTTTAAGCGCTTTGTTGCAGTGTGATTCTAACCCTTCAGGCGCTTGTACTTCATCCTCTGAGGCTGAGCATTGGCACCTTTGCGCTTGGTAAAGTCCTCGTGGTAATCACTGAAGTTGCCCTCGTGGAACACTACCTCCGAGTCGCCTTCAAAGGCGAGGATATGAGTGGCAACCCGGTCCAGGAACCAGCGGTCGTGAGAGATCACCAGCGCGCAGCCGGGGAAGTTGAGGATGGCTTCTTCCAGTGCACGCAGGGTTTCCACGTCGAGGTCGTTGGACGGTTCGTCGAGCAACAGCACATTGGCCCCCTGTTTCAGGGTGTTGGCCAGGTGCAGTCGACCCCGCTCACCGCCGGAGAGGTCGCCAACCCGCTTTTGCTGGTCCGATCCCTTGAAGTTAAAGCGTCCGAGGTAGGCGCGGGAGGGCACCTCGTAGTTGCCGATTCTGAGAATATCCTGACCCTCGGAGACGGCTTCCCAGACGGTCTTTTTGTCGTCGAGGTTTTCCCGGCTCTGCTCGACAAAGGCCATTTGCACGGTGTCGCCGATATCGATGCTGCCGCTGTCGGGCTGTTCTGTGCCGGTAATCATGCGGAACAGTGTGGATTTGCCGGCGCCGTTGCCGCCGATGATGCCGACAATGGCTCCCTTCGGAATGGCGAATGAAAGATTGTCAATCAGCAGGCGGTCAGCAAAGCCCTTGCTGACATTGTTGAAGTCGATGACCTTGTCGCCCAGTCGTTCACCCGGTGGAATATAGATTTCATTGGTTTCGTTGCGCTGCTGGAACTCGCGGGACTGCATTTCTTCGAAGCGGGCCAGGCGGGCCTTGCTCTTGGCCTGGCGCCCCTTCGGATTCTGGCGCACCCATTCCAGTTCCTCTTTCATCGACTTGATGTGGGAAGCCTGCTCGCGGGATTCCTGCTCCAGCCGTTTCTCCTTCTGTTCCAGCCAGGAAGAATAGTTGCCCTCGTAGGGAATGCCGTGGCCCCGGTCCAGTTCCAGGATCCAGCCGGCGACATTGTCGAGGAAATAGCGGTCGTGGGTCACGGCGACCACGGTGCCGGGGAAATCCTCGAGAAACTTCTCCAGCCAGAATACCGACTCGGCATCCAGGTGGTTGGTGGGTTCGTCGAGCAGGATCATATCCGGCTTGGACAGCAACAGCCGGCAAAGTGCCACCCGGCGACGCTCGCCCCCTGACAGCTTGCTGACATCCGCATCCCACGGGGGCAGGCGCAGGGCGTCGGCGGCCCTTTCCAGGGTGTTATTCAGGTTGTGGGCATCCCAGCTTTCAATAATGGCTTCCAGTTCGCCCTGGCGCTTGGCCAGCTTGTCAAAGTCTGCATCCGGCTCTGCGTAGGCGGCATAGAGCTGGTCCAGTTCAGCCAGTGCGTCCACCGCTTCGCGAACGCCATCCTCCACGTTGCCGCGAACATCTTTTTCGTTGTCGAGCTGGGGCTCCTGGGGCAGATAGCCCACGTTGATACCCGGCATTGGCCGGGCCTCGCCCTGGATGTCAGTGTCAATGCCGGCCATGATTTTCAGCAGGGTCGACTTGCCGGCACCGTTGAGGCCCAGTACGCCGATCTTGGCGCCGGGAAAAAACGACAGTGAGATATCTTTGAGGATTTCGCGTTTTGGCGGCACGATTTTGCCGACGCGGTTCATGGTGTAAACGTATTGGGCCATTGGATTTTCTTCAGAGGAAGTTGCTAAAAAAATAAGGAGCGCGAATTGTAGCGGAAAGCATTACCGCGTTAAACGAGAAGCGAATGAGACAAAGCAGGCAAACGCCTAAATCAACGCTGACTCCGACCACTCCGGAATCAAAGCGCGGGTTATACTCACAACGCTAGGCAGAGGTAAACCATGTACGACTTTATTGTGATCGGTGGAGGTATTGTCGGGCTCTCCTCGGCCTGGCAGTTGCAGCAGCGCTTCCCCGATAAACGCATCCTGCTGCTGGAGAAGGAGCCTGTTCTTGCCAGTCATCAGACCGGGCGTAACAGCGGTGTTATCCACGCCGGGGTCTACTATGCGCCGGGCAGCCGCAAGGCAGAATTCTGCAAGGCCGGGCTGCGGGCCACCATTGCATTCTGCCGCGAGCACAATATTCAGTTTCGACAGCCGGGCAAACTGTTGGTGGCGACAGATGAGCCTGAATACCGGCGCATGCTGGCGCTGGGGCAGCGTTGCCGGGAAAACCGGATAACGGTGCAGCAGCTCTCGCGAGCAGAGTTAAAGCAGCGGGAGCCCAACATTACCGGGCTGGGTGCTCTTTTTGTCGCCGAAACCGGGATTGTCGATTATCGTCAGATAGCCGAGAAAATGGCGACCGCATTTCAACAGCTCGGGGGTGAGATTGAACTCAATAGCCGTGTCGAGGCGCTCTGCGAGCAGCCGCAAGCCATTCATGTCTCCACCGGCAGTGGAAGTTACCGGGCCGGGTTTCTCGTCACCTGTGCCGGGCTGGGAGCAGATCGCCTGGCGGGCATGATGGGGTTGGCGGCGGATTTTCGGATCGTGCCCTTCCGCGGCGAGTACTACCGGCTGCCGGAGAGTAAAAAACGGATTGTGAAACACCTGATCTATCCCATTCCCGACCCTTCCATGCCGTTTCTCGGCGTGCACCTGACGCCAATGATTGACGGCTCCATCACCGTCGGTCCCAATGCCCTGCTCGGCTGGAAAAGGGAAGGCTACGAGGCGCTCAATTTCAACCTCGCCGACACGGTGCAGATGCTGAGCTTCCCCGGTTTCTGGAGAGTGGCGATGGGCAATGTGCGCGCAGGGTTGGGGGAAGTGAAGGATGCCTGGTTCAAAACCGGCTACCTCAGGCGGGTGCAAAAATACTGCCCGCAACTGACCCTCAACGATCTCCAGCCACACCCGGTCGGAATCCGCGCCCAGGCGGTGATGCGGGATGGACGCCTGGCCGATGATTTTCTGTTCCGCGAGAGCCGGCGGTCACTTCATGTCTGTAATGCGCCATCGCCAGCAGCGACATCGGCGATACCGATAGGGCAATACATCTGTGACCGGGTGGCGGAAACAATGGGCATTGCCGGGTAGGCGGGTCCCGCCTGAGCTATTGCTCCACCCGCCAAAACTCTCCTTCCCGGCTGGCCAGTTTCAGCTTTTCCAGCTTGGCAAGGGCGTCATCGATCTCGAAGTCCAGTCGGCAATGCCATTTTTCTTCCAGCCAGGATTCAATTGCCTGGTCCAGCTCGCCTGCGGTCATTTGTTTGCCGGACGCGAGCAGGAAGTAGTAGGCGAGAATGGCTTCCTTGCACTCGGACTCCTCGGCTTCATCGAGTATCCGGAAAATTACGCCGGCGTTGTTGTCCAGCAATTTGAAGTAGAGGTTCTGGGTTAGCGCCTGGGTGTAGCGCAGCTTGCGGTTGCGAAAACTGGAAAACTGTTTCCACAGATAGCCCGCCAGCGCCGCCGCCCCGGCCATCAGCACCAATACCGCAGCTTTGTCCAGCTTTACCGGCTCATTGTGGACGCCGAGCCAGAATCCGAGCAGTGTTCCCAGCAGCACCAGGGTGGCTCCCAGCTTGGTGGTCCAGACAATGCCGCCACTGACCAGTGCCGGGATGCCAATCAGCAGTTTATCGGTCAGGCGCATGCCGACGCGCGTGTTGGGAAACAGCATTTCCAGGTCTGCCGCCGGAACGTTCTGGAATAGCTTCAACATTGTCGAGCCGGGCTGGCAACCACCCAGGGTGGTGTCGGTATCCACGTTGTCATGGAAGCGTATATAGAGTGCAACCCTGTCGAAGTTGATGAAGGAAACCCGCTTTCGCCAGAGGCCGAAACAGACCGGCGCGTCCTCCTCCCTGCGACTGACGCCGCGGGCAAACAAAAGAACCTCCTTGAAATCATTCATTTCAACATAGAGGCGAACCTTGAATAGAGATGCGGAACGGAAGGCGCGTTTCAGCGTTTTCTTCGATATCTTTTCATAGTTGGCCCGGTTGAGGACAGCTTCCAGCTCCGCCGCCAGCGCATCTTCCGCTTGCGGGGCGCGAAATTCATTGACCATGCGGGTGTCGGCATCCGGGTCCAGCGGCGCATAAGCGTCCTTCAGCCGTTGCCTGATAGCAGCAAATTCTTGCTGGAAGTGTTGCTCGATCTTTTTTTGCGCCAGCTCGAAATCGTTGAGAGCTGACGGGTCCGGCAGGCCGTGATCCAGGCACATCGAGACGATATCCGCACGGCGGAACGGAATGAAGCGCAGTAAAGGGATATCTTCCATGTCGCTGCCATCGCCAGGGGAGTTGTCAAGCGTTGAACTGGCAGTTGTTTCATGAAAATCCTGCGTTTTCATCATTAAAAGAGTTCCGTGCCCGGCGATTTGTCAGTCATAGGGCTTGCTTTTGTCAGGCATTCTTTTGAAGCGCTTGTAGCTCCAGGCGTACTGCTCCGGGTTGGCGGCAATCCGCTTGCAGATGGCGTCGGTCATCGCCTGGGCAGCAACTTTTTTGTCCTCTGAATAGATGTCCGGGCTGACTTCTTCAAAATAGAGATGGAAGCGATTGTTCTCTACGCGAACCAGGTGCCCGCAGATGACGATGGCATTGCTCTCTTTTATCAGGTCGGTGGGGAAGTTGGCGGTCAGGGCGGGTACGCCCATGAAATTGGAAAACTCGCCGCGCTCCCAGCTTGGCACCAGGTCGCCGGCGATGGCGACAAGACCACCGGGTTGTTTGAGAACATTGCAGAAGGCCGTTATGCCCTCGCGGTTGGAGGGCATCATCTGGCCACCATTCTTGAGGCGCCTTTCCATGACGAAATCACCCAGCTTCTTCATTTTAATTGGACGGAAAAGTATGGCCGTATTTTCGACCAGCGTATGGGTTAGCAGCAGCATTAACTCATAGCTGCCGAAGTGGCTGGAAAGGAGGACGATCGGACGGCCTGATTGCCTGGCGTTGTCGAGCAGATCCTGGCCATAAGTTTTTACAATTCTGGGGGCGAATGTTTTGTCGAAAGGTTTGCACCAGGCGGCGACGCTCTCCACCAGGATGGTCGCCATTTCGTAAACAGATTCCCGCGCGATGCGCTCCCGCTCTTGGGCGCTCAGGTGGGAGAAACACATCTCCACGTTGATCCGGCTGACTTTTGCACTGCCGGATTTTGACCACCATACCAGTCTGCCGAGCAGGCTGCCGATGGCGTAGATGAGTGGCAGGGGGAGCATGCCGAGACCGCGTATGCAGCCGTAAGCAAAGTAATCGATAAGGGTTTTCATTGAGCCAGCCTTTGTTTTTGCTGGAATTATAGTCCAAAGCGCCGGCCT
>JBFFTH010000022.1:0-19680 GCA_041571855.1 Porticoccaceae bacterium
ACCGCCCCAGGGGCGGTTTTTTATTGGCTGGCGTTATGGCCTAGATTTCGAAATGCAGCCCACACTCACGATTCGCCTCCGCCTTGGTCGGGTCGTAATAGTTGCTTTCATTGGGCAGGTCGTGCTTTGTTCTGTACGTCACCAGTTGTGCCTCGGTCCAGTAGAAAAGCGGCGCCACTTTCAATACCCCCTGCTTTGAGTAGGAAATCACACCCAGTTCACTGCGATGCTCGGTTTCTTCCTTCCGTATACCGGTTATCCAGATGTCAGGCTTGAGAGTATCAAAGGCGCGCTGGAAAGGCTCCAGCTTGACCTGGCGGGTGAATTCCTCGTGCAGCGGCTCGTCGACAGACGGGATCCCCTTGAGCAGCATGTTCTGGCGTGCAGCGGTAATCAGGGGGCAGTAAATGTCGATATCCAGGCCCATGTCATCGATCAGTTTGTGGGCATAGCGGTAGGTGGCGGGTGTGTTGTAGCCTGAGTCCACCCACAGGTATTTCATCTCGGGGCAAACCTGCTTCACCATGTGAATCAGCGGTGCAGAATTGTCGCCAAAAGTGGTGGTGGTAATTACCCGTCCGCTGAGTGATACCGCCCAGCGGATAATTTCCTCGGGCGTCATGCCACTCAAGACCGCGTTAACTCGGTCGACCGCCATCAGTTGACCTGGCGGGGGAAGTTGTTTGGGTAGTTCGGACATCACGGTTCCACACTCTAAACGGGCGCGAATTATAACGGTTTCGGGTAAGAGCCCCTAGCATTGCTAAGACTTTTCTTTTATGGGCTATACCGCGAGGGAATATAGGGCTGTGCCTCAGCGCAGGCTGATAATTTCCCAGCCGCGTTTTTCGGCCTCCGAACGCAGTGCGGGACAGGGGTCTACAGCGACCGGCCTGGCAACGATTTCAAGCAGCGGCAGGTCGTTGATGGAGTCACTGTAGAAACTGGCGCCGGTCTTGTCACGGCCGGTTCGGGCCAGCCACTGGTTGAATCGAACCACCTTGCCCTCTTTATAGCTGGGGACACCGACAATGTTGCCGGTATAGCGACCATCGGCGATCTCCGGTTCGGTGGCAATCAGGTCGTCCACGCCCAGTTTGTTGCAGATCGGCTCTACCACGAAGCGATTGGTGGAGGTGATCACCAGCAGAAAGTCGCTGGCATCGCGGTGTTGCTGCAACAGCGCTTCAGCTTTCGGCAACCACAAGGGTTCGATGACCTCGGCCATGAACTGCAGCCGCAGCCGCTCGAGGGTTTCTGCATCAAGCTGGGTAAGTGGCTCGAGGGCAAATTTGAGATAGGCGGTCATATCCAGGCAGCCGCGCTGGTAGTCGCGGTAAAAGCGGTCATTTTTTTGCTGGTAGTAGTCAGCGTCGACGATACTGTGTCTGACGAGAAACTCCCCCCAGCCGTGATCACTGTCGCCGGCGATCAGGGTATTGTCGAGGTCAAAAATGGCCAGGCTCATGTCTGCAGTTGCTCTCGGGTGTTTTTCGGGCGGCTAGCTTACGCATTGATGAAGTGGGCGACAACCACTGTTTTTTGATGTAGCTTATGGCCACTTCCGAAATCAAATGCGACTGGAGACTTTTGTGGTAGATAGAGAGGGTTTCAGGCCCAATGTCGGTATTGTCATAGCCCAAAGTACGGGCAAGTTGTTCTGGGGCAAGAGAGCCGGTCAGGAAGGCTGGCAGTTTCCCCAGGGTGGTATCGATCGCGGAGAAAGCCCGCGCGATGCCCTTTACCGCGAGCTTTTTGAAGAAGTGGGACTGGAGGCGTCGGAGGTAAAGTTTATCGCTGAAACCAAGGGCTGGTTGCGCTACCGGCTGCCGAAGCGTTTTGTGCGAAAACATGCCAATCCTGTCTGCATTGGTCAGAAGCAGAAGTGGTTTTTGCTGGAACTTGTATGCCCCGAAGACCGCATCTGTTTTCAGCGATCCGGAAAGCGTCCGGAGTTCGACAACTGGCTATGGGTTAATTACTGGTACCCGGTGTCGCAGGTGGTGGAATTCAAGCGCGACGTCTATCGCCGTGCGCTCTATGAATTATCGCCGCCACACTGCCAGCTGGAGAAAAGGGCAGCTGGCTAAACAGGATGTTCACTGATGCTTGAGTCACTGCGAAGTATTGTTCAGGATGTCAACGCCGCCAAGGGCTTCGAGGCGGTGCTGCAGATCATTGTCCATCGGGTAAAGGATGTGATGTCTACCAGCATCTGCTCGGTTTATCTTTACGACGCAGAAGATGACGCCTATGTGCTGATGGCCACCGACGGTCTCAATCCGGAATCGGTGGGCAAGGTCAGGCTGAAGCCGAACCAGGGCCTGGTCGGCACGGTTGCGGCCAAAGCCGAGCCGGTCAATCTCGACAAGGCCGAGGAGCATCCCAAGTATGCCTATTTCCCGGAGACTGGCGAAGAGGCATTCAGCGCATTTCTCGGTGCACCCATTATTCACCATCGCAAAGTGCTCGGTGTGTTGATTGTGCAGGAGGCACAGCGCAGGTTTGATGAGAGTGAAGAAGCCTTTCTCGTGACCATTTCGGCACAGCTGGCCGGGGTTATTGCCCATGCCGATGCGGTTGGCGACCTGGCTCGTTCGGTTCGCAAAGACAACCTGCTGTTGGCGGAAGATAGCGAGAAGGTATACACAGGCCTTCCCTGCGCCAGCGGAATTGGTATTGGTGTCGGTATGGTGATTGCGCCTCCAGCCAGTCTTGAGGCGGTTCTGAACAAGCGCTCGGAAGACTCCGTTGAGGAGCTGCAGGTGTTCCGCAAGGCGCTCAAGCAGACCAAGCATGATATCCGTGAAATCCAGACCAGCATGGAGGGCAAGCTGAGCGCGGAAGAGTTGTCACTGTTTGATGTCTATGTGCGCATGCTGGAAGACAGTGCTCTTGGTGGTGAGGTGGTTGCCGCTATCAAGGGTGGGCTCAGTGCACAGAGCGCCTGGGCAGAGGTGGTGCTGAGCCATATCAGCCTTTTTGAAAGCATGGAGGACGCTTATCTGCGTGAGCGGGCGGCCGATATCCGCGATCTCGGACGCCGGGTGCTTGCCAAGCTGCAGCAAACCGATACCCGCCGCACATCCTACCCGGAAAAAATTGTCCTGATTGGTGAAGAGCTCGCGGCGACCGTATTTGCCGAGGTGCCCATAGAACAGATAGCCGCCATGGTCTCTGTCGGCGGGTCCCGCAACTCACACATGGCGATCCTTGGCAGGGCGATGGGAATTCCCACCATTATGGGTGCGGTCGATCTGCCATGGAGTTCAATGGAAAAGGCCGATGTCATCATTGACGGCCATACCGGCAGGGTAATCGTCAATCCGGATAATCAGACCCGGGATGGCTTTTCCCAGCAGTTGGAAGAAGAAAAGCTACTGGCCGCTGACCTGGAAGAGTTGCTGGATGAGCCCTGTATTTCCACCGACGGCTGCAAAATGGCACTCTGGGTCAACACCGGTTTGCGAATTGATATGCTGGTGGCGACAGACCGGGGTGCCGAGGGTGTTGGCCTCTATCGAACCGAAATCCCTTTTCTGATGCGTGATCGATTTCCCTCAGAATCCGAGCAGATGAAGGAGTACCGGGAGCAGCTCCAGCTCTTCCATCCAAGGCGGGTGACGATGCGCACTCTTGATATCGGTGGTGACAAATCGCTGCCCTATTTTCCCATTGCAGAGGACAACCCGTTTCTTGGTTGGCGGGGGATACGAGTCACCCTCGATCACCCGGAGATTTTCCTGACCCAGGTCCGCGCCATGATGCGTGCCAGCGAGGGACTCAACAACCTCAGCATCCTGTTGCCCATGATCTCCCATATCCAGGAACTGGATAGCGCCATAGGGCTGGTCGATCAGGCGTTCAGAGAGCTCACTGAGGAAGAGGGCTATAACCTGGAAAGGCCCCATGTCGGCGTCATGATAGAGGTTCCTGCGGCGGTTTATCAGGTCCGGCAACTGGCGAAAAAAGTGGACTTCCTGTCTGTGGGAACCAACGACCTGACCCAGTACCTGTTAGCGGTTGACCGCAACAATCCGCGAGTGGCGGAGCTCTACCATGCGTGCCATCCGGCCCTGTTGCAGGCGCTCAAGCTGATTGCCGACGGCGCGGCTGCCGAGAACAGACAGGTCAGTGTCTGCGGCGAGATGGCAGGCGACCCTATGGGCGCGGTGATGCTGATGGGGCTGGGTTACCGAACCCTGTCAATGAGTGCGGCGAACCTGCTGCGCGTAAAAGCGGTGCTGCGCCAGGTTAGCCTGAAAGAGGCACAGGAAGTAGCCGAGCACGCATTGGGTCTGGACTGTTCTGACGGAGTGCGCGAGTACGTCAGCGAAAAGCTGAATCGACCGGAACTGATGCGACTGATTACCTCGGCACCCTGCAAGTAAAGCCCGGCGAACCTATGCTGGCAACACAAAGCTCTGCCGGCTGCCTGGTTTACCGCCGGGCAGGAATGTCTGTTCAATCAATTCAACAGTTCCGTCGTGATGCCAGAGCAGGGCGGTGGTGCTGCGGGTGCCGTAAGCAGGTGTCACAATAAAGGACGCAGACAGGGCCCTCTCCATGTGGGGTGCGACACCGGTCTCCGGCAACATATGGTCTGGATAGGTTTTCCTGCTGCTGAGCAGGGAAAGCAGCGCCTCGGCATCGAGGTTGTCGTCTGCCAGGGCAGAGCGCAGCGCAGCGCGAGTCTTGACCGCCTTCGGCCAGGGGGTGTTGAGCAGGTGGTTGCTGAGGGAGAAAACCCCGGGTTGCAGCAGCCTGACTTTGCTGCTGCGGTTTGAGCAATAGACCAGCTTGTCCCTGTCGGCGAGCAACAGGTTGAAGCCATTGTAGTGTTGGCCCATCGAGTGCAGGGCTTCTGCGAAGGCCTGCGGCTCCAGGTTGTTGCCTAAAAAATCGGCCACCAGCTTGCCGCGGGACAAGGCTTCGGGATCTTGCGGGATTTCACCCTCGCGGAAATTGGTTACGGCCGCAAAGCGTCCGCTCTTACTGATGCCCATCCAGGTGCCACCGGCTTGCAAATCCCTGCCTGCTACCACGTCAGAATTTTCTCGCCATTCGTGGAGCGGCTCGGTGCGGCGATCATAGAATTCGTCCCGGTTGGCCGCCATTACCAGGCGGTATCGGGGGTGGCTGCAGTAGGCAAAGGTAATCAGGCACATGGCGTGATTCTAGCAGCCTGCACCCTGAACTGGAGTGCTTATTATCGTGTATGTTATTCTTCTTTGCTGTTTCAATTGCTGAGATTTTCGGTGGTGACTATGTCAAAAATTCGAGCGGTGCCCATTGGCAGCGGGTCGTATCTGCCACTGAAGAAAGTAACCAACGAGGAACTGGCCGCCCGGGTTGAGACCTCGGACGAGTGGATACGGGAGCGAACCGGAATTGTCTGCCGGCACTTTGCGGCAGCCCACGAAAAAACGTCGGATCTCGCCATCCAGGCGGCCAGCCGGGCACTGGATGCCGCTGAGCTGCAGGGCTCTGATATCGATTGTATTGTGCTCGCAACGGCCACGCCGGATAACACTCTTCCTGCGACAGCGGTAAAGGTACAGGCGGCGATCGGCATGGAGGGCGGATTTGCCTTTGATATTGCAGCGGCCTGTTCCGGGTTTATCTATGCGGTTAATCTAGCCACCAACTTTATTGAGAGTGGGCAGGTGAAGCGGGCGCTGGTGATCGGCGCTGAAACCCTGTCGCGGATTATCGACTGGGAGGATCGCACCACCTCGGTACTGTTTGGTGACGGCGCGGGCGCAATCGTGTTGGAGGGGCAGACATTGTCCGGGAAGAAATCAGATCGCGGTGTGCTTGCCAACTGCATTCATTCCGATGGTACCAAGCACGATTTGCTGTTCACCGATGGTGGTCCTTCCTCAACACAGACTGCCGGTCATATACGGATGCTGGGGCGCGAGGTTTTCCGCCACGCGGTGGTAAATCTTGCCGAAGCCTTGCACGAGGTGCTGGAGAAGGGTGGTTTCAAGCCGGCGGATATCGACTGGGTAGTGCCCCATCAGGCTAATTTGCGGATTCTCAATACCACAGCGAAAAAGTTTGATCTGCCGCCGGAGAGGGTGGTTATTACGGTTGATGAGCATGCCAACACCTCGGCTGCTTCCATCCCGCTGGCGCTGGACAAGGCCGTCAGGGATGGCCGTATCAAGCAGGGCGACCTGTTACTGTTCGATGGCATGGGCGCGGGTTTCACCTGGGGCGCATCGCTGATTCGCTGGTAGCGCGTTATCCGTGGTAAATGGCGGACTATCAGGCTATAGTTTGCGCCGTAAAGTTACTCACACTCCGCCTGACTATGCTGACTTATCCGGATATTGATCCCGTCGCCTTTTCCCTGGGGCCGCTAAAAGTTCACTGGTATGGACTGATGTACCTGCTCGGCTTTGTGGGTGCCTGGCTGTTGGCCATGCGACAGTCGGAGAAGCTTTGGGCAGCGGTGAAAAGGCAGCAGGTTGAAGACCTGATCGTCTATGGTGCCTTCGGGGTGATTCTCGGCGGGCGTTTCGGATATGTCCTGTTCTACAACTTCGACCGCTGGCTGTCCGACCCGCTCTGGCTGTTTCGGGTCTGGGAGGGCGGCATGTCATTTCACGGTGGCCTGCTCGGTGTCATCGTCGCCACCTGGCTCTACAGCCGCAAGATCAGGCAGCCATTCCTGGCCGTGACAGACTTTATTGCACCACTGGCGCCGATTGGCCTGGGTCTGGGTCGCATCGGCAATTTTATCAGCCAGGAACTCTGGGGCAGGCCGACAGACTTGTGGGTTGGCATGGTGTTTCCCGGTGATCCGGCTCAATTGCCGCGTCACCCCTCGCAATTATACGAGGCCCTGCTGGAGGGTTTGGTGCTGTTCGGGGTGCTATTTTTTGTTGCCAGAAAACCACAGCAGCGGGGGTTGCTGAGCGGCCTTTTCCTGTTGCTCTACGGCGTATTCCGCTTTTTTGTCGAGTTTGCCCGCGAGCCGGATGTGCACATCGGCTTTGACATGTTCGACTGGATGACCAGGGGGCAGGTCCTGTCGCTGCCGATGATTTTGCTGGGGGCCGGTTTGATTCTCTGGGCAATGCTGCAAAAAAGAAACTCGAAGGCGCTCGAGTCGAAGCAGCAGGAAACGGGCTGAAGTTACACGAAATACGGATAATCATGAAGCAATACCTGGGCTTGATGCGGCACGTACGCGACAATGGAGTTTTCAAGCAGGACCGGACCGGCACGGGCACCTACAGTGTGTTTGGCTACCAGATGCGCTTTAATCTGGCGGATGGCTTCCCGCTGGTAACCACCAAAAAAGTCCACCTGAAATCCATCATTCACGAACTGCTCTGGTTTGTTCGCGGCGACACCAACATCCGCTACCTGGTGGAGAATGGCGTCAGCATATGGAATGACTGGCCGTTCCAGAGCTGGCTGCGGGAAACGGGACAAAGCGACAAGTATCCAATCTACTCTGCGGAGTGGCGGCAGAAGATGAATGACTTTGTCGACAGGATCAAGACTGATGAGGAGTTTGCCCGGCAGTACGGTGAACTGGGGCCGGTCTACGGCCGCCAGTGGCGAAACTTTGAGGGCGTCGATCAGTTGCAGCAGGTTATCGACGACATCCGCAGCAACCCGGATTCCCGCCGTCTGATGGTTTCGGCCTGGAACCCGAAGGACATCCCGGTGATGGTCAAGTCCGGCCTGCCGCCCTGCCATAGCCTGTTCCAGTTTTACGTTTCAGAGGGGAAGCTCTCCTGCCAGCTCTATCAGCGCAGCGCAGATATCTTTCTCGGCGTACCCTTCAACATCGCTTCCTATGCACTTTTAACCATGATGGTCGCCCAGGTGACCGGGCTGGCACCCGGAGACTATGTGCATACCTTTGGCGACGCACACCTGTATTCAAATCACATGGAGCAGGTAGAAACCCAGCTGGGTCGTGAAACCTTTCCGCTGCCAACCATGCGTATCAACCCGGCAGTGAAAGATCTGTTTGCTTTCAGGTATGAAGATTTCGAGTTGCAGAACTACCAGTGCCACCCGGCAATCCCCGCGCCGGTAGCGGTCTAGAGGAGGCAATCTCAATGGGACTGTCGATTATCGTGGCCGCGGCTGAGAATAATGTCATCGGCCGCAACAACGAATTGCCCTGGCACATCTCTGAAGATCTCAGGTATTTCAAAAAAACCACCATGGGCAAAATGATCCTGATGGGTCGCAAGACCTATGAATCTATCGGCAGGCCTTTACCCGGTCGCATCAACGTTGTTCTGACCCGAGACCCGGACTGGCGGGCGGATGGTGTAAAAACCGTGCATTCGCTGGAGGATGCCCGTTGCTTGCAGGATGCGGGCGACGAGTTGTTTGTTATCGGCGGTGAGCAGGTTTATCGCGAAGTGCTGGATCGCGCTGACACAATTTATCTCACGCGGGTAAAGGCGAGCGTGAAGGGCGATGCTTTTTTCCCGTCGATCTCCGAGCGGGACTGGAAGCTGGTCAGCTCCCGGCCGGGCCTTGAGCCGGCCGATTACGAGTATGAGTTTCAGGTATTTGAACGGAATCGCTAGACAATGTCCGGCTGCGGCCACAAGAGGAAACAGCAGCTGGCAGGTCTCTAGCGCCATTGACTGGAGAAATCAGATGAACAAGCCGTTTATTACTGCCCTGCTATACAGCCTGTCGTTTTCAGTCAGTGCCGATATGGATCAATACAGGGCCGAGGCCCGTGAGATCAGCAGCGCATTTTTTAGCGAATTGAAGGGCGAGCTGGCCAAAGGCTTGAAAGCAGGTGGCCCCGTTGCAGCGGTTGGCGTATGCAAGGAACTGGCGCCAGCGATTGCCAGCAAGCATGCGCAGAGGTCCGGCTGGGATGTTGGTCGAACCAGCCTGAAGTTGCGCAATCCGAATAATGCCCCTGATGCCTGGGAGGCCGCGGTGTTGCTCCAGCTTGAACAGCGACGCTCCAGCGGTGAGGCGGTTGACAGCCTGACCTACGACGAGATAGTTGAGGAGGGCGGTGATAACTACTACCGTTTCATGAAGGGAATAGTTATGCCACCTATGCAGGAAATGCCCTGCCTAGCCTGCCATGGAGAAACGATCGATGCCGAAACCGCGGCAATGCTTGACAGGCTCTATCCGCAGGATGAGGCCCGTGGTTACAAAGCCGGCCAGCTTCGTGGTGCCTTTACCCTGAAAAAGAAACTCTAAATCTCGGCTTATGACAAAGTAGCAACGGCGTCGCGGTGATTGATTTTATCGCCCGCTCTCATGGCTCAGGCAAACAAGCGTATGCTGAGGTATTTGCAGGCTGCGGTAAATAAATAAGCAGGCTTGAGCGGGCAAAAGAAAAAGGGAGCGGTGAGCGCTCCCTTTTTTTGCAGGCTTCTTGACGCAGGCTTCCGTATTGCGCGCCCTGCTCAGTGTTTCAGTCCTGCAGCTTTGACAGGTCCCTGACCGCACCCTTATCGGCACTGGTGGCTAGCAGTGCGTAGGCTTTCAGTGCCGCGGAAACCCGGCGCGGGCGTTTCTCGGCCGGTTGCCAGCCCTTGCGGTCGCGCTCGGCACGGCGTTTGCTCAGGGTCTCCTCATCCACGGCAACCTCTATGCTGCGCCTGGGGATATCGATGTTGATCCTATCGCCATGCTCGATCAGTGCTATGGTTCCGCCGGAAGCGGCCTCCGGGGATATATGACCGATGGACAGTCCCGAGGTGCCGCCCGAGAAACGGCCGTCGGTAATCAGCGCACAGGCTTTGCCGAGCCCTTTCGATTTCAGGTAGCTGGTTGGGTAGAGCATTTCCTGCATGCCGGGACCACCGCGCGGGCCTTCGTAGCGGATCACAACCACGTCTCCGGCCTTGACCCGGTCGTTGAGAATATCGTCCACGGCCTGGTCCTGACTTTCGCAGATATAGGCTGTGCCGGAAAATACCAGAGACTCTTCATCGACGCCTGAGGTTTTCACCACGCAGCCATCCTCGGCGATATTGCCATAGAGCACTGCCAGTCCGCCTTCCTGACTGTAGGCGTTCTCAATACGACGTATACAACCGTTTTCCCGATCGGCGTCCAGTGATGGCCAGCGTGTAGACTGACTGAAGGCTTGCTGGGTCGGAATGCCAGCCGGGCCAGCCTTGTAGAAGGTCTGCACCTCTTCACTGCTATTGGTCATGATGTCCCACTGGTCCAGTGCATCCAGTAAGGTGTCACTGTGAACCGTGGGCAGATCGCTGTGGAGCAGGCCGGCGCGGTTCAGTTCACCGAGAATGCCGTATACGCCACCGGCGCGGTGAACATCCTCAATATGGTACTGCGGGGTATTGGGTGCCACCTTGCAAAGCTGAGGCACCTTGCGGGAGAGCTGGTCGATGTTGGCCATGGTGAAATCCACGCCGCCCTCCTGCGCTGCCGCCAGCAGGTGCAGGATGGTGTTAGTCGAGCCGCCCATGGCGATATCCATGGTCATGGCATTCTCAAAGGCCTCGAAGCTGGCGATCGAGCGCGGCAGCACAGAATAGTCATCCTGTTCGTAATAGCGGCGGGTGATCTCCACAATGCGGTGTCCAGCCTCCTCAAACAGCCTGCGGCGGTCAGCATGGGTGGCCAGCACGGTGCCGTTGCCGGGTAGCGACAGGCCCAGTGCCTCGGTGAGACAGTTCATGGAGTTGGCGGTAAACATGCCGGAACAGGAGCCGCAGGTGGGGCAGGCTGAGCGCTCATAGGCCTCAGCCATTTCGTCGCTGGCACTGCTGTCGGCAGCAATCACCATGGCATCCACCAGGTCGAGCTTATGCTCGGCCAGTTTGGTTTTTCCCGCTTCCATTGGTCCACCGGAAACAAAAATCACCGGGATATTGAGCCGCATGGCTGCCATCAGCATGCCGGGGGTGATTTTGTCGCAGTTTGAAATGCAGACCAGGGCATCCGCGCAGTGGGCATTCACCATGTACTCTACGGAGTCGGCAATAATATCCCGGGACGGAAGGGAGTAGAGCATGCCGTCGTGGCCCATGGCGATACCGTCATCCACGGCGATGGTGTTGAACTCCTTTGCCACACCACCGGCTTTTTCAATCTCCCGTGCTACCAGCTGGCCCATGTCTTTCAGGTGTACGTGGCCCGGTACAAACTGGGTGAAGGAGTTGGCGACCGCGATAATCGGCTTGTGGAAATCTTCATCTTTCATGCCGGTAGCGCGCCAGAGTGCGCGTGCCCCGGCCATATTGCGGCCCTTGGTGGTTGTGTGCGAGCGATAGGTTGGCATGGCTAAAACCTGTCTGTATCTGTGGTTAAAAAGGCGGCAAGAATAGCAGATCGCGCAATGGTTTGCAGAGGTGTCAGCTCCAGAACCGCAGTCCGGCCTTATCCCAGCCTGTCATGAAACAAGCCTGTTTGGCGCTTGTCAGAGTTGCTTGCACAAAATTTTCGAATTGCGCCGGTAGTTATAAAGCTGCCGCTTTTCTTCCGGCAGCGCTTCCAGGGTGGCTTCGGAAAAACCATTCTCCTTGAACCAGTCGGCGGCCTGCGTGGTGAGCACAAACAGGTGGCGGATATCCTGCTCGACCGCCTTTAGCTCCATATGGGCAAGCAGTTTTCCTGCCAGCCCCTGCCCCTGAAAGTCACGGTGGGTGGCTACACAGGCGAGCTCGGCAGAGGTAGTTCCCTCAGTATCAGTGAAGGGGTAGATGGCGGCACAGCCAATGATATTGCCCTCGAAATGCTGGGCGACAACAAAGCGGCTGATCTCATTTTCCAGTAATTTCCGTGAGCGCCGCACCAGCACGCCCTGTTTCTCCAGGGGGATAATAATGTCCAGCAGGCCGCCGATATCATCAATGGTGGCCTCGCGCATGGTTACCATGCTGTCTTCCAGGACCATGGTGCCACCACCGTCACGGGTGAACAGTTCGGTCAGCAATGCGCCATCCTGCCGGTAGCTGATGATATGTCCCCGCGCCACACCCTTTTTGCAGGCTTTGTGGCAGGCCTTAAGGGTGTAATAAAGTGGATTGTCGGCACTCAGCTCTGAAAGCCAGCTGGCCACTTCCGGCAACGAGATGGTTTTGACCAGGCTGCCAGCACCATTGGTAACACCGGCCTGGCTGCAAAAAACAATCAGTTTTTCTGCATCCAGAGCGATGGCAACCTGTGTCGCGACTTCTTCAAAGTTGAGGTTAAACGCCACCCCCGTGGGTGAGTAGCCGACAGGAGAAATCAAAACGGTAGCGCCGGCATCCAGCTGCGACTGGATACCTTTTTCGTCCACCCGCCGCACCTTGCCGGTATGGTGAAAATCGATACCATCATGAACGCCCAGCGGCCTGGCGATAACGAAATTACCGCTGACAACCTTGATTTTTGCTCCGCGCATCGGAGTGTTCAGTGCATCTGTGGAGAGCTGCGCCTCAATGCCGATACGAGTGGATCCAACCGCCTGCCTGACACAGTCCATGGTGGCAGCGTCGGTTATACGCCGGTTGTTGTGATAGCGGGCAGGTAGGCCAACAGCTTCAAGTCGCTGATCGATTTGCGGTCGCGCGCCGTGCACCAGTACCAGCCGGATACCGAGGCTGCTGAGAAGCGCTATGTCCTGCACGATATGATTGAAGTTGGCGTGGTCAACTGTCTCGCCGCCAAGGGCAAGCACGAAGGTCTTTCCCCGGTGCGCATTGATATAGGGGCAGGTGTCACGCAAAAACTTGACCTGGTCGGACACGGTAGGCTACTCGGTTGTTTTTATTGCGGAAATTATAGAGTAAGGGCGGTTGGATAAGAAGCAGTGTGTTTTTCTTTGTTACTTTTTACTAGCATAAAAAGTAACGCAAAAAGTGCGCCCCAGCGCTTGGCTCTTCGAACTGCCCTGTGCTTCTCAAAAATATCTGGTCGCTGCGGAACTCAGCAGCCTGTGGGCTGCTTCAAACAGTCCTCGCTCTTAACCAGATATTTTCTGCGATGCTTGGCTGCGCGAAGGGCTCTGCTCACCCTTTTCTATGGGGATAGAATGTAGATAAGAGAATATTAGATATAAGATGTCCTTTGTCGCGTTGAAATCGGCGAGCAGCGAAAGAAAATAACGGGGCTATCCGAAGGATAAAGCAGGGAGGATTGTTTGAGTGATTTTTGATTGTGTCTCAAAAATCGCGAGTTCCGCAGCGACCGTTAGTTTTCTGAGCCGCACAGCGTACCCCGCAGGGGCGATTGAGTCGGATGCCTTTTCTTTTGGTTCGTTTTCTTTGGGCAAGCAAAGAAAATGAACAGATCATTTTGTGAGAACTTATTGAGTGCCGCTTCTCAAATTGCTCGCTGTTACAAACAACACCGCGCAATAAGCTTCGTCAGAAAGTCTACTGTCGGTTGCAGACGATCCAGCGCCAGGTATTCGTCCGGCTTGTGGGCCTGGTCAATATCGCCCGGGCCAAGCACGATGGTATCCATGCCCATCTCGCGAAGATAGGGTGCTTCGGTGGCGAAGGAAACCGGCTCACCACTGTGGCCTGTGAGTTCTTCACAAATTTTTGCCAGCGCGGAATCAGCGTCTGCGGCAAACGCAGGAAAGCCGTAATGCTCGAGGGATATGGAAACATCATCCCGCTCCTGCAGTGGTAGCAGGCGTCTCTCGATTTCACCATGCAGATCATTGATGTTCATGCCGGGCAATGGCCGGATTTCAAATCCCAGTTCGCAATGACCGCAGATTCGGTTCGGGTTGTCGCCGCCGTGTATACAGCCCAGATTCATGGTCGGGAAGTCGACCCTGAACAGCGGGTTGCGGTAGTTGGTTTTAAGTTCATCGCGCAGGTGCAACAGTTCACCCAGTGCCGTGTGCATGGTTTCCATGGCATTGCGCCCAAGCGACGGGTTGCTGGAGTGGCCGGACCTGCCCTCGATAACCAGCTTCTCCACCAGGATTCCCTTGTGCATATTGACGGGCTTCATCGCCGTGGGTTCGCCGATCAGTGCATAACGGGCTTTTGGTTTGCCCGCTTTAACGAGTTCCTCTGCTCCCATCATGGAGGACTCTTCATCGGCGGTGGCAAGAATTATCAGGGGTTGCTGGAGCGGTTGCCCGATAAACGGCTTGGCGGCTTCCACCGCCAGGGCGAGAAAACCTTTCATGTCGCAGGTGCCCAGCCCGTATAGCCGATTGTCTTTTTCCGTCAGTTTGAAAGGGTCGCAATTCCAGAGCTTCTCGTCACAGGGCACCGTGTCCGTGTGCCCGGCAAGCACCAGCCCCCCGGCGCCGCTGCCCAGGGTGGCAATCAGGTTGGCCTTGCCGTGCCCGGGGAGGGGCATAACCTCGGCCTTGAAGCCCATGTCTGTCAACCAGTTGGCGAGCAGTTCTATGACTCCAATATTGCCCTGATCAATGGCGGGGTTGACGCTGCTGATCGAGTTGCTGGCGATCAGGCCCCGCATCATGCTGGTAAGGTCAATCACGGGCGCAACTGCCTAGAGCAGGTTTTCGATATCTTTCCTGATAGACGCGGGCTTGTCGATGGAGCCATAGCGTTTCACCACATTGCCTTCGCGGTCAACCAGAAACTTGGTGAAGTTCCACTTGATATCTTTGGTCAGCAGCCCGCCCGCCTGGCTTTTTAGATAGGTGTAGAGAGGGTGTTCATTTTTGCCATTGACATCTATTTTGCCCATCACAGGAAAACTTAGGCCGTAGTTTATCTGGCAGAAATCCTGTATTTCTGCATTGCTGCCCGGCTCCTGTTTGCCGAACTGGTTGCAGGGCAGGGCAATCACTACCAGGCCCTTATCGTGGTACTCATCGTAGAGCTCTTGCAGCCCGGCGTACTGGGGCGTAAAACCACATTTGCTGGCGGTATTGACGATCAGCAGCACCTTGCCGCGATAGTCTGAAAGAGGTTGCTCTTCGCCTGAGGCGGCGGGAACGCTGAAATCGTAGATACTGGTCATATCATCTCCAAGAGGGTTGGGCAGACTAACCAATATTCCACAGATGCGCGCCATCGGCAACTGCAAAGGTGATGGCTGTCTCTTGTCGGGCCTAATCAATAGCAGCTAGACTTGACCTATAACTAAAAACACCGTGCGGATCAGCAAATGGCGAAACCGGCAGTGTTTGCACAACACTTCAGGAAACAGCACTTACAGGGGGTGTCTCTCCACTTGGATTGGGGCAGGGCGCTCGCTTTGTCGCTGGTGGTCGCCTGTATTTTTCATGCCCAGGCCAGCATGGCAATCTGGAATGCCGAGCAGGATGACCATACTGCCGCCCAGCTTTTGCTCGAGTCATGGCCGGGGGATTTTTCCGAGATTATGGATCGGCGCCTGGTCAGGGTCCTGGTAAACCAGAGCCACACCTCATTCTTTTTTGATGGGCCCACTGCCAAGGGCGTGGTGGCTGAGCTTTTGCGCGAATTTGAAAAAGATCTCAACCGCCGTATCAAGGTCGGCAAGAGACCCTTTCATGTGGTTGCAATTCCGGTCAACTGGAATGAGGTTGTTTCGATGCTGGAAGAGGGGCGGGCAGAAATTGCCGCGGCATCGCTGATTCCGACCCCGGAGCTGAGGGAGCGGGTACTTTTTGCCGATCCCATTTACGCCAACTTTAATGAAGTGGTTGTTACCAGCAGCAAGTCAGCAAAAATCAGGACCTTGGAGGATTTGTCGGGGAAGCGTGTTTACGTCCAGCGTTCCCGCTCCCACTGGCAGAGCCTGCTGGACCTGAATGAATCTTTTGAGCTCAGGGGTTTGAAGCGGATGGAACTGGTGCCGCTGGCAGACCATCTGGAGCAGGAAGACATATTGCAGCTGGTCAACCACGGTCTGATTCCAATCTCGGTGGTCAATGATTTTATTGCGGAATCATGGTCCAGGGTGCTCGATGACGTGGTGGTTCATTTGGATCTGGCCATCGGTGTCAGGCGTCAGCTAGCGTGGGCAATGCGCAAGGATTCACCTGGCCTGAAACCCTATGTTGATCGTTTTATCAAGAACCACCGCCAGGGTACGGTGTTGGGTAATATAATGATTCGGCGCTATCTGAACAGTACCAAACACCTCGAGGAGGCGATTGACCCTAGCCCCGATGAACTGCAAAAACTGATAAGCCTGTTTAAAAAATACGCAGAGCGTTATGGCTTCGATTACCTGATGCTTGCCGCACAGGGATACCAGGAGTCCCGCCTGGATCAGAGTATGAGGAGCAAGGCGGGTGCTGTGGGTATTATGCAACTGCTTCCGAGCACAGCCGCGGACAAGTCAGTGGGAATTCCCAATATCTACAACATAGAAAACAATATCCATGCGGGCGCCAAGTATCTGCGGCATTTGATCGATGTCTATTTCAATGATCCCGAGATAGACGAGGCCAACCAGTTTTTTTTCGCCCTGGCCGGTTACAATGCGGGGCCAAACCGAATTAACCAGATGCGCAAAGTGGCCGCAGGCATGGGCTATGATCCGAACCTCTGGTTTGAAAATGTCGAAGTGGTGGTTGCCCAGAAAGTCAGCCCCGAGCCGACCCAGTACGTGCGCAATATTTACAAACACTATGTCTCCTATACCCTTGCCCAGGAGCAGCAAGTCGAGCGGCAGCGATTAAAGCAGGATCATCGCTGCCTGATGGAAGACAGCGACTGCTAGTTCCCGGGCAGCCCGAATTCTCTTTTTCGGCAATGCCCGATACAATCCGGACAAAACTCCAAAGGGATATATCAATGGCTGAGCGACAGCTTGAACTGGCCACCGTGCTGCGTGAACTGGTCGACGATGGATTGCTGACGCAAGAGGCGGCGAACAGTATTGCCGGCAGTTATCGCAGCCGCGACCAGGCATTGTTGCATCCCCTGACCTATATAGCCGGGCAGAGGCCTGAAAATGCTGCCAGGCCCGGCAAGCAGATCACTATTGACGAGCTGACGGAGTGGCTGGCTAAAAAAGCGGGCATGGCTGTCGCCAATATTGATCCGCTGAAGATCAAGGTCACGGATGTGACTGCAGTGATGTCCTTCAAATTCGCCCGGCGTCACAGCATTTTGTGCATTTCGGTCAGCGATTATGAGCTGGTCATCGCCACCAGCCAGCCCTATGCCCTGGAATGGCGCAAAGACCTCGAGCAGACCACGGAAAAGACGATCCGCGTTGTCGTCGCCAGCCCGGTTGACGTGGGCAAGTACACGGTGGAGTTCTACTCGCTGGCCAGGTCGGTATTCGGTGCAGGTACCCAGACCGGCGACAACAGATCGGCTGTTTCCAATTTCGAGCAATTGTTGAAGATCGGTTCCCTGAAAGACCCCGATGCCCAGGATCAGCACATCATCAATATTGTCGACTGGCTGCTGCAGTATGCTTTCGAGCAGCGTGCCAGCGATATCCACATCGAGCCGCGGCGCGAGAAGGGCAAGATTCGTTTCCGCATCGACGGTGTCTTGCATCAGGTCTATGAACTGCCACCCCCGGTGATGACGGCCATGAACAGTCGCCTGAAAATACTCGGCAGGATGAATGTGGCGGAAAAGCGCAAGCCCCAGGATGGGCGTATCAAGACCATGACAACAGACGGGCGCGAGGTTGAGTTGCGGCTGTCGACGTTGCCAACAGCCTTTGGCGAAAAGCTGGTGATGCGGATTTTTGATCCCGATGTGCTGCTGCGAAGTTTTGCCGACCTCGGGCTGGGCGGTGAGGATATGAAACGCTGGGATGAAATGACCGGCAGACCCCACGGCATTGTGCTGGTCACCGGGCCAACGGGCTCCGGCAAAACCACGACGCTTTATTCCACCCTGAAGCAGTTGGCGACAGAAGATGTCAATGTCAATACCATCGAGGACCCGATCGAAATGGTCGAGGAGAGCTTCAACCAGACCCAGGTACAAGCCAACATCGGGCTGGACTTTGCCGCCGGCATTCGCACCCTGATGCGACAGGATCCGGATATTATCATGGTTGGTGAGATTCGCGATTTGGAAACCGCCCAGATGGCCGTGCAGGCCGCGCTGACCGGACATCTGGTGCTGTCAACGCTGCACACCAACGATGCGCCAACGGCGATCACGCGCCTGCTTGATCTCGGCGTGCCGGCGCATCTTTTGCGGGTCACGGTAAACGGGGTGATGGCGCAGCGACTGGTGCGCACGCTCTGTCCACACTGCAAGAAGGCCCATCGGACCGACAAGTCTTCCTGGGAGCAACTGGTGGCACCGTGGAAGGTGGCCGTGCCGGAAAAGGTTTACCAGTCGGTAGGCTGCCTGGAATGCCGCAATACCGGTTATTTCAATCGCCAGGGTATCTATGAGATTCTGCCGCTCAGTGAAAATATCAAGCAGCTGATTACTGCTGACACTGATATTTCTGCGCTGCGAGTTCAGGCGATAAGAGAAGGCATGCGCACCCTGCGTCTGAGCGGCGCGCAGAAAGTCGGAGCCGGTCTGACCTCCATTGAAGAGGTCATGCGCGTGGCCCCAGAGACCGGGGCGCAGCACTGACATGGATTGTCCGGGTTTAGCGGCACTTCCGGCCACTCTGGCGCAGCAGTGGCAACAGCGCAGCGACCAGTTTTATCGCCTGGCCGGTGAAGACGGGGCTGCCTGGTTCGACAACCGCAGTGAGGATGCCGCCTGGATGGAGGAGGTCAAGGCCGTTTGGGTATGCAGTGAGTTTGTCGCCACTGCCTGTGCCGCCAGCCCGGAGATCCTTGCCTGGCTGTTTGATGACGGGCATATCGGGCGCAGCTTCAACGATGACGATATGCAGCAGATGCTCGCAGCCCGGCTGGCAGATGCCGAGAGCGAAGCTGACCTTCACAACGTCCTGCGCCAGTTTCGCAGTCAGCAAATGGTTCGTATCGTATGGCGTGACTTTTCCCGGCGGGCCGCGCTCGAGGAAACGACGCTGGATATGTCGAGGCTGGCGGAGGCCGTGTTGCAGGCAGCGCTGGATTTTCTCTACCCCCGCGCTTGTGAAGAGCTCGGCACCCCGGTCAGCAAGCGCGGCAAGGCGCAGCAGATGGTGGTGCTCGGTATGGGCAAACTGGGAGCCTATGAGCTCAATGTTTCTTCCGACATCGATCTGATTTTTGCCTATCCGGAAAGCGGGGAAACTGTTGGCGGCAAAAAGGCACTCAGCAACCAGGAGTTTTTTGTCCGCCTGAGCCAGAAGCTGATCAAGGCCATTGATATGCGCGATGCAAATGGTTTTGTGTTTCGGGTGGATATGCGTTTGCGCCCCTACGGCCAGAGCGGGCCACTGATCTGCAACTTCAACTCGATGGAAGACTACTACCAGACCCAGGGTCGCGACTGGGAGCGCTATGCCATGATCAAGGCGCGGGTTGTTGCTGGCGATCGGGAAGCGGGCAAAACGCTGATGGAAATACTGCGACCTTTCACTTACCGCAAATACATCGACTATTCAGCTATCCAGTCGTTGCGCGACATGAAAGCGCTGATCAACCGGGAAGTGCAGCGCAAGGGGATGGCGGCTGATGTCAAGCGGGGTGCCGGTGGTATCCGCGAGGTGGAATTTATCGCCCAGGCATTCCAGATTATCCGCGGCGGTCGTGACAACCGTTTCCAGACGCCAAGCCTGTTCGCCATACTCGATCTGCTTGACCGGGAGCAGATGCTGCCCCCGCAATGCGCCGACAGGCTGAAAACAGCCTATATTTTCCTGCGCGATGTGGAGCACCGGGTGCAGGCCTGG
>JBFFTH010000023.1:0-19590 GCA_041571855.1 Porticoccaceae bacterium
CGCTCTACGATACGCCCTTTCTCTAAAACAATGATCACATCGGCCTGCTCGATGGTGCTCAGGCGGTGGGCAATGACAAAGGTTGTGCGGCCCTTCATCAGAAGTTCCAGTGCCTCCTGAATATGATGTTCTGACTCCGTATCAAGAGCCGAGGTCGCTTCATCCAAAATCAGGATCGGGGCATTTTTAAGCAGTGCCCGGGCAATGGCGATTCGCTGGCGCTGTCCCCCGGAAAGCATTACGCCATCATCGCCCACCAGCGTATCAAAACCCTTCGGCAACTCTTCGATAAATCCAATGGCATTGGCAGCCCTGGCTGCAGCCTCCACCTCTTCACGGGTGCGATCCGCCAGCTGACCATAGGCAATATTTTTCAGGATCGTGTCGTTAAACAGGGTTACATTCTGCGAAACCAGGCCAATATGTGAACGCAGGTTTTCGAGTTTGTAGTCGTCCAGATCGGTTCCATCGAGCAAAATTTGTCCACTGGTACAGTTGTAAAACCGTGGGATGAGGCTGACCAGTGTTGTTTTACCACTGCCGGATGCACCGACAAAAGCTATTGTCTGACCGGCTTCCACATCAAAATTGATCTCGTTGAGGACATTGGTCTCACCATCGTAGGAAAAGTTGACGTTTTTGAACGAAAAATCACCCTTGACCGCTGCCTTTTCGAGGCTGCCGCGATCCACCTCTTCGTCTTCATCGAGGGTTGTAAAGATGGTTCCCGCAGCAGCTACACCGCGCTGGATAATACTGTTTACCTCGGAAAGCTGACGAATCGGTTTCGCCAACAGCCCGGCCGCACCCAAAAACTGCACGAACTGGCCGCCATTCATATCGGCAACGACGTCGGGCGCCAAAGCCAACCAGACCAGAACCGACAGTGAAATTCCCACCAGAATCTGGATGATGGGGGTACTCAGGCCCTCCGCCACTGCCAGCTTCATCTGCTGCCGTCTATTGTAATTGCTGGCACTGAACATCCGCTCGCGCTCGTAATCTGCACCACCGTACATACGCATCTCACGATACCCGTTCACGGACTCCTGAGTCACCTGGGTTACGTCACCCACAGAGGACTGGATTCTGCGACTCAATGTTCTGAATCTTTTACTGACATAGCCTACAAGCACCCCGATCACCGGCAGCACCAGCATAAATATCAGGGTCAGCTTCCAGTTGAGATAAAGCAGGTAGCCGGCCAGCCCCAAGACCAGAGAGCCGGCCCTGAATATGGTTTTAAGTGCGCCTGTGGCAGCCTGGGTTACCTGGGCGACGTGAAATGTAACTCTGGAAACCAGGTGCCCGGACATGCTCTGGTCAAAATAATTGCTGGGCAACCTTGTATATTTGTCAAACAACTGCGTGCGCAGGTTGTGCACCAGGTAATTGGTCACATACGCCATACAGTAGTTTCCGACAAAAAAGCCGGTTCCGCGGGTACAGGCAATTGCCAACATCATTAGCGGGATCATCCAGCGACTGTCCAGGCTTTCACCATCACTACCCAGCCATGCCGCTATTTTGGCGGTTATGCCCGTGTCGACCCTGACCGCCCCCGCAGCTGCACCGCCATCGCCACCCGACAGCTCGGTAATAACGTTAATCGTGTAGCCAAATACGTCGACAAACATGATTTCCATGGAGGAGAACAGCATTAATCCAAGGATACTCAGAATAAAAAGGCCCCAGTAAAGCTTTAACTCGGCCAACAATCTGAGGTAGACCTGCAAACCGGTCATTGTGGGATGGATTTCTTCGTGGTGTGTAGTAGACAAAATCATTCCTCGCTGGCAGACGCCGGTTGTTGCGTTGTTATTTTTAGATGAACAAAGCCCATTCTGCCAGCTGCGTCCATCGCTGTAACTACCGACTGGTGTGATGTATTGGCATCGGCGGTAATTACCAACGGCAGTTCTGTATCACCCCCGGAAATCTCTTCAATACCTCTCATCAGCGTTTTGATATCCCGGTTAATCAGGCTGTTGCCATTGATACTGTAACTGCCGTCCTGAGAAATCAGAACATCAATCGCTTCCGGCGACGTATCAAGGGGTGCTGCATCGGCTTCCGGCAAATCAACAACCAGATGCGTTTCCCTGGTGAAGGTGGTGGATACCATAAAAAAAATCAGCAACAGGAACACCACATCAATCAGCGGCGTCAGGTTGACACCGCTGTCGATCCTGCGCTGACGACGGAATTTCACCGGCTTTCATCCATGCGGAAAATGCGATCCCCGTGCATGGCATCGACCAGTTTGATGGCCTGATCTTCCATCTCCACCACCAGTGAATCGACCCGGCGTTCAAAGTAGCGCTGGCACATCAGGGCCGGAATGGCGACAGTCAAACCGGCGGCAGTGGTAATCAGTGCTTCAGAAATCCCTCCAGCCAACACGCCGGCGTTTCCGGTGCCCTCCACCATGATGGCAGTAAACACCTTGATCATCCCGATCACTGTTCCCAACAATCCCAGCAGCGGTGCAATAGAGGCAATCGTACCCAGCGGCGACAAGTACTTTTCCAGTTCGTGAACAACCTGATTGGCCGCCTCCTCGATACTGTCCTTCATCACTTCGCGGCCATGTCCCGAGTTGCTTATACCGGCAGCCAGAATCGTACCCAATGGCGAAGAACGGCGTAATTCGGATAGCTTGTCCCGACTCAGTTCTTCATTTTTCAACCACTGCCAGACCTTGCCAAGCAGGGTTGGAGGAACAACCTTATCCTGCCGCAGCGTCCAGTAGCGCTCGAATGAAATGGCGATCACGGCAATTGATGAAGCTATGATCGGCAGCATCAGCCAACCACCAGCAAGGACAAGTTCGTACACGTTTCACTCCAGCACTTAAAGGTGGCAAAACTTTACCATATTTATTTTTTCATAAGTAACCATCGCAGGTCTTTAATGCCAGTAGCGCCTGCCGCTGTGACGTGCCTCGCTGATCTCGACACCACCGGCATTATCCCAGCGAAAAGTGATGGCACCGGAGTCTGCGGTCAGCAACGATCTGCTACCCAGTTCCAGGTATCGACTGACAACTGCGTCATTCGGGTGCCTGAAATGGTGTTTGTAACCGGCTGAAAAAACGACATAGCGGGGAGCCAATCTTTTCAGAAAAGGCCAGCTGGACGAAGTCCTGCTGCCGTGATGAGGGGCAATCAACAGGCTGATCGACTGCAGACGATCCGGATACATGGCCAGCAACTCTGCCTCAACCCTTGACTCTATGTCTCCGGGCAGGAGGATTCTCTGATTGCCGAATTCTATCAACAGAACACAGGAGCGATTGTTGCTTTTCACCGAACGCGGGGGGAAATCCTCTTCAGGGGAGAGGATACTGAAACTGACCTTTTCCCAGCGCCAGTGCATTCCAGCCTTGCAGGGAGATACTCCATTGATTCCGCCCAATCTGCTTGCCTCGCCCGCAAGGATTTCTGCCGCGTCCAGCTGTGAAAGCAAGCCGGACACGCCGCCTGCGTGATCACTGTCGCCATGGCTGACAATCAATGCATCGATACTGTTGTGACCTCCCCATTTGAGAAATGGCGCCACAATGCTGCCTCCGGCTTCAAACCGCTCACTGAAACGAGCTCCCGTGTCATAGACCAGTGTATGTCGCCCTGCATGGACAACCACGGCGAGGCCCTGCCCTACATCCAGCACGGTGATTTCAAGTGGTGGTCGGCCGCGATCCGCCCATTGCGAAACAACAAGCGCAACCATCAGCACTATTGCAGGGTAACGGGTAGGCAGCCCTTTTGGTGCGGCAAGGTACAATGAGATAGCAAGCACTGCGACAAAACCGCTGCCATTGACGCCCGGCGACGGGACGGGCCAATCTGGCAACGCCTGTACCATTTTGACCAGCAATTCCAGTTGCCAGCCGGATAAAAGCCACAGCCCGTCACTGACCCCGGGGAAAAAAGGTGATAGCAGCGCCCCCAGCAAACACAGCGGGACAACCAGAAAACTCACCCAGGGAATAGCCACAAGATTCACTGCCGGTGACAGCAGGGACTGTGGCAACTGCCAAAAAATCAACAATCCGGACAGGGCCAGGAAAACGCGCCACTGCGTGTGAAAAAATGCTGTGACCAACCCTGCTCTTTTATTCCCTCGGGGCAACAACCAGATCAATACTGCCACCGCCGCAAAGGACAACCAAAAACCCGCACTTTCCACAGCCAGCGGGTCTGAGATGGCAATCGCCGCCAATGCCACAGTAAAACCGGCACCCCGCTGGATATTCCGACTCTGCATAACAACTAGGGCAACCACAGCAATCATCACCAGTGCTCTCTGGGCAGGTAAGCCCATGCCCGACAACAAGGCAAAACAAGTCGCCGTTAGTAACGATCCAAGGGCTGCACAGTAAACGGCGTTTGTTGCTGGCAAAAAAAGCACCAGCAATCGACCTAACCCAAAACCCAGCCCGTAGCCGAAAAAGGCGGCCAGACCTATGTGGAGACCAGAGATAATCAACAGGTGAATGATTCCAGCCCTGGCAAATGTCCGCCAGGTGTCCTGGGAGAGGAGTGACCCATCGCCGATGGTTAATGCAGTCACCAGCCCCTTCGCGGTATCGGAAAGTGGCAGTTCATTGGTCCTCTGGCGCAACAGCCAGCGCAAGCGATCAAATGAAATCTGCGTCGGCAGTGCCAGCCTGCTGTTATAGCCGCTGTCCCGGATATAGCCTGTGGCAGCGATGCCCTGCCGCAACAGCCAGGCCTTGTAGTCGAAGCCACCGGGGTTGACAAGCCCGCGCGGACGTTTGAGCCTGGCTACCAACTGCCACTGCTCGCCGGGCATCAATGTTACCTGCTGATACCAGCCCAGCCGCAGGGTTTTGCCGGCCAGCCAACGATGTTCAGGCCTAGACACCGATTGCACGAGAAACTTGAAGCGCACGCTCTGGCTGTCGCTGACAGGGAGGCCGACAATCGAGCCGGTGATGCGGACAGTGGCCCTGTCAAGGCCTGATGGCAGCTGTTGTTGTAACAGCCAGTGACCGTAAAACAAGCCGTAGGAAATACCTATAGCCACGCTCAGTAACAGCCCGCCACTGCGTCTGCAACCGGCGCGAAACAATACCAGGGATATGATGGCTGCTACTGACAGCAGCACGAGAGTCAATGAGATTGAGGGCAATCGCGGCCACAGGGCCGAAGTGAAAACACCCACAGAAAAAGCTAACAGGTAACCCACTGAACCGACATCCTTGTCAACGTAGCGTGAGACTAGCCTATCAGTATATTGTCGAACTGTAGTAGTGCTAAATTAACTGGCAGCTGTTAGCCTGCAACCATGACTGACAGAGATATGCCCCACCTACTGATTATCTATCACAGCCAAAGCGGTAACACGGCGCGTCTTGCAAAAGCCGTCTCCAATGGCGCTAAACAGGCGGGCGATGTGGAAGTCCGAATGAAATGCGCGGTTGATGGTTCGCTGCCGGATCTGCTCTGGGCTGATGGTATTCTCTTCGGAACCCCCGAGAACTTCGGCTACATGAGTGGAATGCTGAAAGATTTCTTTGACCGCACCTATTACCCGGCCGAGCCTTTCGCCATAAACCTCCCATACGCCATTTTTATCAGTTGTGGCAACGACGGTACGGGCGCAGTCAGGGAGATTGATCGAATCGCCAGGGGCTACCCGCTGCGCAAGGTTGCCGAACCGGTGATCTGCAAGGGGGAAGCAACCCCAGAACACGAAATCCTGGCCTCGGAACTGGGGCAGGCCATGGCTGCGGGGCTGGCGCTGGGAATTTTCTGACTCAATGTGGTACAAACACAGTGTCAACCAATAAAACAAATACCAGGGTTTGCAACCAATGACAACGGGGCTAATACTTTCAGGCGGTGGCGCACGCGGGGCCTATCAGGTAGGTGTGCTGAAAGCGCTCAGTGAAATCCTGCCAAAGGATATCTGCAACCCCTTCCCCGTTATCTGCGGCACTTCAGCGGGCTCAATCAATGCACTGGTTCTGGCCGGACGTCCCGGCCACTTCAGGCTCAGGGTCCGCAAGATGGAAGCTATCTGGAGTGAAATGAGCGCGGATCAGGTCTATCGAACCGACTACTGGGGTATGCTCAAGAACAGCTTCAATATGATGCTATCTTTTTTGCACAGCGGCTATGCGCTGGGCAGTCCCAAGGCGCTGCTCGACAATACGCCCCTGTGCGAGTTGCTCAACCGTGTTATCCGTTTCAGGCATCTCGATGAGGCGATCGCCAGTGGCGAGTTGCATGCTGTCTGCGTCACCGCGATGAGTTACAGCACCGGTCAGTCAGTCAGCTTCTTTCAGGGAAAACCGGAACTGAAACCCTGGGCGCGCTCAAGGCGCTATGGCATTCACTCAGGCATCACCGTCGACCACCTGATGGCATCTTCGGCCATCCCCACCCTGTTTCCGTCCCGGCAGATCGGAGAGGCTTTCTACGGTGACGGTGCTGTTCGCCATCTGAAACCGATCAGCCCCGCGCTTCACCTGGGTGCTGACAGGGTCTTTGTCATCGGTGTCAGCGACAACCCCAGACACAAAATGCCCGGTCAATATATGCGTCACTCGCCTTCCATAGCTCAAATTGTCGGCCATATGTTCAACACTGCTTTTATTGACACCATAGAAAGCGATCTGGAAACACTGAGCAAGATCAACGAGCTCACCCGAGCCCTGTCAGCCGAGGAGAGAAAGGCCCGGGGGATAAATATGCGACCGATTGATTTTCTCGCCATCTCGCCGTCCGAACCCATTGATGAAGTGGCCTGCGACTATATTAAGGAATTGCCGCGCAGTATTAAGCTGTTTCTCAAGTTCACCGGTGCTACAGCTCACGGTGGCGGGGTCAGCGCTGCCAGCTACCTGTTATTTTCCAAGGGCTTTTGCCGCAAACTCCTCCACATGGGCTACAGGGACGGACTCGCGCAGGCTGAGGAGATTCGCCGTTTTTTCGGGCTCGATCAGCAGCAAGCCCCTGCGGACCTGTCAAAAGTGTGTACTGTTCCCGCTGAAGCCCGGGCAGAGGCTGCCCAGAGCGTGGTAAACTAGCCTTGATTTGCCAGAAACTGGCGCTAACATACGCATCGTTGATCAATTATTAAGGATCCATATCATGGAAAATCAGCTCGAAAAGCAGTCTGCAATCCAGTCCACGGCACTCAATTCCGAGGTTGCCAAAGTTCTCCGTAATACCTATGCCCTGCTGGCAATGACCATTGCCTTCAGCGCGATAATGGCTGTGACCGCGATGGCGATAGATGCTCCCTACATGGGCCTCTGGATTCTGCTGCCCTACATCGCCTTTCTCTGGCTCACCGAGAAAAATAAAAACAGCGCCATGGGGCTGGTCTGGGTGTTCGCGCTAACCGGCTGGATGGGGTTTACCCTCGGGCCTATTCTTAATTTTTACCTGGCCATGTCCGGTTCGGAGACCATCCTGACCGCACTCGCCGGCACCGCACTGATCTTCTTTGCCTGCTCTGGCTATGTGCTGGTTACCAGAAAGGAACTCTCCTTTATGAGCGGCTTCCTGATGGTGGGCATCCTGGTGGCTTTTGTCGCCGCCATTGCCAATTATTTCCTGCAAATCCAGGGCCTGGCGCTGGCGCTTTCCTGCATATTCCTGCTGCTTTCTTCAGGCATCATCATGTGGCAAACCAGCGCCATTATCCATGGCGGTGAGCGCAACTACATCTCCGCTACCGTCACTCTCTATGTGATGCTCTACAATGTCTTCACCAGTTTGCTGCACCTGATTGGTTTTGCTGAAGATTGACCGCAAATCGCCTGGAAAAACTGCCCGCCTGGTCAGAGCCCCTGGCCAGGCAACTGGCAGAAAAAGAAAACATCAACCTGACGCCGGAACATATCCAGATCCTCTACGTGGCTCGTGATTTTTACAAGGAGTATGGTTTTTCCCCCTCCATGCGGCCACTACTCAAGCATATCGCCGACAAGCTGGATGTGGGCAAGGGACGCAGTATTTACCTGATGCAGTTGTTCCCCCCGAGTCCGGCGATGGTTGCAGCCAGATTAGCCGGCCTGCCGAAACCAAAAAATTGTATTTGAGTGCATGCTTTGCATGCCCGGGAGAAATGAAATTATGAACCAGCCAAAGGATGAAACACTTGCCCAGGAAACCTGCGAAGCCTGTCGGGTGGGGGCACCCACCGTCAGTGAAGAGGATGCCAAGGCGCTTTTAGAGACGCTGCCCGATTGGGCAATAGAGGTTGTCGACGGCGTCCCGCAACTCGTACGCAGCTGCCCTTTTCCCGACTTTTTATCCGCTTTGGACTTTACCCGTGAAGTGGGTGACCTGGCAGAATCTGCCGGTCACCATCCGGCTATTCTAACCGAATGGGGAAAAGTCACCGTCCGTTGGTGGACCCATAAGATCAAGGGGCTTCACCGCAACGACTTTATCATGGCAGCCAAAACTGACCGGCTGGCACGCTAGACTTCAGGCGATATGCACCAGCACTCTGCGTCTGCTCACCAGATGCCGGTGCTCCCAGAGAAACACTCCCTGCCAGCTGCCCAGCGCGAGCCGCCCTTTCAGGACAGGAATCGATATCGAAACCGCTGTCAGGGCCGCCTTGATATGGGCCGGCATGTCGTCAGGGCCCTCCAGGGTATGGCTATAGAGCGGGTCATTCTCCGGCACCAGGCGGTTCAACCAGTTTTCCAGATCCTGTTTCGCGGTGGGATCGTAGTTCTCCTGGATCAACAGGCTGGCAGACGTATGCTGAATATACAGCGTACAAAGCCCATCACCGACGCCGGCCTCTGCAACACGACTGTTCACCTCGCCAGTTATATCGTGCAGACCCTGTCCATGCACCCCAACTTCTATACACTCAACCTTACCCGCCATCAGCCAGTTATCCCCTGATCCCCGGATTGCCAGTATAATGCCCAGCCCTTGCACCACAACAGCAGCACATTGACCCCGATAAATCCCGAAAACTATTCCCGGCAACTTGAAGAAAAGCTGACCCGTCTGCGCGAGCAGTTTTCAGGCCTGCGACTGCCTGAAATCGAGATATTCGAGTCCAGCCCCCTCAACTATCGCATGCGGGCGGAATTTCGCATCTGGCACCAGGGCGGCACAGCCCACTACGCGATGACCAGACCGGGTGAAAAACAGCCCTATATCATCGAAGACTTTCCGGTTGGTTCAGAACTGATAAACCGGTTGATGCCTGAACTACTGCAGCAAATAAACCACAACGAGGTTCTGCGCCGCAGACTGTTCCGGGTGGACTTTCTGACCACGCTGAGCGGAGACGCGCTGATTACGCTGATCTATCACAAACCCCTGGATGCCGCGTGGGAGGCTGCCGCTCGCCAACTGCAGGTTTTGCTTGGCTCGGATATTATCGGTCGCAGCCGCAAGCAGAAAGTTACCCTCGGCAAGGAATTTGTCACTGAAAGACTGAATGTGGCAGGTCGTTGCTACAGTTACCAGCAAATCGAGGGTGGGTTTACCCAGCCAAATGCCACCGTCAATGAAAAAATGCTTGGCTGGGCACTCCAGAACAGCGAAAAAGCCAATGGTGACAACACGCCCGGCGACCTGCTGGAACTCTACTGTGGCAACGGCAATTTCACCTGCGTACTGGCGCAAAACTTTGACCGGGTGCTGGCGACAGAAATATCCAAAACCTCTGTGCGCTCGGCCATCCGCAACTTCGAAGCCAACGCGGTCGACAACGTCACAGTGGTGCGTATGTCCAGCGAGGAGTTTACCGAGGCTCTAAACGGTGTACGGCCATTTCGCCGCCTTCGGGAGGTGGATCTCAACAGCTTTAATTTCAGCACTATTTTTGTCGACCCGCCGCGCGCGGGACTGGATGATGCCACACTGGCACTCGCCCGCCGCTTTTCAACTATAATTTACATTTCCTGTAATCCGGACACGCTAAGGTTTAACCTTGAGGATCTGACAAAAAGCCACAAGATCGAGAAATTTGCCGTCTTTGACCAGTTCCCCTACACCCATCACCTGGAATGCGGAGCAATTCTGACCCGATGAATACCACCATCCAGACCATTTCCTTCGGCCATCTCGCCATCGCCTTTATTCCCGCTATCGTGGCGATCTACCTGTTGTACAAGTGGCGCATCGAACCGGGCAATGCGATCTACGCCATGTTTCGTATGCTGGGCCAGCTGCTGTTGATCGGCTATTTCCTGGCCTACATATTCGGTGCCCAGAATGCCCTGATTATCGTGGCTGTGCTGATGGTTATGATTGTCGCCTCGGCCTGGATTGCCCTGCGCACCATTACCCGACAGCGACGGCAGCTTTTCCGGTATGCCCTCATCTCACTGGTGATTGGTGGCGGCAGCACCCTGATACTGGTGACCCAGGGCGTTCTGGTGCTTGACCCATGGTACAAACCCCAGTTCATGATCCCTCTGGCGGGGATGATCTTTGCCAATGCCATGAACAGTATGAGCCTCGCAGGCGATCGCCTTATCGCCGAACTCAAGCGCAACACCGACTATAACGAGGCGCGCAATATAGCGCTGCACACTTCCAACATCCCCCTGCTCAACATGCTGTTCGCGGTGGGACTGGTCTCCCTGCCCGGCATGATGACGGGCCAGATTCTCTCCGGCGTTTCGCCCCTGATTGCCGTTCGCTACCAGATTCTGGTGATGTGCATGATTTTCGGCTCCTCGATCATCGCCACGGCCTGCTTTCTGCAAATGGCAAAGAAGGTTCTTGATGGACATCAACAAGACAAGAACCAGAGGGCCGGGTAAAAGAAGTTTTTTCGCCGCTCAACTATAAACAGCTTTTCCGAGTGGCTATACTGCGGCCTCCGAATTTACAAAAAAATTACTCCTAGCAACACCAAGAAAAATCCGTTTTTAAAGGACATTGCAGATGAGAACAAAGATAACCGAACTTTTTGGCATCGAACACCCGATCATGCAGGGGGGCATGCACTACGTTGGCTTTGCCGAACTGGCCGCAGCCGTCTCCAATGCCGGCGGCCTGGGCACCATCACCGGGCTTACCCAGAAGACACCTGCCGACCTGGCTAACGAAATCGCCAAATGCAACGATTTGACGGATAAACCCTTCGCCGTCAACCTGACCTTTCTGCCTATCGTCACCACCCCGGATTACCCGGGCTACGTCAAGGCAATCATTGAGGGTGGCGTCAAAGTGGTAGAGACAGCCGGTCGCAGCCCGGAGCAGGTCATGCCCTACCTCAAGGACGCCGGTATCAAGGTCATTCACAAGTGCACCTCGGTCAGGCACGCGCTCAAGGCCCAGAGCATCGGTTGCGACGCGGTTTCCGTCGATGGCTTTGAATGTGCCGGCCACCCGGGCGAGGACGACATTCCCAACATGATCCTGCTGCCCCGCGCTGCCGATGAACTGGAAATTCCCTTCCTGGCTTCCGGTGGTATGGCCGATGGCCGCTCACTGGTAGCGTCCCTGGCCATGGGTGCCGAGGGAATCAATATGGGCACTCGCTTTATCGCCACGCGGGAAGCCCCGGTACACGACAATGTCAAGCAAGCCATTGTCGACGCCGGTGAGTTGGATACCCGGCTGATTATGCGCCCATTGCGCAATACCGAGCGGGTACTGAATAACCCCGCGGTTGAACGCATTCTGAAAAAGGAAAAAGAACTGGGTGACAGTATCAAGTTTGAGGACATTATCGAAGAGGTGGCCGGTGTCTACCCGCGCATTCTCAGTGGCGGCGAGATGGATATCGGCGCCTGGTCCTGCGGTATGGTGGCAGGATTAATCAATGACGTACCCACCTGTAAAGAGCTCATTGATCGTATCATGTCCGAAGCAGAGCAACTGATCAGCAAGCGACTGTCCGCTCTGCTCTGACCTGAATCTCCCGAGTAGCCCCACGCGGGGCTACTCTCTCTGCAGCGGCTTCCCCTCCTCAATTGCCCCCAGCCATCCTGAAACAGCCTTTAATGGACACCGGGCTATTTACTGATTAATCTTTCAACAGGGCTAATTGCAACTCGAGGAATCTCACCATTCGCAAGCTGCTGGTTTTTGCCGTCATTTTCGTCGTCTTTCTGGTTGCGCTACCCGTCGCCACCCGCTTTCTGTTGCAACAGCAACTATCCAAACATGTCGCCCAAACCCAGATCGACGATATGGATATCAATCTTTTCCTGGGGCGAATCAAAATCAGCCAGATAGATATTGACGGTCAGGGTACATCCGATCTTTCGGGCGCGACCCTCTACGCCGACATCGCGATACTACCTCTGCTTACCGGTGATTTTGTGGTGGAAGATGTCACAATTGAGGGCATCCGACTGAGAATTGAAGAGCCGGAACCGGGAAACTATGTGATTGTTGTGCCGCTGGAAAAAGCCGCGGTAGAAGACGAGCAACCGCCAGAAGATGTCAAAATACCGATGTTTGCCATCAACAGGCTGCAGATTTCAGACTCCACACTGGAAATCGCTGTCAACAAAGCCAGAGGTTCACTCCTGATCCAGGAGTTGAGTATCGACAATCTTGCCAGCTTTTCCGCTGATGCAGATCAGCCTGAAGCCGCAGACCTGAAACTGAATGCACTATGGAACAATACTGAAATCGGGATTAACGGCAAGCTCAATGCCTTTGCAGAATCCCCCTCCTTTGAAGGTAACATTGCTGTCGAGAAGTTCAGCCTGGCGGAAATTGAGCGCCTGCTGCCAGTGGAGCAGAGCGACCTGAAGCTCGATGGCTCTTTCTCCAGCAGCATCGACCTGACCGCCAGTGCCGGGGAGGCGATCAACGTCAGCTTGTCGGCAGACAGCGATTTCACCAATCTCAAGGCCGGCAAAGCGGATCAGTTCTCGCTGCAAATCGGTGAGCTGAGCAACAGCCTGGCTCTTACCTTTGCTACCGGTCAGGAATCCCAATACCAGGTGAATGCGGAAACAACGAGCGATTTCGCCAGCCTGAAAGCAGGCATAGCCGACCGGCTGTCACTGCAAATCGATAAGCTGAACAACAAACTGGTCCTGACTTTTGCCGCAGAAGAAGAAAACCGTTATCGCGCGAATGCGGATACAACGATCGATTTCTCCAATCTCAAAGGCGGCATAGCGGAGCAGTTCTCGCTGCAAATCGATAAGCTCAGCAACACTCTGGCCCTCACCCTGTCCACTGATCAGGAAACCCGCTACCGCGCGACTGCCGATGCGACGGTTGAGCAGGCCTCTTTCAGTGACAACAAACGGAAACTGGTGCTGGCTCAATTCGACAGGCTGCAACTCCTTGGCCTTGAAGGCGATGAAACAACGAAAGTGGACATTGGCAGCCTGCAACTTGAACAGTTGGCGGTTGCAGCTGAGAGTTCCGACTCCGAGCTTTTCAAGGCAAAGGCCCTCAACCTGGAAAATATCGCCTATACAGCAGAAAAGCTGCTTGTCAAAACCGTCAGCGCAAACGACCTCGCTTCCCGTATTGATATCGGCAAGCAGGATGAAATTGAACTTGTGCAGCGGCTGCTGGACGCCGGCAAGGACGCCGCAGCGGCTTTTGCCTCCGAGCAGGCGAGCACGACAGAGCAGGCTGCGCCTGCGGCAACAGAGACGGACGCCCCCGGGGAACTGACATGGGATATCGGTCAGATCGCGGTGAAGAAAATGAAGATCAACTTTAATTCCTACCACTACCCCTCGCCCCTGTCGGCTGAACTGCTGATCAACGAACTCCTGGCCACCCACGTCGGCAATGCTCAACCTCGCCAACCCGGCACACTGAAGCTCGACGGTGAAATCGGCAAGTACGGCCAGGTTAACGTCAGCGGTAACTACTCCTCACTCCTGGATCCTCCGGACCTGCAGCTTTCCGGCACTATGGACGCCATTGAGTTGCCGATGATTTCACCTTACATGGAACACCTACTGGGATATGAACTTGTCTCCGGACAATACGACGAGGCTTTTGATGTTCAGTTGAAGGACAAGCATGTGGAGGTGAAAAACGATATCACCCTGCGCAACTTGCAGGTCAAGCGTGCGGAGGGCGTAAAACCGGTCACGGAATTGCCGGTTTCACTCGACTTTGCCCTCAATCTCCTGCGTGACAGCGACGGAACCATAGAACTGGACTTGCCCATCGAGGGGGATCTTGACGATCCCGAGGTCAACGTGGACAGTATTGTTGGCAAGGCCATTGGCAAGGCCCTGGCAACCGGCTCTACCTCACTACTTAAGCTGGCCCTGCAACCCTATGGTGCCATCCTGATGACGGCCGAAATGGGCATGAAACTCGCCAACCAGATTGTCCTGGATCCGATGGTTTTTGCTCCCGCCAGTAGCGACTTGTCCACCGAACAGACTGACTATGCCGACAAGCTGGCAACGCTGATCAAAGGCAAGCCGGAACTCGAACTGACACTCTGTGGCAGGGCCAATGACGCCGACCGGCTGGCACTGATAGCCGAGGCACAACAAACCCAGGCTGAGACAGCGACCACTGAGGAACGGGACAGGGAGACTGAAACCGCGCCCGAAAGTGCCGGCCAGATAACAATCCCCGAGGAGCAATTGCTCGCCCTTGCAACTTCACGACAAGACAACCTGAAAAAATACCTGGTGGAAAATCACCAGGTAGCGAACAAACAGTTATTTGAATGCAAGCCCGAGTATGATCCGGATTCAAAATTTGCCGGCATAGTGCTGGGTCTTTAAAAAGAATCGGCGATTGCCTGAATGGCCGCCATGCGAACCTTGCTGCTCGGCCGTCTGAGATTGGAAGCGGTTGGAGCGCTGGCAAAATTGGCAATAATCAGGTTCTTTTCCCGGTTGATATAAAGTGTCTGGCCGAAAACCCCACGAGCCGAGAAGATACCCCTGTCGGAATCATGAACCCACCAGAAATTGTGATAGCCGCTGAGCTGGTGGTCATAAGCAGGTGACCCGCTGTCCCGGTAGATACTGCGATTCGCAGCCTGCTTCAGCCCCTGGGAAAGCTTTTCAACAGTAGCCGTCCAGTCGGCAGGAAAAACCTGCCGCTCGCCAACGCGACCGTTATTCAGCACGGCCAGCCCGAAACGGGCAAAATCACGAAGGGTTGAAGTGAAGCCGCCAGTCGCAATCGGTTTAAAGGATGCATCGGTTGCGAAATAGGCGTCGTGCTCAGCTCCCAGTTGCTGCCAGATGCGCTGACTGATAAATGACTGCAGCGGCATTTCGCTCTGTCGTTCAATGATCCAGCCAATAACGTCCACGTTGGCCGACTGGTACTCATAAACTTCTCCCTGTGCCATCCCTTTTTTTTGCCCAAGACGCGGCAGAAAGTCACGCAGGCCGCGCGGCGTATCACTCTTCAGCGGATCCAGCGCCATCAAATCGAATGCAGGCGCTAAACCTGTGCGTCTGAAGTATTCATAGTTGACGGTGCCTGGGACCATGTCCCTGTAGTTTTCGCTGTAGTTAATCGCCGTTACCATGTCCATCACCTGCTGTACCGAGACAGTAGCGAAAACGCTGTCCTGCAGTTCAGGCAAATAGGTCGTTACGGGTTGACTGAAATCCAGCCTGCCCTCACTGGCGAGGATGCCGGCGGCCATTGCAACCAGCGACTTGGTGCCGGACGCCCACAGGTGATGATCATGCTCTCCAAAATCATGGAAGTACTTTTCATACACGCGTTTGCCATTGTGGATCACCAGCAGGCCATCGACCTCATCGCCCGCCATGGCCGCGGCTACGGTATATTCAGCGCCATTAAATGTAAAACCGATGGATTCAATATCACGGGGTTCATCAGCCCGGGGGATATCCCGCACTTGACCGGAGCGCGGCACCATGACACCCGGCAGGATGCCCACATTGCGAAAACTCCATTTGTTGTGTTCCGGCCTGGTCCAGTTCATCAGCGTGACCTGGTGCTCGGCTGCCACTGTATCGCGGTCCATTTCATCCTGAGCGCAAGCTGAGGCACAAAAAGTCAGTGCCAGAAAACCAAAATATGCCAGCTTGTTTTTGCCGTTTGCCATTGCCATGTTAGCAGCCCTCTCGAAAGTGGAAACAATAGGGAAATAGTGTAAAAACCGGGTCTCGTCTCAAGCTGCCCTTTCCGCTTCAGGCAGAATAGAACAGCGGCTGATGCTTGCCATCACGGCCCAGAACCCTCGCCGCAGCAAAGGCCAATTCCCTGTACTGCTGCTCGATTTCTTGCCGCTCTTTATCAAATTTGAGCTTTTCTCCCTTTTTCAGTTTCTTCCACTCATCCAGAATAGGAATGTGGGCAGTTGCTGCGGCAAGCTGATTGAATACCAGGTAATTACCCTGCTCAAGTTCTTCAGGCTCAAGCTGGGTTGAGAGCACACTAATACGCATGGCCGCCTCGGTGAGGGTGATCTCCTGGTTATCCGAAAGCAGTGCATTGGCAATAATCCGGATGCTTTTTCGGCAGTGCTGCTGTGTTTGCTGCTTTTGCTGCTCCAGTTCGGCGAGTCGTTTTTTTCGCTGCCTGCCTTGCTGGAAAAGCCTGGCAGCGAGCCAGGCAGCGTATACCGCCAGCACCGCAGTTACAGCCGATGCGAGCAAAATCCAGGTATTCAATGTCGACTACTCCGCTTGTGTGGCGGGCGCAAGCCTCCCCGCCTGATTCCGTTTTCCTTCATCACGCTCTTTGGCCTCTTCGATCATTTCGTCCGGCAGTTGCCGCTTGTTGCGGGCACCGAGCTTTTTCATATCCTCGAACCGCTTCACCAGGTTGCCACGACCGTCCAGCAGTCGATTGCGGGTCTGTTGCCAGGCCTCGTGGCTCTTCTTCAGGTGGCGATCAATGTCATCGAAGGATTCCACCACCAGCACCAGCTGATCGTAGAGTTTGCCGGCTTCTGCCGCAATTTTTTCAGCGTTGCGATTCTGGTCCTCGTAGCGCCAGATATTGTGGATGGTACGCAGGGTGGCCAGCAGTGTGCTTGGGCTGACCAGGATAATGCCCTTCTCATAGGCATCCCGAAAAAGGGTGTGATCGTTCTGGATTGCCAGCATGAAGGCCGCTTCGATCGGCACAAAGATCAGCACAAAATCCAGCGTGTTCACCCCTTCGAGCTGTTCATAAGCCTTGCGACTGAGACCGTTGATGTGACTGCGAATTGAAGAGATATGCTGTTTTAAAGCCCGCTGCCGCTCCGACTCATCCCCTGACCGGCAATAGCGTTCGTAGTCGGTCAGGGAAACCTTGGCATCGACGACGATGTCGCGCCTGTCCGGCAGGCGAATGATCACGTCGGGATTTTTGCGGCGTCCCTCGTCATCTTTGAGCGCCACCTGGATTTCGTACTCTCGCCCCCTGGTGAGACCGGACTCCTCCAGCAATCGTTCCAGAACCACTTCACCCCAGTTGCCCTGAAACTTGCTGTCGCCCTTGAGGGCATTGGCCAGCATCACCGCATCTTCACCTACCTGTTGCGCCTGCTTCTGCAACTCCAGAACCTGCCCCATCAGCTTGTTGCGCTCGGCATTCTCCTTATCATAGGACTCTTCAACTTTCTTACGGAAGTCATTGATTTCCTTTCTTAAAGGGTCGATGGTTGTATTCAGGGCCAAACGACTTTGCTGGTCAAACTTCTGCTGTTTATTGTCGAAAATACGATTGGCGAGATTCTCGAATTCCTGGCCCAGGCTGACCTTGGCCTGCTGCAAAACCTGTAATTGTTCGTCATAGCGAAGGCGGTCATTTGCCAGCTGTGTTTCAAGCACTGCCATCTGGGATTTGGCTTCCGCTTCGACGTTAAAAAGCTGCCGCGAGTGGCCCAGGCGCATTATCAGCCAGGTCAGGATGGCACCGGTAAGCAGGCCGGCGGCGAGGAAGATAAGGTGTTCCGGGGTCAGTGTGATATGCATGGCCGGTATTCTACATAGAAAGCATCCAATCAGCACCGGAAACGAATATGTTTGTGTAGAATAGCCCCATGCCAAAACCAGCCAAAGTTCTAGTCTTCGATTCCGGTGTCGGCGGCCTGAGTATTTTGCGGGAAATCCAGTCCCGGGTCCCCGGCTGCGATCTCTACTATGCCTGTGACAACCAGGCATTTCCCTATGGCACCAAGGACGAAACGGAACTGGTGGCACGGGTCGATGCGGTACTGAAAAGCCTTGATCGGGAACTGGAACCGGAAATCGTGGTGATTGCCTGCAATACCGCCAGTACCGTTGCCCTGCCCCGGATTCGCGCCCACTTTTCACACCCGGTGGTAGGCGTGGTACCCGCCATCAAACCCGCGGCGGAAGCCAGCAAAAGCAGGGTTATTGGCCTGCTGGGGACACCGGGTACCGTGCAGAGGCAGTATACGCAGCAACTGATCGATGAGTTCGCCGGCGATTGCGAGGTGGTGCGAGTCGGCAGTAGCGAACTGGTCCACATGGCCGAGAAAAAATTGCGGGGTTGTGAAATCGACAAGGATGAACTGGCATCCATCGTCGAACCGTTTTACAGAAACAAAAAACTGGACGCCATTGTCCTCGCCTGTACCCACTTCCCCCTGTTGCTGGATGAGTTGATGGCTGTCGCCCGGTTTGATGTCAAATGGATTGATTCCGGCGAGGCCATTGCTCGCCGGGTCGCGTATTTACTGAATGAAACAGGCCGTCGGGCAGATAACAGATCCGTTCTTATCGCCAGTTACTACACCGCAGAAGATCCCCTACTCGCGCAAACATTTAGCCAGTTCGGCAGTCCTTCCAGTCATTTGCTCAGGGTTTAACGGCAGCATGCTCGCGCCGCTTTTCGATATAGCCCTGCTGGAGGGCGCCCTGGAAAACACGACTCTGGATAGCAGCGCCCTCGTTATCACCGCCAACAACCGGTTGGCCAACCACATCAGGCAATCCTGGGGACTGAAACAGGTCCGCAACGGCGTCTCTGGCTGGCGGCCTCCCTCGGTTTTTGCCCTCGACAGCTGGATCGACAACCAGTGGCAGGAACTCTGCGATCTGGGCCTGGAGGGCACGGAGCTGATTATTCTGAATGAGCAGCAGGAGCTTGTGCTCTGGAATTCGGTTATCGCCGATGACCGGCACTGCCCCCCCGAACTGCCCATTGCCGCCACGGCAAGACAAGCGCAAAAGGCCTACCGGCTGCTTCGGCAATGGGAGATTCCGGAGCAGTTGCTGAGCGACGAGTCACCCCATCTCAGTCGTTGGATCACTGCAATCAAAAGGCAATTGCATAAATTAAGCGCAACTACCCGCAGTGACAGTGTCTCCATTCTGGCCGATGCCTACCTGGATCGTCATCTGCCTAACTACCAGGAGATTGTTCTGGTAGGCTTCCAGACGCTGCCGCCCCTGCACCAGCGCTTACTGGAATGCGCCGGCAGCAGGCTCGTTGACGCTGCGTCGACCACCATCAGTTCGACGGGCTGCACGGTCTGCCTGGAGAATGAAGTCGAGGAAATTCAGGCCGCAGCGATCTGGGCCAGAGAGCGACTGGCGCAAGCACCGGAACAGCGCATCGGTATTGTCATCCCCTCCCTGAGCAGACTGCGGCCACAGGTGGAAAGGCTGTTCCGTGAGCAATTACAGCCGGATTACTGGTCATTGGATGCTTATGCCGGCGCCACACC